>NZ_MU078696.1:0-347326 GCF_014078525.1 Nitrosopumilus sp. b3
AGTATACCAACATTTAACGAAGACCTAAACAGTAATGGTGATTGGTTTGATGATGACACTGACGGTGACGGAATTCCAACATATCTAGATAATGATGATGACGCAGATGGATTTGTAGGTGGAATTGGATTAGGTTTTGATTGTAATGATGTAGATGCAAGCATCAATCCTGATGCAAATGAAATTTGGGGAGATGATATAGATAACAACTGTGATGACGATGTTGATGAATCCTATGCAGTAAATGACTCCTATGATGTAGATGGAGATTCTGGAATATCTATACCTGCGCCTGGCGTATTAGATAATGATCAATATGATATATCGATGACCGTATCTATAATTGAAACATCAATACCATCTCCAGGTTTACTAGTTAATAGTGATGGAAGCTTTGTGTTTACTCCATCCGATTTATTCTTTGGAACTGTTTCATTTACTTATGTTATATTAGATGAAGATGGGGTTACTCAGAGTAATGAATCAACTGTAACTTTGACACAATCATTTTGTGGTAATGATGTTAGTCTCTATAATGTCATAGAAGGAACAAACGGTAATGACAAACTAAAAGGAACTGACGGAAATGATTTGATCTTGGGATTGGATGGCAATGACAAAATTAATGCAAAGAAAGGTGATGACTGTATCTATGGTGGAGATGGCAAAGACAATATTAATGGTCATGACGGAATGGATGAAATTCATGGAGGATCAGGAGATGACAAAATTAGAGGACATGCTGGTGATGATATAATATTTGGAGATGCTGGAAATGATAACCTTACTGGAAATAATGGATTAGATGAAATTCATGGTGGAGATGGAAATGACAAGATTACTGGAAACAATCATGATGACAGATTATTTGGAGATGCTGGAAATGATAAAATTGGAGGAGGAAATGGTGATGACTTTATTGATGGTGGAGATAATTATGATTATTGTAAGGGTAACAAAGGTGATAATACTATAATTAATTGTGAAAAAGGTGATTCAAATACTGAGACTGGAGATCAAAAACAATTAACTGGTATAATTAGAGATTTTAAGAAAAACCATGATGATATGGAGCAAGGATGTAGTGGTGGACTTTGTTCATCAGTTGAACCTGGAATAGTAAAATCTGTTTTAGGCGGTGATGGGAAACCTGAATTTAATCAGGATACAATATCTACAAATGGACAAGCAAACTTTGTTCAATGGTATAATGATGTAAACGGTGTTAACAAAAGTGATGATATCACTTTAACTTTGGATAACACAATAACATCAGATCCTTCTGTATATACTTTTGAATCTGGACCAGGGTTTTTCCCAATTGATGGAAAATTATTTGGAAATCAAGGATTATCTCATAACTATCACTTCACTATAGAATTCCATTCTACAATTGAATTTGAAAATGATCAAATGTTCAAATTTACTGGTGATGACGATGTTTGGGTATTCATTGATGATAAACTAGTGATAGATTTAGGTGGAGTACATCCAAAATCTACAGCTGAAATTACTTCTACACAATTGATAAATGATTATGGATTACAAACTGGAGAAACTTATGATATTGATATCTTCTTTGCAGAAAGACAAACAGTCCAATCTAATTTCAGAATCGACACGTCAATGGGAATGAGTTAAGGAAAACTAGTATCAGAAATAATAATTGATTCTAATTCTGAGATTTTCACTCTAGACTGTTCCATAGAGTCTCGCTTTCTAATAGTTACAGTTTCATCTTCTATTGTTTGATGATCAATAGTTACGGCAAATGGAGCTCCAATCTCATCTAGTCTTCTGTACCGTCTTCCTATAGCTCCTGAATGATCTAAAAATGCATCACATTTTCGCTTGATTTTAAGATAAATCTCATCTGTTTTCTCTTTGAGTCCATCCTTTTTGACTAGGGACAATACTCCAACATGCACAGGAGATAGATATGGCTTGAGAGATAACACTACTCTTTCATGCTCCTTGTCGTCTTTTAGACTGTGCTCTAAAATGGTGTAAAGACTTCTATCAATTCCCATTGAAATCTCAAAGACATGAGGCAAGACTTTCTCATCATTATCCATTACCTCAAATTTCTCTTTACTCATTTTAGCATGACTTGACAAATCATAGTCTGATCTATAATTACATGCAACAAGCTCGAGCCATCCAATTGTAGTTTCTACTTCAAAATCAAATGCAACTTCAGCATAGAATGCTTTTTCTTTGTCTCCAAGTTTTCTGAATCTACTTTTTGTAACATCAATACCTGTTTTCTCATAAAATTCCATCAACATGCCCAAGTAATATGCGACAAATTTGTTTGGAATAACACCAGAGTCTACTGCTTCTTTGCATGTCATAGAGACTGGATCTGCATCTGTTTGAACTCGAATTACTGTATTTTCAATTTCTGAAAAATTTTCCACTTCTTGTAATTTAGATGGATTACAAAATACTTCAATTTCTGCCTGATAAAATTCTCTTAAGCGTAACAGACTCTGCCTTGGAGCGATCTCATTTCTAAAACTCTTTCCAACTTGAGCAATTCCCAAAGGTAATTTCCCTCTCATTGTTTTAAAAAGTCGTGGAAAATCTATAAAAATAGACTGACATGTTTCTGGTCTAAGGTATGCTTCTTCTTCTTGAGGACCAATACCAACTCTAAACATCATGTTAAATTTCCTAGTCTTATCAAAATCCCCTTTGCATTTTGGACATTTTATGTTATTTTGAATAATGGCATTATCAAATTCCTCCAAATCAGCACTCTCAGGAATTTCAATTTGTGAAATCTCTGCAATTGTTCTATCTGCTCTAAATGTTGAATTACACTTTGTACATTGGATAATTGGATCCGCAAAATTTCCTAAATGTCCTGATGCCTCAAAGACTGATTTTGACATTATCTGAGAACCATCAATCTCAAGCATTCCATCACGTCTGATTAACTCACGCCTCCATAATTCTAGAAATTTATTTTTTAATCCAACACCAGAAGGCCCATACTCCCAAAATCCAGCTTGTGCATCTGAATATACTTCACAGCTAGGAAAGTAAAACCCACGCTCAAGGGCTAGTTTCATTACTTCTTCATAGTTCATTGTAAAATCCACTCATCCATGAAATAAATTTCTACGCAAACCCCTTTGCCACTCTGATATTCTCAAAGTCATCTCTTTCATCATCAATTGGTGTTTCTAAAATTATTGGAATTTTTTTCTTGTTTGCAAACTTTACAATGGCTGAAATTCCCTTTTCTCCAATTCCCCCCAACCCTAAGTGATAGTGTCTGTCCAGATTACATCCAAGGTCACCTTTAGCATCATTTAGGTGCAAGATTTTCAAATGCTCTAGCCCAACAAATTTATCAAATTCAGAAAATACTTTTTTTACTTTCTCCTCTGTTCTCAAGTCATACCCTGAAACAAATGCATGACAAGAATCAAAACAAACACCAAATTTCTTTGCAGGTTTTAACTGCTTGAATATTTCACCAAGCTGCTTAAAGTCAGAACCAACAGAATTTTTTTGACCTGCAGTATTCTCCAATAAAATCATTACATCATTTTTTGTCTTTCCAGCTCTTGTTAGTCCTTCAACGAGCCTTTTAATTCCAGCCTCATCACCTGTTCCCAAATGACTACCTAGATGTGTAACAAGATATGGAATTCCTAATTCTGCACATCTCTCAACTTCATTAATCAAAGTTTTAATTGATTTTTCAAATCCATCATCTTTTGGGGATGCAAGATTTGGCAGATATGGCATATGTGCACATGTTGCAAATCTATCAATCTTACTTGCCTTTAGTTTTGATTTAAAATTTGCAATATCTTCCTTGGATAGCTCTTTTGCATTCCATCCTCTTGGATTTCTAGTAAATATCTGAAAAGCAGTACATTCTCTTTCAACTGCATTATCAACTGCTTTGTCAATTGAACCAGAAATTGAGACATGACAGCCGATCTGCATATTCCATCAATTTCTTAAAACATAATTTAAACCAGCATTAAAAACCAGATTTTTAAGTAAATTAAGTGAATCACTATCATGATTGCATTAGGACAGGATGAAATTGCAAAATATCCATTTTTGGCAGATGCTGGTCAATATCTCAAAGATCAAGGATTCTCACTAGAACAATTTGGAACAGATCCTGATCTAAAACAACTAATCCAGAAAGCCTATGATAGAATACTAGTAGCAGCTGATGGGAAAATCTACAAATCTGATTTAATTGGTGATCATGTGTCAAAAGAAGCAGCACTTCCAAGGGAAGTATTCTCATTTCTTTTAGCAATAGTGTTGCTAAAACTATGTGGGATGCATACTCTGATCAAGAGATTTGCACTAGCAGAGGCTAGACGTGCAGAAAAGTATCTGGAACGAGATCTATCAAACATTTCAGATGAGTCCAAAAAAGAATTAGCAATTAGAGTAATTGATGATCTCTTTTCAGTTCAGATTGAAAAACAGGATGATTACTTTGTAATTCCGGTATCTGATTATCTAAAACACTCCATAAATTTTCATGAAAGAGAATGGAAGTTAATTAACAGGCATGTTGAAAATGGACTAGTATTTTTAACTCCCCATGAAACAGTTAGACTGATAAGAAAAGAATTGGGTACGTACATCAATTCTAAAATAATTAATGCAAAAACTCCTACAATGATTCCTGGTTTTGAGGACTCAGTTAACAAACTTTCAATGCTATCAAAAAAATTTGCAACTTTTACAGTGACTACCGGAGAGTATCCACCGTGCATCAAACATGCAATTGATGTGCTTGAAAAGGGTGAAAACCTACCCCATTCTGGGCGATTTATGTTGGCAACTTTTCTTCTCTCAAAGGGTCAAACAGTTCAACAAATAGCACCGCTTTTCAAAAATGCTCCTGATTACAATCCTCGTGTGACTCTTTACCAACTTAATCATCTAGCTGGAACTTCTGGAAGTGGAACCCAATATTCTTGTCCCTCATGTGAGAAACTAAAAACACAAAGTCTCTGTTTTGCAACATCTGAATGCGATAATATTATCAACCCTTTACAATTTGGAAAGAAGAGAAAATAATGCAAGATACTGATATAAAATTTCTAGAAGATTCGTTCAAAAAATATTATTTTGAGCACTTTGATCTAATTCATGTACCAGAGCGAACATCTGAAAGAGAATTCGGTTTCCAGAAATTCAATTCAGGAATGACTAGACATATCCAAATCAAGGACGATAAGGAATTGCATTTATTATTTATGCAAAATGTTCCCTCTGATGTTTATTGCTCAAATGCTTACTATTCGTTTCCTAATTTACCAATGAATGAAAAAGACTGGAAAGAGGCAGATCTCATTTTTGATATTGATGCAAAAGATCTCAATTTAACATGTCGAGCAAATCATACAGTTTCAATATGTTATGAATGCAATGAAATCTCAAAGGATTCAAATCAATGCAGAAAATGTAATTCAACAAAATTAGAAAAAAAATCATTGCCATGTAAAAATTGTATTGATCAATCAAAAATACAAGTAGAAAGATTATCTGAAATTCTAACTAATGATTTTGCAATAGATAAAGAAAATATTCATGTATATTTTTCAGGAAACGAAGGATTTCATGTTTATGTGTATAATTCACAATTCCAAGAAATTGGTTCAAGAGAGAGATCTGAATTGACAGATTATATCTCACTACGTGGAGCCATCCCTGAAACATTTGGAATGAGGAAATTCAAACAAGATCGTGCAGCTTTTCCTGATTTTAATGAAAAAGGATGGAAGGGAAGGTTCTCAAAATATGTATTTGGTTCAAAATCAAAACGCTCAAAAATAATTACAGAACTTCTTGCAAATGGTTATTCTTCCTTCCAAAAAACTTTAGATGATGTATCCAAAAACATTGGAGTAAAAATTGATCCAAACGTAACTATGGATATACATAGAATCTTTAGATTGCCAGGATCCATTAACAGCAAGAGTGGTCTTACAAAAATTCTTTGTACAGATTTAACAAAATTTGATCCTTATTCTGAAGCATCTTTTCTTAGTGATGAGACGATAGAAGTTTTAGCAAATTCCCCCATAGAGTTTAAGCTAAAAAACAAAAAATTTGGACCATACAATAATGAAAAAGTAACAGTTCCAACATTTGTAGCAGTCTATATGATTTGCAAAAAACTAGCAAAAACTGCTTAATTTTACTAATAAGACATTAATTTACCAAATCTTAACAAAATTTAACTTTGTATAGCGCCTCTACTGATAAGCAAGCTCCGCCTCCTGATGCGGGAAAATTCATCAGATTAGGAATTGTAGCCATTATTGGAATTGTAATTTTTGCCATGGTTGGAAATCAGGCAGTAATTTTATCGATGAATTTTACAGAATTTGGCGATCAGTTCACGAAACCTCTGTATTATACACTAGTCTCTACAATTATTCTATCTGCGATTGCTCTAGTACGTGTAAATATTTCTGGAAGATCGTCAATTTTCTGGTATATTATTAGAACAGCAATTGGATTTATTGGAAGTGGTGGACAGCAACCAATCTCAAATAATATATCAAGTTTCAAAGAATACAAACTCTCCACTCCACAATTTGTAATTTGGCAAATAACCAAAATTTTGCTTTTTGGAGCATTCTTTGCAAATATCATGTTTGGATTTGCAGCAGTATCATTTATCGACGGTAATTATTTGGGAATTGAAAATCTACCAAAGTTATTCTCTTTACCATTTGTAACTCCTGAAAATAATCCAAACTTTGCAGCTGAAAATGTTGTTCCAATGATCCCAGCTTTAGTAATTTTGATTCCACCACTACTTGCAGCAATTGGATTACGTCTAGTTTTGTATGTAGGAATTCATAGAATAATCGATGTAATTACTTCATTTTTACAAGACTCTAATGATGGAAAGCCAAGATATCTAAATTATGTTTCTACAATTGAAGGAATAATTGGAATTGGAATAATATGGGCAGGATTTAATCTCTTCTTTACTGATCAAATTGATTATAATACACGATATGTAATTGGTGGAACACTTCTCATAGGCTTTGCACTAATTGCATTTTCAGTAGTTGATAGAATTAGAGCACGTGTTCTAACTCATATGTTTAAGAGAGATGTTTACATTAGAATTCTAACTATTATTGCAATTGCAATAATTGTTGCAGGAGTTGTATCTGTAAACAATAGTATAGCTGATGCAAAAAAGATAGAATTTTTGGGTCCATATACAGCTCAACAAATAGGAGTAAATCGATATCTTGGAGAATTAAATAACATTCAAGAAAATACTCATGATGTTAAACTAACATCTGTTTCTGCAAATAATATCAAAAATTATGTAAATCAACACAGTGACGTCCTTGATGTCATTCGAGTTTGGGATTGGGAAGCAGCTTTTGCCAAATTAAAGCCTGAGATTGGTCTTATTCCATATGTAGATTTTGAAGACAATGATATTCTAAGATTTAACAATACACTTTATTGGACTGCCTCAATGAAACCAATTCTACCAACATCAGTTAGTCTTGAAAATAGATGGTATAACGAGCATCTAGTTTACACTCACGTTCCTAATGGATTCTTAACTCTTGAAGCAACTGATGGTCAAATTGTTGATAGTGGTGAATTTTTCAAACAAAGAGAGATTTACTATGGAGAAGGTGGATTATTTGAGCAAACTTGGTCTGGATATCCAAATTCAAGAGGTTCTACTAGTGCTGAATTAGGAGGAGTATCTTATTCTGGTTTAGGTGGATTAGATGTTTCACCACCTCTAAGTTGGATATTTGAACCAAACTTTTTACTTTCTTTTCCTGCTGAATCAGTTCACATTATGAGATACAAAGATGTGCACGATAGAATGGAAATATTATATCCTTACTTCCTATATGATTTATTTGGAAAAGAACTAGATTCACTTCCTGTCACTGATGGAGCAAACTCTTACTGGTTAATTCCATTAATTATTGGATTTGATACCAATGATGTTCCATGGTCTGTTGGTAATCCATACTTACGATTAGTTGGATATGCACTAGTAGACACTTACAATGGTGATATCCAATTACTAAAGACTGGAGATGATTTCTTTTCAGATATGTTTGCCAGTCAATATTCTGATCAGTTCAAACCAATGCCTACTTGGCTAGAAGAACAAATCAGATATCCAGTAGAATTATTTAATTGGAAAACAGAGATGTATAATATTTACCATGTAACAAATGTTGAGACATTTATTCAAGCTAATGAATTCTATGAAATACCTCGTGGACTAGATACTTATTATGTTGAGGCAAAACCTCCAGGATTTGTACAAACTGAATTCTTGGGATTACTTTCATTGGAATTAAGAGGTTCTCAAGGAAGAAATCTTGCAGGATATATGGTAGTTGAAAATGATCTAACTAATCTAGGAAATTTACAATTCTATGAAGTTCCATTAAACTCTACAACCAAATTGATTGGTCCTACTGCAGTTAGAGAGGCACTTGATAGAGATCCAGAATTTGCTCAGCTAAAGACACTCTTGAGAAATCCAAGAATTGGTGATAATATTTTATATCGTGTAGGTGATCATGATATCTACTTTATTCCAGTATATACTGCAGGAGCTGGTGGTGTAGTTGCACAATTAGGTACAATTGCAGCAGTAGGTGCAGCATTTAATGGAGAATACTTTGTTGGATTGGGTGAAACTCAGGAAAAAGCCTTTGAAGCTTATCTCAAAAAAGTTTCTGGAGTAGCACCAACTGTAACTACAGCAGATGACAATTATGTTGAATTAGTTAGAGATGATAGGATTGAAATAATAAAATCGGTATTTGAAGAAAGTAACATTACTGTATCTGAACCAACATCAATCCAGATACCATTATCATTTAACGAAGGTGAGATCTTCTTCTTTACTGAAAGTGATCGTAAAAATACTGAAGAATTCCTCAATGAATTCATTGATGATTTTGTTAAACCACGTAGTGATAGAGTATTCATGTGGCAAGAAGAAAATAATCTCAACATTGGAACAATATTTGTCAAGGATGGAATATCTGAGATACATTATGTCTCAATTGAGGTTGGCAACTAATTGCTCTTAGTTGTTGATAATGGTTCAATTTATACAAAAAATTTAACTGAATTTCTAACTCAAAAAAATATTTCATTTAAAAAACAAACTCCTCACCTTCTAAATCTTCAATCTCTTTCGAATTATGACGGTTTTATCCTATCTGGAAGAAGAAAAAATGAAAAAAAAATAAACGAAATAAATTCCAAAATTATTAATTTTTCTATTAAAAACGATATCAAATTACTTGGAATATGCTATGGTGCAGAAATTTTGGCCCTTACATTAGGTGGAACAATTCGAAAAACTAAATCACTTCAAAAAGGAAATGAATTAATCAGTATATCAAAAGAGAATTTAGTTTGTAATGGTTCCCTTAATGTTTTTGAGAGTCATGGATTTGAGATATCACGACTACCTACTATTTTAATTCCTCTTGCAGAATCAAATAATTGTAAATATGAAATTATTCAATATGATAAAAAACCAATTTTTGGAACCCAATTTCATCCCGAAATGACAAATGACGGTAATGATTTAATTGAAAAATTCTGTTTTCTTTGATTGATTTTAATAACTCTTAAAATTTCTTTAATTTATGGACCAAGAAGATCATGAATTACTTTTACCTCTAGTTGAAGAAGAAAATATTTGCCTTCCATTACCAATTAACGTCGTATCAAAATATTGGAATGTAGAATTACCGATGGAAGAAGCTATTGAGGCTGCCAAAAAATATTCGGGATTTAATGGTAGTATAATCATTGAAGGAATAGAATTAGCTGAAAGAAATGGTCTAGCATGTAAGATAATAAATTCATCCTTATCAGAACTAAAAAAAATAATTGATACTGGAATACCTCCAATTGTCATTCTGCCAGGGATTCCAGAAATTACTCAACATGCCTCCATCATTACTGGTTATGATGATGAAGAAAAAACCATTCTGCATTATATTCAGAAAGGTAATTTTGAAGGAGAACAACAGGAAGGGGCAATACCAGAAGACATTTTTGACAAGGAATGGTCGGAAGATGGAAGATTATTGATATTGATAGCACCAATTGATATTTTATCTTCATTAAAACTAGAAAATGACTCTACTGATAAATCAAATCGGCTATGTCTCATTTCTGAACGACAAAATATTCTAAAAAATTCTTCTGATGCAATTAAATCATTAAAACAATCATTAGAAATTTCTCCAGAAAATTCTACTGCTTTACAACAATTAGGATCTTTAATGAATCAACAAAGTTCCCCTGATTGTGTAAAATTTTATGAAAAATGTTTGGAATTAAATAAAAGATCATATTTGACTTGCAACGGTCTTGGAAATTATTATCTTAAAACAAATCAATTTGAAAAAGCAGAAAAATATTATACAAAAGCTATTGAAATCAATCCAAAAAGATCTGCTAAAATTTATAAAAATAGAGCATATCTTAGAGAAAAACAAAACAAAAATCCTGAAGCAAAAGAAGATCTTAAAAATTATTTAAAATATAATCCAAAGGCTTCTGATAGAGGAATAATTGAGCAGGCAATTAGAGAGATATAATGCGGAGTGCGGGATTTGAACCCGCGGCCTTCAGCTTGGGAAGCTGACGTCATACCAGACTAAACTAACTCCGCTTAAAAACAATTAATTGATTATGATTAAATATCTTAATTTCAAAACTAATACATGGATGCAAAATGTCCTGAATGTGAAAAAGTTGCAATCTTAGACGATGATATTGCCCATGTAAGATGCCCTCATTGCAACTTTGAAACAGATTACGATTCCTATCTTGAAATCATGAAAGATCAAGCAATCAATATGGCATCAGACTATATTCCGGATCGACCTGGAATGTAATTACCAATAATTCCCTTTATCAGAACAATCTAAATGTGCCCCACAATTAGGACAAAACATATGACATGCTTGCATGTCGACCATTATTTTATCACACCTTGGGCATTTAATTTCCTCAGCCATACTCATCATAGTCAATCTTGATTTAAAAATAATGTCCAAAGGTTAATTAGTCGTTCAACTTTTTTTTGAAATAATTGCCAAACTTTAAACTTACAATTTCAGATATTAAAGGAAAATCTGTTTCAAAGGAACTCAAAGACAGTGATGCTAATCCTTTGTTAGGATTACAGCTTGGAAATGAAACTGATGCATCCATTGTTGGATTATCTGGTAAATTAAAACTCACTGGAGGAAGTGATAAATCTGGAGTTCCTATGAGAAATGACGTTCATGGTTCTGCAAGAAAAAAAATTCTACTTTCTAAAGGGGTAGGGCTACAAGATGCAGAGACCGGACAAAGAAAAAGAAAATTAATGCGTGGAAATACTGTATCTGAAGAAATCTACCAAGTAAATTGTAAATTTAATGGAGAATTACCCGTTGAAGCTCCAGCAGAAGAAACTACAGAAGAAAAAGCTGAAGAAAAAAAAGAATAACTTAACATATACCGATTCTACATTTTGAGTCATGCATTGGAGAGAAACACTTCCTGATTGGTACATCAAAAAATATGGTTATCAACCATGTGTTAACATTGGGACTGCAGGTCATGTAGATCATGGAAAAACTACTCTTATTCAAGCATTAACTGGCTCTTGGACAAGTGTTCACAGTCAAGAATTAAAACGAGGAATTACAATTCGTGTAGGTTATTCTGATGCAGCATTTTACAAATGTAAAAGCTGTGAGGAGCCTTTAGGTTTCTCTACAACTCCAAAATGTAATAATTGTGGAAAAGAAAGTGAATTATCTAGAGTTGTAAGTTTTGTAGATAGTCCCGGACACGAAAGTTTGATGGCAAATATGCTTTCAGGATCTGCATTGATGGATGGAGCTTTGTTGTTAGTTGCTGCAAATGAAAAAGTTCCAAAACCACAAACAAAAGAGCATCTTTTAGCCCTTCAAACTCTTGGTATACAACAAATAGTAATAGTTCAAAATAAAGTTGATTTACTTCCTTACAAGGAAGTGATGGCAAACTATCAAGATATTACAAAATTCGTTAAAGGAACTTTTGCTGCAAAATCACCAATAATTCCTATTTCTGCTCAATCTGGATTGAACATTGATGCATTAATTGGCTCAATAGAATCAACAATCAAAACTCCAGAAAGAGATGAAAAGAAAGATACTGTAATGCATGTTTTACGTTCTTTTGATGTAAATAAACCTGGAATAAAATTAAAAGATATCAAAGGTGGTGTAATTGGTGGTAGTTTAACACAAGGTGTTTTTAAAATTGGAGATGAAATTGAGATAAAGCCTGGAATCATGAATGAGAAAAAAAAGTCATACGAACCCTTACTAACAGAAATAACATCTTTAGGAACTGCTGCAGGAATAGTTGAATCAGTGAAACCTGGTGGACTTGTTGCTATTGGGACAAAATTAGATCCTTCCATGACTAGAAGTGATTCTTTTATTGGTTCAGTTATTGGAAAACCAGGAACTCTTCCAGAAAATTCTACAGATCTAAAACTTGAAGTGAATCTATTTGATGTTGCAGTAGGAATAACTGAAGATATTAAAGTCAAACCAATTCAATCTGGCGAATTACTTAGACTTAATATTGGAACTGCACCAATTTTAGGTAAAGTAACTAAGATAAAATCAAAAAATATTGAGGTTGAACTTAGACGACCAGCATGCATCTTTAAAGATGGAAATGTTGCAATAAGTAGAAGAATTGATGAAAGATGGAGATTAATTGGTGCAGGAATAATTGGTTGAAGTTATCTGTGATACAAACTTTTTAATCCATTTAGCAACAAAACGTGTTAAAAATATTGATAACCTTGATGTTGAAATAGGTTTAATTTCATTTGTTGTTCCTGATGTTGTAATTACAGAATTGGAAAAACTTGAAAAAATACCTGAAAAAAAACAAGAAATTTCTATGACTATGAATTTTATAAAAAATTTAAAAAAAATCCCTATTTCTGGAAATTTCGCTGATCAGGTATTAGTAGAATATGTAAAAAATCATAACTCTATAATTGGAACAATGGATAAAGTATTAAAAAAACAAATCAAACAAGCTGGAGGTTCCATAGTTTCTCTATCAAATGATAAAATTATCTTAGAATCTTAGAAAAATTTAACTTGAAGAAATAACTATAATTGATGATTTAAATGATTTTAGAAAGTCCAGCTTTTGAAAATGGTAGCACAATTCCAAGAAAATTTGGATATAAAAATGGGAATTCAAGCCCTCCATTGATAATTCGTGAAGTTCCTGAGGAAACTAAATCCCTAGTTTTGATAATGGATGATCCAGATGCAATGGGTGCAGTTGGCAAAGTTTGGGTCCATTGGGTTTTATGGAATATTTCTCCAAACACTCAAGAAATACCTGAAAATTCTATTCCAAAAAACTCAATTGAGGGAAAAACAGATTTTGATGAAATTGGTTATGGTGGACCTGCACCACCAGATAAGGAACATCACTATATTTTCAAACTTTATGCGTTGGACACAGAACTAAATTTAGAAAAAAATTCCACAAAAACAGAACTTGAAGAATCCATGAAAAATCATATTCTTATGGAAGCAAAATTAGAAGGAAAATATGCCCCATAATTTACTTAATTTTTGAAAAAATCTTTAATTTTTTAAAAAGAGTAATAAACACACATCTATGATTCAAAATATTGAATTCACAGACTAAATTATTTTCAATAGGAAGTTTTGATTTTAAATTAAACTATCTTTTAATTATTGCAATATTATCCATTTCTTTCTCAATGTCTTTTTTGATTAGATCACAGCCTGCTAACTTTGGATGGGAATTAAATGAATTTGATCCTTTTTTTAATTATAGAGCAACACAATATCTTGTTGACAATGGAATTGACTCTTATTTTGAATGGAATGATGATTTAAGTTGGTATCCTCATGGAAGAAATGTTTCTCAGAGCTCTCAAGTAATGTTGCATCTTACAGCTGCGACAACATATTGGATTTTTGGTGGTGGAGGAAGTCTTTATGATTTTACTATTTTATTCCCTGTAATTTTTGGTTCTTTAACAGTTATTGTAATTTTTGCCTTAGTTAGAGTAATAGGAGGTACAACAGCTGGATTATTTGCAGCATTACTTTTCTCAGTTTCTTTACCAATTATAGTTCGTGGTCAAATTGGTTGGTTTAAGTCAGAACCATTAGGATTGTTTTTTAGTGTTTTAGCTGTATACCTTTTTTTAAGTGCCATAAAATCACAAAATTATAAAATTTCTATTCCAAAAATGATTGCTTCGGGAATTTTTATTATTTTTGGTTTATCTGCATGGGGAGGTAATCAATTTTTCATTTTGCCTTTAGGGATTTTCTTTTTAACATTACCATTTTTACGGGCTGATCATAAATTTTTAATTTTAATAATACCTATTTTTACAATAACATCAATTCTCACATCATTAGCATTTGAACGATTAGGAATTCACTTTATTATGGGACTGGGAGGATTGTCATTAATTGTTCCAACAATTTTCTTAGTAGCATGTATTGCTATACAACATAAAAGTAGTAAGAACAATAAACGACGAAATGGCTTGCTATTTCTTATAGCCATTCTCATTATTGGTTCAAGTGTTCTAATCCTAAATGCTGATTCAGAATTTATTCCTCTACCTAGTCATAGATATCTAAATGCAATAAACCCATTTTTAACCACAACTGATCCCCTTGTTGATTCCGTCGCTGAGCATGCAACAACTACTATTGCACAATCTTTTCTATTCCATTCAATATTGATGCTATTTGCTGGACTAGGAATTTGGATTTTACTTAAAAATTCCAATAGACCTAACTTGATAAAAAATGACATGATTTCTTTTGCGTTAATCCTAGGATTAATTGGAGTTTATGTTAGTTCTGCATTTGTAAGACTGGAAGTATTTGCATCATTATCCATAATCATTTTATCTTCTATAGGGCTGTCAGTATTATCAAGAGAATTCTTTACGAATAAAATAGAAATTAAAAAATCTAAAAATCTTATTCTAAAATCTTCTTTTATTTTCGGGATAGTTTTACTACTTACGGTACCATTGATTTTTCCTATCAACGGAAATGTTTTTTCTACTACTAATAATCCACCAACAATTCTTAATGGAGGAACCACGTATAAAGTCAGTACTACTGATTGGATTGATGCTATGGATTGGATCAAAAATAACACTGAAAAGGATGCAGTCATTGCTACTTGGTGGGATTATGGATACTGGATTCAAACAAAAGCTGAACGAGCCTCTCTTGCAGATAATTCCACTTTAATTGATCATATAATTAAAAAAATAGCATCTGCTTTTCTAAGTCCACCTGATGATGCAAGAAATATCTTACTTGAAATGGAATCTGATTATGTAGTTATTTTTGTGACTGGAAAAAGATTAGATATTGATAATGGCGATCAACCACTTTATGTTCTTGGTGGTGGTGCCGATGAATCAAAAAAACAGTGGTTCATGAGAATAGCAAATGAACCACTAGCTAAATATCTTCATTCTGATGGAATTAGTGGAACAGATTATTTTTGGAATGAAACATTATTGGGTAAAATGATTCCATTTACTCTTTTAGGTTATGTAAATATGGGAACTAATCAACAATCTCAGACATATCAACCAGGATTCACTGGAATATATACAAAAGATATCAAATTTAGTGAAGATGAAAATGAACCACTAAGATTAGTCTATTACTCACCAAGTTTTGATATTGAAAAAGGTGGAACAGTTATTGGGGTATTTGTTTATGAAATTAACAAAGATTATGTTGCATTAAATTAGTTTTTTTAATTATATCTCTCGGCTAATCTATATCTCATATATTTATCATCAGGTGAAAATTTAGCTGGATGTGCAGATATTGTTTTTTCATTACATTTAATACATTTTTCTTTTAAAGTATACTGATTACATTTAATACATTTTCTTAATTGAAATTTCATTTTAATTTTCTCTTGTTTTCTTTGATTCTTCTCTAGTAAATTTGAATGAGCCTTTCTTTTTTTCTATGTTAGTTTGAATTTCTTCAATTATTGGTTTTAGGGATTTTTCCGCAGATTTGAAATTCTCTGAAGTAATTGATAATCGATATTTTGGTGCACCCAAATAAGTAATATCTATTGTTGGATCTTTTTTCAAAACAGCTAGTAATTCTTTTTTAATTATTTCTACTCCATCTGATTTGTTACTTGTAATCTCCATAATTCCTCTAATTTCCACTGATGGTAGTTTAATTTTAGAACATATCTCTCCAATTACCGTTGCAGTTTTTTTTGCCAGTTTAAGATCTTTGACAGATTCTATACCATTTCTTGCAATCTCTATGAATGCATCATATACAGAATCAAATTTTGAATAAATATTATCTTCCAATTTTTCAATTTCTTCATCTGAAAGTTTTGCCTTTTCCTGAACATTTTGTAATAGCGTTTTACCTTTTTCAAATTTTTTAACTTCTTTTAGTTTTTGTTTTTTCTGATCCTTTGATACTTGTTTTAATGATAGATCTATATCCCCTCTTTTAGAATTAACTTTTTTTACTAGTAGTACTTTTTTCTCCCCGTCTTTGACAAACCTGCTAACTGATCTTATCCAACCCGGTGCAATCTCTGAAATATGCAAAAATCCTTGGATATCATCATATTCATCAAGGGTTACATATGCCCCATGATCCATTACTTTGGTAACTGTAGCAAGTATTATCTCTCCCTGTTCAGGCATTTCTTGGATTTCAGTAGACATTTCTTCTAAAACTCCTCAATGCGTAAATTAATGTTGCTGGCTAGAAATCAATACCTTTCTTTGCCTTTATGCCCTTCTGAAATGGATGTTTTATCTCTCTCATCTCCGTAACCAAATCCGCAATTTCAATGATTTCATCTTTAGCATAATTGCCAGTTAATACCAAATCTACGCCTCTTGGTTTTGATTTTATAATGTTTAAAACATCATCAACTGAAATCAAATTAAGATTAACTGCATAATTTATCTCATCTAAAATAACTATGTCGTAATTTCCTGACTGAATTTTTTCATTACTAATTCTTATTGCCTCTTTTGCAATTTGTTGATGATCTTCTTTTGGACTTTTATCATCAATTATGCCGACAAATCCTTTCCCAATTGCAACCATCTCAAATTCTGGTTCAAGTTTTTTAGATGAATCCATTTCACCATAGTGCCATGAACCTTTGATAAATTGAATCATACAAGTTTTCTTTTTGTATCCTGTTGCACGTAATGCAATTCCTAAGGCTGCAGTTGTTTTACCTTTACCTTTTCCAGTATAAACAATGGTTAATCCATCTTCTTCCATAAACTACATCTGATGATTCTTACTAAAAACATTGAGGATTATCAAAAATCTATCAATTTAAATAAAAATTGGTTGTAGTAATGCAATTGAGAATCCCTAGAATTGTTGTTGCAGGTGCTACAAGTGGGGTAGGAAAGACATCAATTACTTGCTCAATCATCTATGGTTTACAAAAAAAAAGTTTTACTGTTCAACCATTTAAGGTTGGACCTGATTATATCGATCCAGGTTATCTTTCAAGTATTTCTAACCGTGAAACATACAACTTGGATGCTTGGTTAATGGGTGAAAATCAACTTTTGAATAGCTTTCTTTCAAACTCAAAATCTAATATTTCCGTTATAGAAGGTGTCATGGGATATTATGATGGATTTAGCGGTAATTCAAACTATGCAAGCACTCATCATGTAGCATCTTTAACAAAATCCCCTGTCATATTGGTTTTAGATGCAAGCAAAACTTCCCGTTCCATTGCTGCTACTGCACTTGGATTTTTGAAATTTCATAAAAATTCTCGTATATCTGGGATTATTCTTAACAAAATAGGCAGTAAAAAACATGAACTTTTGTGTAGAAGTGCTCTAGAAAAAACTAAAATCCCAATAATTGGTGTAATTCCAAAAAATCCTTTATTGCAAATCCCATCTCGACATCTTGGATTAATTTCAACATTAGAGAGTAAAATTCTCAAACAACAAATTCAAAAAACATCTAAAATTATTTTAAAAAACATTGATATAAATCAAATAATAAAAATTACAAAAAATTCATCTGATCTAAATAAAAAATCTAAACTAACACACAAAAAAGCAAAAACTACTATCGCTGTTGCTCTTGACACTTCATTTAATTTCTACTATCAAGATAATTTAGAAGCATTACGTCGTGAAGGTGCAAAAATAAAATTCTTTAGTCCTGTTAAAGATAAAAAAATCCCAAAATGTGATGGTCTTTACATTGGTGGTGGTTTTCCTGAAGTTCTAGGTAATTCTCTTGAAAAAAACCAAATCATGAAAAAATCAATAAAAAAATTATCTGAAGACAGTCTTCCTATTTATGCTGAATGTGGTGGATTAATGTATTTGACAAAATCCATATTATCTGAAAATAAAAAATACAAAATGATTGGCCTATTTGATGCTGAAACCAAAATGACAAAGAAAATGACACTAAATTATACAAAAGGTAAGATTATTTCAAAAAATTCAATATCTGAAAAACTCCATAATTTTCAAGGACATGAATTTCACTACTCTCATTTAGATTCTGTTTCATCTGACTCAAAATATGCTTATTCTTTAGAAATAGGTGAAGGAATTAAAAATCATCAGGATGGATTAATTCAAGATAATACTTTAGCATCCTATGGTCATCTCTATTTTGATAGCTCAAATTATGCAGAAATTTTTGTTAAAAACTGTATAAAATATTCAAAGCGATGATTCCGCTCTAATAAGTTTGAAAATAGCATTAATTGTGGCAGATACTGACGAACTTCCTCCTTTTCTACCCATATTTGTGATAAATGGAACTTCTTCCAACTTTGCTAGTTCTGCTTTTGATTCAGCAGCACAGATAAATCCTACTGGAATTCCAATAATTAAAGCAGGTTTTACTATGCCTTCTTTGACCATTTGAATTACTTCTAAAAGTGCTGTAGGAGCATTTCCTATCGCAACAACTCCTCCATCAATATCTGATATTGCTTCTCTCATTGATACTTGTGAGCGAGTTTTACCTTCTTTTTTTGCTAATTCCATAATTTCTGGTTTTGAAATATTGCAAACTATGTTATTTCCAAAATCTTTAGGATTTTGTTTATTCATTCCTCCAATTACTCCATTTACATCAACTACTATACTACAGCCATTTTTTAAAGCATTCATTCCACTTTGAATTGCATCTTTGTGAAAAATCAACTTATTTTTATCTGCAAAATCAAAATCAGCTGTTGAATGAATAATTCTTCTCACAATAGGCCATTCTTTTTCATTGAATTCATGAGGGCCTATCTCATCTTCAATCATTTGCATACTTGCATCTTCAATTGATTGGCCTTTCTTAGTTTGCATCTTCAACCTCTTTTGCTCTCTCTAATATCAAATCTATCATTTTTTGATCTGTTCCTATATGTTTTGTAATGTATGCCTTCTTTATTGTAGATTTTTCAAGTGCTGGAATCAAATCATTATTAATATCAGTTTTAACATGTGCACCTTCATGAAGAAAATAAAAAACAATTATCAACACTTTGGGATTGTCTTTTTCACATTTTTTGATTCCTTCAAAAATATCAGGCTGTTCTATTTCCAGCCAACACCTGCTAACATTCCTGTAGGAATCTGTCAATTCATTTACAATGTAATCTAATGATCTCTGTGCATTAGGATCTTTACTACCGTGCCCAATTATCATTACATCCACTTCCTTATTTGGAAGTATAACTTCATTTTCTTGCAGAGTTGTAGATATTCTGTTTTCAACAACATCTACCAAAGTTTTATGCATGCTCATTTGTTTTGTGACTAGAAATTTTACTTTGGTGTCTTTTTGAAATTTCATTACATCAGTTACCGCATTTTTTACTTTTTTACCAGGATACAAAAAGTATGGAACTATAGTTAAGGAATCTATATCTTGTTTTAGACATTTAGGAATTCTATCTTCAATGTATGGAGGCTCTACCTCAAGAAAACAAAAATCAGTAAAAACATAGTCACCTTTAGCCTTGATTCCTTTACAAATTACTTCTAATTCTTCAGAAGCTTCTCTTTCTCTACTTCCTCTATCAATCAATAATAACCCTTTTTTCAATTCATAATCCTCGCTATTGCTATTGTCAAATTTGGTGGGAATTTCTGTTTTTCTACAATTAATTCTCCTCCAGAAACCTTGATTGCAGCAGCTTCAGAAACACTTGCAGTTCCCTCAAATGCTTTTACTGTTTCAGAAGGGTTTGGTGCAGAAATCTCTGCCAAGTTTTCTCTATCTACATATTCTACTGGAATTCCCATTTCTTTACCAAGATCAATTAATCCTTGTACATCTTGTGGTTTTTTTATTGATACTAATTTTGCAATAGATTTTGAACTAAGTTTGAATTTTTCCAAACAAGTTTCAATTCCTTCTCTAATAGTTTCTTTTGTAGTATCCCAATGTAATCCGATTCCGATTACTAAACTTGGAGGACGATAAACCACAGATTCTTTTATTATATCATCATCTATTATTTTGTCAGAAATTATCAAACATGCTTTTGAATTTGATTTTTTTAAATCTTCAATATTTTCATAAATTACAACATTCTTTGGTAATTTTTTATACCAATCTTTATTCCCTGTATCTTGAAGAACACCTATGGACTCTTCATTTACCATATGTGCACTAATTTTTGTTACAGTAGAATCATCATCAATTTTCCAACCAAATTCTTTTCCAACCAAATCAACAGATATTGTTTTGTTTACATCTGCTGCAGTGGTAATTACTGATATTGCCCCAAGTTTTTCTGCAATTTCTTCTGTAAGTTCATTAGCACCTCCAATATGTCCAGATAAAACACTAATAACAAAATTCATTTTATCATCAATTACAATTACAGCAGGATCCGTTTTTTTATCTTTCAAATGTGGTGCAATTAATCTAATGACTGCACCTAATGAAAAAAGACAAATTAATGCATTATTCCTCTTGAAAAGTTCAACAATTTTCTCAGATGTAGGCTCAGAATACCATATTATTTCATTATTCTCATTTGATAGTTTTGATGGTGCAAAAATTTTCCAGTGTGGAAATAACTCCTTTAGATTTTCACCAATTTTTACTCCATTTTTAGTAATAGCAAGTACCGAAGTTTTTTCCATATTCAAAATCTTCCAGCTTTAATAAAATACCTTACTCTTCAGATTTTCTAGCTAAAATATTCCCATTAAAATCAAAAAGTATTACTTCAATTGGAACCTTTCCTTCTGAATGCTTTCTCATATGTTTATGCGTCTCACCACAAATTAAATCAAAAAAACCTTCTATCTTATTTTCTAGAATTATCTCCGAGACATGTCTTGCTGTATTAGCTTTTTTGATTTTTTGAATAACATTTTCATTTGCGTTACACCTTTTTGCTAATTCAGATAGAAAACTCATATCGACTTTTGATCCTTTCACATGCGTTTGTTTTACCCCTGCCGCCATTTTTGCAAGTTTTCCGATAAAGCCAACTACATATGCTTTTTTGATATTTTTTTTACTGCATTGCTGAATAGTATATCCCGAAAAATCCCCCATCTGAACAAAACAATGCTCAGGTAAATCTACTATCTTTTTTGCAAAATCTTCACTTCTACCCCCAGTTGTAAGTACAACAGTATCATTCCCCATTGCAATTGCAACATCTAGATTTTGCCTAATTGATGCTGCATAAGATGCAGTTGAAAATGGAATTACTATACCACTAGTTCCTAAAATTGAAATTCCGTTAATTATTCCTAATCTAGGATTATCTGTTTTAGGTCCTAACTCTTTACCTTTAGGAACCGAAATTACAACTCTAATTCCATTTTTCAAAAGAATTTCTTTCCCAGTTTCTCTTAAATTTTCTGTAATCATTTTTTTCGGAACAGGATTTATTGCAGGTTTATTAATTTCTAAACCTAATCCTGGTTTGGTTACAATTCCTACTCCTTCTCCACCATCAATTTCAATTTCGTTTATTTTGTTAGTTATTGATAATTCAACAATTATCTCTGCCCCATGGGTTACATCCGGATCATCCCCACCATTTTTAATCACAGAGCATTTTGCATTATTCATTTCATATTCACAGGAATGCACAGGAATCTGAATGAAAGATCGTTTTGGTAATAGAATATCGACATTTTCTATTTCCTTTTGATTTATTATTGCCAATAATGCTGCTTTAGCTGCTGCAGTTGCTGAACTTCCAGTAGTATACCCTGTCTTTAGTTTTACCCTTTCTTCTTCCACATATGTTAATTTCATTTTATGGTATTAACTCTTATTTCAAAATTTTTGAGAATCAACTAAATAGATTTAAAATTAAATCAAACTTGGTTCAATTATGGTTAATTATCAGAAGATTGTTGTAACTGGAGCAAGTGGATTCATTGCAAAAAATCTTAGAAAACATCTATCTGCAAATAACATCGAATTAATCTCAATATCCAGAAATGATTTCAAAAATTTCAAATGTGAATCTAAAATTATCTCAAACTATTATAATGAAAAAAATTTACTTAAAAAAATTAAAAATTCAGATGCATTAATCCATCTTGTAGGAATAGGTAAACAATCTGTTAACACTGATTATCATATAGTGAATACTGGATTAACAAACCATATGGTTAACTTGAGTAAAAAAGCTAAGATTAAAAAAATTGTTTATTTGAGTGGATTAGGCGTTTCTTCAAATACCTCATTAGGTTATTTTATTTCCAAGTATAATGCTGAACAACAAATCATTAATTCTGGATTAAATTTCACCATCTTTAGACCATCATATATTATTGGAAAAGATGATTATTTTACAAAATATCTAAAAAAACAAGTTAAAAAAGGTGAAATCAAAATTCCAGGCTCTGGAAAGTATTCAATTCAACCAATTCATATCAATGATGTTGTAAAAATTATTTTCAAATCATTTTCTGAAGAAAAATTTAAGAATAAAATTATTGATCTTGTAGGTTCTGAGACTATTACTTTTGAAAAATATGTAAAATTATTTTCTAAAGGAACTAACACGAATATTAAAAAAATTAATTTGGAAAATTCATATCATGATGCAATTACTAATCCAAAATCCGATTTTGGAATTGATGATCTCAATATTCTAATTGGTAATTTCCAAGGTAATTATACCAAATTAAAAAAACTAACTGGTATGAAATTTGAATCTGTGATAAAACTATTAGAGTCCGGCAGATTGCTTTAATACTGCAGCCTTGTCTGTTTTTTCCCAACTAAATTCAGGCTCGTTTCTTCCAAAATGACCGTATGACGCAGTTTTTTTATAAATTGGTCTTTTCAAATCTAATTGAGAAATAATGCCTGAAGGCTTCATATCAAAATTCTTTCTAACCAAGTCTTCGATTTGATTTTCTGGAATTTTGTTTGTTCCAAATGTATTTACGTAAAGTGACACTGGTTCTGCAACCCCAATTGCATATGCTAATTGGACCTCGCACCTATCGGCTAGTTCTGCTGCTACAAGATTCTTGGCTATATATCTACACATGTAACATGCTGATCTATCAACTTTGGAGGGATCCTTTCCTGAAAAAGCTCCACCTCCATGTCTTCCAAATCCTCCATAAGTATCAACAATAATTTTTCTTCCAGTTAAACCTGCATCACCATGCGGACCACCAATTACAAATTTACCAGTTGGATTGATGTGAATTTTTATTTCATCATTCCAAAGATTTCCTAAAACCGGCTTGATTACTTTATCTATTATTTCATTTGTTATTTGTTCTTGAGAAATTTCTGGTGCATGTTGTGTTGAAACTACGACAGTTTCAATTTTTACTGGTTTGTTGTCTTCATATCTGACAGAAACTTGGGTTTTCCCATCAGGTCTTGCCCAAGGAAGTACATGATTTTTTCTAACTTCAGATAATTTCTGTGCAAGTTTCTGTGATAGTAGAATTGGCATTGGCATAAGCTCTGCTGTTTCATTTGTTGCATAGCCAAACATTAATCCTTGATCCCCCGCACCCTGCTCTTTTTCTTCAGTAGCTGTAACCCCCTGACTGATATCTGGGCTTTGAGAATGCAAACGTAGTGTTATCTCACAAGTTTCTGTATCAAACATCAAATCTTTGTTATCATATCCGATATCTCTAATTGTTTTTCTAACTAATTCTTCTTGAGATTTTTTATCAAAATTTGCTTTAGATGTTACCTCGCCTGCAACTGCTACAAAGTCTGTAGTTACCATTGTTTCAACAGCTACTCTTGAATCTGGATCTTGTTTGAGGAATTCATCTAAGAATGCATCTGAGATATTATCACATATTTTATCAGGATGTCCTTCTGTTACTGATTCAGATGTGAATAGAAAGCTGTTAGTCATTAAATCGCCCCTGTTAACTAGAGTTCATTTTCTAGTTTGATAAATAAGACGTTATTGCCTCTTACGATAACTCTTCCATAATTTGCAATTGTTTTACCATCATGAAGCTCTTCAGCATCAGTCATAATCAAATTCATGTATGAATCAACATTGTCCATTTTTCCTTTATACTCTACTTCGTTTTTTAGTCTCACTGTAACTTTCTTCTTTGTACTTTTTTGAAGAGTTGTTAGAGGTCTTTTTGCACTATTTGTTTGGGACACTAATTGTTCACTTGTTTTGAAACTTTTTTCTCTTGAATAAAAGCCTTACCTCGTTTGTAAAAATTGAAATTCCTTAAATTTTTTCTTCTTTTTCTAATAATTATACAAATGATCCCTACTGGTTTACAAAAATTAGATGAATTCTTGTCTGGGGGAATTCCTGATGGCGTGATTGTTGATATTTTTGGTGGGAATGGAACTGGAAAAACTCAACTTCTTTTACAATTATGTATGAATTCAATTAAAAGTGGTGGAAATGTTTTGTATTTGGATACAACTGGTGGATTTAGACCTGAAAGAATTTTAGAAATTCAAAAACACTTTGGAATCGAATTTGATTATCTTGAAAAAATCACTGTATCTAGAATTAGAAATACTTCAGAACAAATTAAATCAATTAACAATTTTGGAAAAAATCATTTCTCATTAATAGTAATTGATAATATTACTGATTTATTTTCATATGAATACAAAAACGATGAAACCATATTTGAAAAAAATTCATTATTTATGAAATATTTGAATCAGTTGTCAAAATTTGCAATTACCAACAAAATTCCAATTATAATTACTAATATGATTAGAATCCTTGAAGATAAAGAAGTAGAAAATATGAAAAGTGCAATTGATCCTTTTACACATATCAAAATACATCTATCTAAAAACTCATCAAAATTTCAAGGCCAAATTTATTGGGCATTTGATAAACAATCTTTTTCTTACACAATCAATAAAATGGGTTTATCACATAATTCTGAAGATATTTAACGGTCAATCATAATATTTTATCAATGGCAGGAATTTTTGATTCAATTCCAATAATCACTGTTGTATTATTTACACTTGGATTGATTGGTGTTATTGTTTATGCGAGATCACAAAGAAACACAACAGACGAATCAGATTCTTGAATCTTTATTTAAAAAATTTGGATTTTCTAAACTAACTGAAATTCAGAAAAAAGCGTCACCATTTATTTTACAAAAAAAAGATTGTTTAGTAATAGCTCCAACGGGTTCAGGAAAAACAGAGTGTTCTGTGATTCCCATTTTTTCAATTATGAAAAAATCTAAAAAACAGGGAAAAATCAAAGCTCTCTACATAACTCCTCTACGTGCATTAAACCGTGATGTATTTAGAAGAATCACAAAATACGCCCAACAAAATGAATTATCAATTGAAATCAGACATGGAGATACAACTCAAAAAGATAGGAAAAAAATTAATGAAAATCCTCCAGATATTCTAATTACAACCCCTGAAACTCTAGTTATACTTTTGACACAAATTAAAATGCTTAATGCATTATCTGATTTAGAATGGATAATAATTGATGAAGTTCATGAATTACTCTCTAGTGAAAGAGGTTCTCAACTCTCATTAAGTATTGAAAGATTAGAATTCAATTCCAAATTTCCACTCACCAAAATAGGATTGTCTGCTACAGTAGGAAATTTTGAAGAGGCAGGAAAATTCGTTGTTGGGACTAAAAGAAAATGTGAGATAATCAGAGATACATCAGTAAGAAAATATGATGTAGAAATAAAATTTGTGCAAGGCACAATTTCTGATGTTGCTGAAAAAATAATCGATTATGTTTTAGAATTAAAATTAGATTCTCCTGTACTTCTATTTACTAATACGAGAGGAGAAGCAGAATTTCTAGCCTCAATTTTGAAAGATAAATCATCCATTCCTATTGAATTACATCATGGTTCCCTCTCAAAGGAAGTAAGGGAAGAAACTGAATCATCTTTACGTGATGGAAGACGAGGTATTGTTGTATGCACCTCATCATTGGAATTAGGCTTAGATATTGGCTCTATTGAATTAGTAATTCATTATGGTTCACCTAGACAAGTATCAAAATTTGTACAAAGAATAGGAAGAAGTAGACATAATCGTGATGCATCAGCTAAGGGGTTAATTATAACAAATAATCCTGATGATGAATTTGAAGCTCAAGCAATACTTGATCGTATTCAGGAGGGCTCAATTGAAGAACAAAAAATTCATGATGGTTCTTTAGATGTCTTGGCGCATCATTTGGTTGGATTTGCAATGCAAAGTGGTGAAATTTCAGTTGAGCAAGCTTTTGATTTGGTTACTAAAGCATACCCGTTTAGGAATTTACAAGTCAAAGATCTTGTAGATGTCCTAGATTTACTGGATTCTAATTACCTAATATTCTTTGATAGAACAAAAATGACTTTTTGGAAGAAAGGCCGTTCATTCAAATATTATTTTGAGAATCTTTCAACAATTCCAGATATTCTGAAATTCAAAGTTTTTGATAGTGTAGGTAAAAAAATTATTGGTTCACTAGATCAAAGATTTGTAGGCGATTTTGGGGATTCTGGAAATATTTTTGTACTAAAAGGTTCACAATGGCGAATATTAAATGTCGATGAAAAATCTTTCACTGTAAATGTTGAGCCATTTAGAGGAGGTGGAATTACTGTCCCTTATTGGGAGGGTGAAAGTATTCCCATTGACTATAAAACTGCAAGAAAAGTAGGAAACTTTCGTAGTAGAGTAAAGCATGGTTCACTAATTTTGAACAATAAACTAATTGAAAAATTAAATTTTGATATAATACCTGATGAAAAAAATATCATAATTGAATCAAATAGATCTCAAGGTTCAATTGTAATTCATTCGTGTTTTGGAACTAAAATTAATTCTACAATTTCCACATTACTTTCTTCATTTCTTTCATCACTACTAGGTTCAGTAGTTGATTCACGTTCTGATGGTTATAGAATTGTTTTATCTTCTAGATCACGTATTTCAGAAAAACTTTTCACTGAAGTCATTAAAGATAACTATGATCTACATTCAATTATTAGTGCTTCACTAACAGGAACCCATAATGTAAATTGGAGAACATGGTGTGTTGCTAAAAAATTTGGAATTGTTGGGCGTGGAGCTATTTACGAAAGAAAATCAGCTAGGTTTTTGTATGAACGATACTCCAAAACTGCACTTGTACGTGAAGCACTTCGTGAATTATTTCATGACAAATATGATCTTAAAAATTCTGATAGCATATTGAAAAAAATCCGTGAGGATCAAATCCATATAAAATGGTTGGAAGTAGATCAATTTTCAAAATTAGCAGAACCTATTTTAGATCATACGACAAAATATTACTCATCTCCTGCCAATCTTGATAAAGGAATTCTTGATCTTGTCAAAGCTCGACTTCAGAAAACAAAACATCGTCTAATTTGTGCTAGATGTGGCAAATGGGAACGATTAGTTGAAACTCACGAAGTTAAAAATATCTTAATCTGCCCTTATTGTAAGGGAAGACAAATTACTGCTACCTATCATTCTGATTATGATCTCCCAAAAATTATCAGAAAGAAACATGAAGGAAAAAAGCTATCAGCTGATGAAAAACACAAGTTTGATCGTGCCTGGAAAGTATCATCCTTGGTGGAGAATTTTGGTAAAACAGCCATCATTGTAATGTCTGGATATGGTGTTGGTGCTGACACTGCAGCACGAATTTTACGAAACATGGTTGATGAAGAACATCTATTAAAACAAATCTATGAGGCAGAAAGACAATATGTTGTAACCAGAGGATTTTGGGATTCTTAATTTTTCTTAGTAATTTTAGAAAATGCAGAAATAAACAATTCAATTCTACCTTCTAATCCTGCCTTTGCATTTAATCCCGTTATTGAAACAATTTCACCTAATTCACATTTGTCGATTAGTCTTGCTTGATTTCTCCATCCTTTAACCCAAATTTGACCTGTATCATCTTCTACAAACATTTCTGAAAGTGATATTGATTCGCCAGATTTTGTTTGTACTTCACGTCTTTCAGGAACTTTTAAGATAATTGCTTCAATACAATAACTTCCATCTACTTTGACATCATTGATTTTTGTTCTAATTTGAGATAATGATGGAATAGATTCATCATTATCTATTTTTCTTACAAATGAATTATCATCAAGTGTAATTGAATTTCCATATACTTTTGATGGCATGCACTCAATTACATCACCTTCCACACAAATACTGGTTGAATTTGAAAAATCACTAATATTGTACAGGTTCTTCTTGTTATCTACTGCTAAAATCATATTATTTCCTTTCTCTGTTGGTGATATAGAAAGAACTCTTGCAATAACAGGTTCTGCTTCTTTCCCTCCTTCAATTTCAATAATTGTTGCATCATTTCCATGAATTTCTAATCCTTGATTTCCAGATTTGACTCTGACTCCTAGCAATCTAACTTTTGCAGATTGTGATATCATGTTAGGAATAGATGATTCATCTTTACCCCATAGTACTACTCTGATTCCATTTCCGTCTTTATCTTTGAGTCTCATTCTAAGTGCTTTTCCAGGCATACCTCGAGAGTTAGTAAATTCCATTCCACTAATAACACCATCAATCATTCCTGAAATTACAAGATCTTTTTGACCCTCTTGTAACCCGCTAATATCTTTTGTAATAGTATCGATAGTTGGAATTTCACTTTGTCTATCTGCAGTTTCAATATTTGAACCAGATCCAATGTTTATTGTTGGTGAACCATCAAGATCTGATTTTACATATGCTTTAATGATTTTAATTAAATCTCCGGGTTTTAGATTTTCTATTCCTGGTAAATTTGCTTTTTCATCCCATAATTTTACACTAGCAGTAGAGTTTTCATCGTATACTGTCATTGTTCTAAGATAAAATGGCGAACCATCTTTTCTTGAAAACTGTTTTGCTGGTGAAAGATTCAAAACTCTAGTTTCTAAAGAAATTTCTTTTGCCCCTGCATAAAGATCTTTTAAACCCATTTCAACTTTTAGTGGCTCAGATAATGTAACACCATAATCAGAAGCAATCAAAAACATTGCGCCTTGATCTGTAAGATATCCGGCACCAATTTTTTCTTTTTTAATTTTAATTTGTTCCTCTATGTCTTCTTTTGTTAGTTCAGGTTTCTGCTCAAGTAATTTATTCATCAAATTTTCTATCTCTGACAATTCATTTTCTGTAAACTGGATGTATTAATAAAAATTTCATTAGTTTCTAATTTTTTTAGATGAGAAGAATGATCGCTTTTAACTTCTTTTTTTAATGATGAAATTCTAAAAAACTTCTTTTAATCAAAATTCTTCATGATTTTTCTTAGATAATTCAGTTTTCTTAAGAAAGATCATGATTAATCTCATTAACTAAATTAATAGGAAGATCGCAGTTTTGCTATGTCTTGCATTGATGTAAAGCATTTGTCTAAATCATATGGTTCAATTGATGCTGTGCATGATCTTGAATTATCTGTAAAATCAGGGCAAGTATTTGGATTTTTAGGTCCTAACGGTGCTGGAAAATCCACTACGATCAAACTTCTTACCACTCTAATTCCCCCTTCAAGTGGAACTCTATCAATTTTAGGTATTGATGCTGTAGCTTATCCCCTTAAAATTCGTCATAAAATAGGAGTTGTTTTACAGCAACCAAGCTATGAGCCTACACTATCCGTTGAAAAATCTCTTGATAAATATGGCATGATGTGGAATGTTCCAAAAACTGAGTGCAAAAAAAGAATGGAGCAACTATTGAAAGACTTTGATCTTGTTGAAATTCGTAAAAAAAGAAATGAGGATCTTTCTATAGGTCAAAGAAGAAGAGTACAAGTTGCACGAGAATTCATGCATGATATGGAATTATTGTTTTTAGATGAACCTACTGTTGGGTTAGATCCTAGTGCAAGAAGAAAATTGTTAGATTATTTAAAAAATAAAGTTAAAACAGGATTAACAATTTTTTATACTACCCATATTTTATCTGAGGCAGAATACCTTTGTGACCAAATCGCTATTATTGATAAAGGTAAGATTGTAACCGTAGATTCTCCTGATGCCTTAAAAAATAGATTTGGAAAGGAAAAAACCATTAAAATTCATTTGTTAGAAAAACAATCAGACATCCCTTCTCTTTTATCTAAAATCTCAGATTGTAAAATTGATTTTGAAACTGGAACCAATATTGTTATTCGCTCAGAACAATCAGAATTAGTCCTACTGCAAGTTTTGAAAATACTTAATGAAAATAAAATTGAGATAGAAGATCTATCTGCAGTACCAACAAATCTTGAAGAGATCTTTTTAAACATGGTGAGAGAAAATGCATCCGATAATTAGATTAGTTAATAGAAATCTAACAATTTCTCTTAATCCTGGATTTTTAATTTGGCAGGTTATTTTCCCGTTAATCTATATTTTTGTAGCAGGATTTGCTTATGCACCATTAATCAGCGCAGTTCCGTTTGGAAACAAAGATCTTGACTATCCTGCATTTTTAGCTTCAGGAATGATTGGATTTAATATTATGAATAGTACACTAATTTCTGGTATCATAATTTGGAATGATAGAAAACATGGAATGTTTGAGCAAATTATGTCCGGCCCATTTACTAGAAGTCATTATATTCTTAGCAATATTTGTACAATAGGAATTATTGGATTAGTTAGTGCATCATTAATAGCAGTAGTTGGATATCCTGTATTTTTTGAATCCGTAGAATTTTCTCTAGTAACAATCCCAATAATCGTTTTTGGAGCAATTACAGGCTCAGTACTTTTTGGTTCGTTAGCCTCAATTATTTCTACTAGATTACGATCAAGTGAAGGATTTAATGTAATAATTAACACTGTTTTTCTTTTCTTTGCCTTTGTTAGTACAGCATTTTATCCAGCAGGTGGTGCCCCTGAACCATTACGAACAGCATTTTATCTAAACCCATTAACGTATCTTGTTGATGTAATCAGAGCAGGAATATTTGGGACTGTTACTGAATTTGTAATAATTGAAATGATAGTTCTTGTTGCGATTGCTTCAGTATTATTTGTAATTGCATCTAGACTCTTAACTAAATTAGATTTTTAGAATTTAAATTATTTTTTAAATTGTTCATACATTTCATTAATTTTTTTAATCATATCTAAATTTTCATAGTCTATTAAATTTAGATTGGGGATTACACAGTGCCCTCCAATGATCCCCGGATACATTTTAGGTCTATTACCTAAATTTTGATGAATTTCATCTGCAAATTTCCACATCTCATCAAAATCAACACCTTCTTTTTCACAAATCATTTTTGTTATTTGTGCATAATTGATCAACCATCCATAGTATGTTGTATCCACCAAAATCTTTGCTAATTCTGCAGTTTTTGTTGTAGACATCCAATCAATTTTTTCAAATCTATTTACTAAATCGTTTTTAATTTTAGGATCTATATTTTTTTCATCTGAAGAAACAAATTTTGTATATTTTTTAATATCGTCTAAAAATCTTCGATGTACCCCACGAACTGGTGAATATAAAACTAAGACTTGAGATTTCTTCTGAATGATTTTTGTGGTTCCAGGTTTCACAGTTGAATGTACTAGAACAGCTTTAATTCCATCAATCTTATTGATCCAATTTACTGTAATATCTACAAATTCTGGTAATTCTCCTGGCAAGCAAATATGAAGATATTCAGGATTTTCAATTTGTTTACTATCTGAATAATTCTTACATTTTGAAATATCTAAATCAATACCTACACTATCAAAATTTTTTTCTTCTAGAAGGTGAAATAATGTTTCTCCTACTTCACCCATTCCTAAAATTATGTCAGTCATTAAGCCTAATTCCAAAAAAACTATCTGTGATATATTCTTGTTACGAAATCATATTTTACAAAAAAAGTAGCCCGGCCCAGACTCGAACTGGGGTCAAAGGCTTCAAAGGCCTCTATGCTTGACCGCTACACTACCGGGCTGCTAAATCGAGCACTCTCATTCCCTTAATGAACTTTTTATCTGAATTTGAGACTTAAAATTGACTCAAATTATTGATTGATAATTTTAATTAGTTTTTCAATGGGATTTTCCATTTGCTCAACTATTTTTTTTGCTCTTTTTTGATTTTTACTGTGAGATGATTGAAAAATATTGTTAATATATCTAGAAATTTTAATTGGATTTGTTTCTCTTTTAATCAAATATTTCTTCACCAAAAAATCTTCGATTATATTTGGAACTGCATTATATGATATTGTTGGAATTCCCATTAATGCTGATTCAGCTGTCATGGTTCCCCCTGAACCTATAAAAATATCCGTATTTTTTAGGAGGTGTTTTCCATCAAATGTCATTTTTACAACTTTAGCCTTTTTACCAATTACATTTTGAATATTTTTTATTTGTTTTGTATATCTGCCCAAAATTACAACATTCTCATTGTTATGCTCATTTACAATTCGTTTGATAATTGGAATTATTTTACTTGATTTTGAAGCATATGATGCTTCTTCTTCTTCTATTCTAATCAAAATATTTTTCCTATTATTTTTCTTAAATGGTAATGATTTTTTTTGATTAATTTTTCTTTTGATAGTTACAAATGCATCTATAGCATTGTATGGAATTATATTTTTTTTGTCAATTCCATATTTTGAAAATTCATTTTTTGGTATTACATTCGGAATCAATAATTTTTGAATTAATGGTAATGTTAATCGCATTACAGCAGAAGCTTGTGGTGAATCACAAAATGCTATGTGCCTAATTCCCAATCCAAATGAAATTCTGGCAGCTTCCGGAGAACAAAAACTAATTGCCATTTCTGGCGAAAATTTCTCAATTATTTTGGATAGTTTCTCCATTCTGATAATACTGGCTTGAAGCTTGCTTTTTTTATCCCCCCCACCATGTTTTCCAACAAAAATTAGGTCAAAATCACGTATTTTTGCTAATTTTGAGACTTCATTATAGTCTCTTGATGTACACAAAATTTTATGTTTTTTTCCTAATTTTTCAATTATTGGTTCAGAAAACAATAATTGTTTAGGAGTTAGAATATCTATCCATATTTTCAAGTTATTTTCATAATTCTAGTTAGTTCAATAAGTTTTTCTTAGTCCATTATTAGTGTAAATGTATGGGGGGAGCAAAAGTTGTAGTTTATGGTCTCAGTACGGAAGGTTATGCAATTGCATCACAAATGGCAATCAAAGGTGCAGATGTTTACATAATAGATGAATCCACTCCATCAGCAATTTCTCTCAAAGCAGAAATAGCTAAAACATACCCTAACGTATCTTCTCTAAAAGAAGATGAACCTCTTTTGGCCATGGAGCCAATTGATGTAGCCATTTCTAAAGCTCAATATCTTTTCTTTACACCAAGAATTAGAAAAACTGGACAAGATATCAAAACTGAAATCCATTCAAAATTCAAGGATGCAGTTACTTCACTAAAGAAAAACAGCTCCGTTGTTTTTACACTTCCAACAGGATTTGGTGGTAATAATGAAAATATCTCATTACTTGAACATGTTACCGGTCTTGAGGCTGGAAAACATATTTCTTACTTTTATTATCCGTTAGAAGATCTAAACCAACAACCAAAAATCATTGGTTCATTTAATGGAAAGAAAGATCCTATACTTCATGATTTACTTACTCTAGGCAAAAAAGAGAAAAAATTTGTGGCTATTTCATCTTCAGAACATTTTCATGCTATCAATATCCTATCTAGATTTTCTAGTTTGTGTAGTGTTTTGGAAGTTTGTAAATATGCTCAAGACGATGTAACTAAAAATGATCTTTCTTCAGATGATTTTCAGGAGATATTCCTTGATAATATGGTCAGCGGTCTTTTTGATCTGAAATCCTTGGGTTCTTCATTTGAAGGTGCAAATTCCCTGATGTATCTAATTAATGGAAGTGTAAAGGGTATTGATGGCTATATCAAACGATTAATTGATGAAATCAGGTCTACATTAAAGAAAAATGATCTCAAAGCAAGCAGAACAAAAATTGCATTGTCATGGACTCTTGATCAACATGCAATGCGCGGTGATAAAATCGAAATGCTTCAAAATTTGACATCTAGACTGCGTGATTATATTGGTGATGTTGAAGCCTATGAAGATCCTAATTTTGATTTATTTCATAGTGATAAAACCACAATTGTTGTAGCTTGCTCAAAAAATGATTATGATATTATTGAAAAAACCAAACAAGGCTCTGAATTAATAATTGTCAAAGCTAATCCCTTATGCGAAACAATTCAATAATAGTATAAATTAGCTAAAAAATTATTTTGTTTGAATTGTCAAGTGAAAATAATTCTGATGAAATACCAATAAACGTAATATCTGAAAAACAATCAGATTCTGAAAATTCATCAGAAGAATCAAATACAAAAACTGTTGAAGAACTAACAAAATTACTAGATGAAGAAAAAACAAAAGTATCTGAATATGAAGAAAAATTAAAACACATATTGGCAGACTTTCAAAATCAAAACAAAAAAATACAATCTGATATAGAAAAAGGTGTTAATACAAAAGTGGATGAATTCATACTGGATTTTCTAAAAATATATGATGATTTTATTCGCGCAAAGGAAGTGTTGTCTGACAATAAAATAAATTCCGATGGATTAGAGTCCATTTTAAAAAACATGGATTCACTATTAAAAAAATATCATGTAATTCCTATTGAATCTCTAGGAGAAATTTTTAATCCAAATTACCATGAAGCAATTTCTATTATTACTGATCCTGACTTGGATGATAATACAATTACAAAGGAGATCAGGAAAGGATATATTTCTCATGAGAGAGTTATAAGACCGACACTAGTAGAAATTTCAAAAAAAGGATGATAAAAGATGGCAAAAATAATTGGTATTGATTTAGGAACAAGTAACTCTGCTGCTGCAGTGGTAATGGGTGGAAAACCAACCATCATTCCTGCCGCTGAAGGTTCTACCGTGGGTGGAAAAGCATTTCCATCAGTCGTAGCATTTTCTAAAAATGGAGAACGTTTGGTGGGTGAGCCTGCAAGAAGACAAGCAGTTACAAATCCTGATAGTACTATTGTTGCTGCCAAAAGAAAAATGGGAACCGATTACACTTTTAAAATTTTAGACAAAGAATACAAGCCTCAACAAATTTCATCATTCATTCTTCAAAAAATCAAAAAAGATGCTGAGGCTTTTATTGGTGAACCAGTAGAAAAAGCAGTTATCACAGTACCTGCATATTTTGATGATAATCAACGTCAAGCAACTAAAGACGCAGGAACAATTGCTGGTCTTGATGTAGTCAGAATTATCAACGAACCGACTGCGGCATCTCTCGCATTTGGATTAGATAAAGCAAAAGAAGACATGAAAATTCTCGTTTTTGATTTTGGTGGTGGTACATTAGATGTTACAATTATGGAAATGGGTGGAGGTGTATTTGAAGTAATGAGTACATCCGGTGATACTCAGTTGGGTGGAACAGACATGGATAAAGTTCTCATTGATTTCATTGTTGATGAATTCAAAAAGAAAGAAGGTGTGGATTTATCACAAGATACAACTGCAATGACAAGAATAAGAGAAGCTTCTGAAAAAGCAAAAATTGAGTTATCGACAGTTATGGAGACTGATATCAATTTACCATTTATTGCACATGATCCTTCATCAGGTGCAAAAAATCTTGAATTTAGATTAACAAGAGCTAAATTAGATGAGTTAATTGGGCCAATCGTTGAACGATGTAAGCCTTCAATATTGAAAGCACTAGAAGATGCAAAACTTTCCAACTCTGATATAAATAAAATTGTCATGGTTGGAGGACCAACAAGAATTCCGTTAGTTAAAAAATTTGTAAGTGATATTATTGGTAAAGAAACTGAATCAGGAGTTGATCCAATGGAAGCTGTAGCAATGGGAGCAGCAATTCAGGCAGGAATTATTGCCGGAGATGTTACTAGTGATATAGTTCTACTTGATGTAACTCCACTAACATTAGGAATTGAAACTTTAGGTGGTGTAAGGGAACCACTGATTGAAAGAAATACAACTATTCCAACTTCTAAAAGTAAAGTCTTTACTACAGCAGCTGATAATCAAACTGCTGTTACAATTCATGTTGTTCAAGGTGAACGTCCAATGGCAACTGATAATGTTTCCTTAGGAAGCTTTAATCTAACTGATTTACCTCCTGCTCCAAGAGGAATTCCTCAAATCGAAGTAAAATTTGATATTGATGCAAACGGAATTATCAATGTAACTGCTAAAGATCTTGGAACTCAGAAAGAAGCAAAAATTACCATTGAATCTACATCGAAATTATCAAAAGAAGAAATTGAAAAATTAAAAGAAGATGCAGAAAAATTCTCTGATGAAGATAAAAAGAAAAAAGAAAAAATTGATCTTAGAAATGAGGCAGAAAGTTACATTTACACTACAGAAAAATTAGTCAATCATGATTTAAAAGATAAAATCTCTCAAGAACAAGGAATTAAAATTACTGATGCTGTTAAAGAAGTGAAAGAAGTCTTAGATAAAGAACCAAATGAACTAAAACCTAAACTTGAAGTATTGCAAACTTTGGTCAATGAAGTAACTACAGAACTATACAAAAATGCTTCACCTCCTCCTGGTGCTGAAGGACAACAAAGTGCTGGTGCTGAAGGACAACAAAGTGCTGGTGCTGAAGGACAACAAAGTGCTGGTGCTGAAGGACAACAAAGTGCTGGTGCTGAAGGACAACAAAGTGCTGACAATCAAACTAACGAATCATCTTCAAACGATGAAACTAAAACTAACTAATTTTCGAATTCAATCATTTATACGGTAATAATTGTACAGGTATGATTCATGGCAGCAAAACGTGATTATTATGAGGTTTTAGGAGTTTCAAAAACATCTTCTACAGATGAAATAAAAAAACAATATCGAAAACTAGCTCTAAAATTCCATCCTGATCGTAACAAATCCTCTGACGCCAGCGAACATTTTAAAGAAATTTCTGAAGCATATGCAGTGCTATCCGATCCAGAAAAGAAACAACTCTATGATCAGCATGGTCATGAAGGTGTAGATGGAAGATATTCCAGTGAAGATATTTTTCAAGGGGCACGTGGAGATTTCAGTGATATATTTGGTCGCGGTGGAGGCGGATTTGATTCTATTTTTGAATCAATATTCGGTCGCGGTGGAGGTGGATTTAGTTTTAATCAACAAAGAGGTTCTGATATTCTTTATGAAACTTCAGTAACATTAGAGGATGTTTTACATGGAAAAAAAATGGAAATTGATTTACAAAAACAAGTCCAATGTGATAATTGTAAAGGAAGTGGATGTAAACCTGGAACTAATAAGAAAACTTGTTCTACATGTAATGGTCAAGGACAAGTTAGACAAACTAGGAACATGGGTTTTGCATCTTTCGTAACTGCTGCACCTTGTTCTACATGTAATGGTCAAGGTTCTATTATTGAGACCCCATGCAATGAATGTAATGGTCAAGGGAAGAGAAAAGGTAATAAAAAAATAACTTTTGAAATTCCACCTGGAATTGATTCAGGAGATTACACAGTTCCCAATGAAGGAAATGAGGTACCAGAAGGATCAAATGGTGATTTAATAGTAAGAGTTAGAGTTCAACCTCACTTAAAATTCAAAAGGGACGGAAAAGATATTTTTTATGATCAGGATGTTTCAATGATTGAAGCTACATTAGGATGTGATATTATCGTTCCAACTTTACATGGAAATGAAAAAATTAAAGTAGATTCTGGTAGTCAACCAAATACTATAATCAAATTAAAGGGAAAAGGAGTCACGCACATTAATTCTAGAGGTAAGGGAGATCAGTATGTTAGAATTGTTGTAAATATTCCAAAAAAACTCAGTAAGCACCAAAAGAAGCTTCTAGAGGAATTTGAAAAAGATAGTGACTAGATAAATGAAAATTGCTTTAGATGTTGATGGTGTACTTGCTGATGTAATAGTACCTTGGTTAAATTTTAGTAATAAAATTAGGCCTAAAATCTCAAAAAATGATATTACAGATTGGGATTTTTGGAAGAAACATCAAATCAATCAATATGATTTCTACACAGAATTAAGTTCATGCTGGAAAAATTGGAATTCAATACCTCCAACTCAAGAGAGCTTATCTTCCGTTACAAAAAATCTTTTGAAACTTGGCCACGTGGATATTGTTACTGCAAGAGAACGTTCAACTGATTCTTTTGTAAAAAATTGGTTAAATCATCATAAAATATTTTTTGACAATTATGTGTCTGTAATAGACGGTCCTATGAAAGCTGATTTAGATTATGATATTTTTATTGATGATTCACCATTAAATACAAAAAAATTCCTTAAAAATAAAAAAACAGTAATACTGTACTCACAACCTTGGAATCAACATATTTCTGATAATAAAATACATAGAATTTCAATTCTTGAAGAAGCTGTAGAAAAAATTAAATCTGTTTAGTCTTTTACAAGTTTTCTAATATTTACTTGATGCCCATTTCTAATATGAGAAGAATGAGTTGTATTCAATAACTCTTTTACTTTTTCATCATTGTAGAATTTTACATTATATTGTCCTAGAACTCTTTTACAATTTGAACAATATACTTCATTAAATTCCATTTTTTCACTTGATTGATTTGAATACTTTTTTCATAGTATAATAAAGAAACTTATTCTAGATTTCAAAAATTCACATTGCGGGAGTCACCCAGCCTGGTCAACGGTGTAAGGTTCAGATCCTTATCTTCTAGGAGTTCGTGGGTTCAAATCCCACTTCCCGCATTTCATCAAATACTCTCTAATTTTTTCTTAATATTTTTTAAAAGAAGATTGTTAACTATTTCACCTGAAACTTTTCCTCTTAATTCCTTCATGACTATACCCATCAATGGACCTACTGAACGTTCTTTTTGATTTTTTACAATTTCTTGATTATTTTCAATTATCTCAATGATTATTTCTTCTACTTTTACTTCATCAATAGCCTCAATCGATGCATTTTTCAAAGCCTCATCAATAGACTGAGACTTGCCAGACATGATATTTTCATAGATTATCTCAATTGATTCTTTTGCAATTTTTCCTTCTTCTAATAATTGAAATGATTTTGCAATATTTTCTTCTGATAATAGTTTAGAATTAAGACCATTTCTCTCTAAATTAGTAATTGTTGAACATAAAATTGATGCTACAAAAGTGGGATTGACTTTAATTTTTTCAACAATTTTTTCAAATAATTCAATATATCGTGAATCAAAAATCTGCTCAGAAAGCTGAGGATTCAATTCATATTTTTTTTGTAATTCTAAAAGTGATTCGTCCCATGATTTTGGAATATTTTTACTAGCATTTTCTAATTCTTGATTTGAAACTGAGATTGGTGGAATGTCTGTCTCAGGATACATTCTTGATGCACCTGGACGTGGTCTTAAGAAAACAGTTTCACCAGTTTGTGTGGCCAATCTTGTCTCTGCAGGAACACCTTTCTTTGCCTCTTCTAATCTGTTAATAATTGAATTAATTGCAAAATCTATTTTTGAAGAAGGGGCAGCAATTATCAAAAATGCATCGTTTTGATTTACTTTTAAAATATTTTTAACAATCGTGATATCTTTATCTTCAATCCCATAATTTGGTAATTCATCGGAATGAAAAACACCGCCAATGCCATAATACTTTACTAATTGTCCTATTTCTTTTCCTAATCTGATTCCTTCAAATGGCGTATATCCGAACATTCCTAAAAAATTTTCAATTTTTATTGCTTTGATAATTGAATTTTCTTTTAATGCTTTTTGAATTATTTTAGATTTACAATCTTTCCAATTTGCAGTGATATCAAAAATATTTTCTTTTTTTGAAATCCCTTTAAACCCCGAATTCCTCAATTTCTCAGCAATTTTTACTAATCCAAACTGCCTTTTAGCCTCAAATTCTACTACTTTTTCTAATTGATCTAATTGTTGAACTCCTTTTACTTCTACAACTGCCCCTCCATCTCTAACTGAAACATTAACATCTTGTCTAATTGATCCTATTCCCCTAGTTACTTTTTTAGTACTTCGTAATAGCCTACCTAAAGATAATGCTATTTTTTTAATTTTTTTAGAATCGCCTTTTACAGGATCTAATGCAATCTCTAAAAGAGGAACACCTAGTCTATCTAAACTGTATTCTCTAATGTTTCCTTTATCTCCAAGAAGTTTTGCTGCGTCTTCTTCAAGACAAATTGCTTGCACTCCTACTTTATCTCCCTCAACTTCAATATAACCCCCTTGTGAAATTAGCATAGTTCGCTGAAAACCAGTAGTGTTTGAACCATCAATTACTGTTTTTCTCATTGGATAAATTTCATTAAAAATTTTTGAATTTAATGATTTTGCAATTACAAGTGCAAGTTTTTTTGCGTCATTATCTAAGTTATGTGGTGGTTCTTCATCTTGTTCAACTAAACAACTGCTTTCTTTATTTGCATAGTAGACTATTGTTTTAGATTTTGACTTTTCAAATAATGCAGCTGGATCATATTCTCCCAATTCACTTTTAACTGCACGCAATTTTCTTTGAAATTTAATAGAATATTCTTCTGATTCAATTGGTTTACAATTACAAAATAATTTTTTATTTGTTGCTAGTTGTTGATGAATTTCTAGTCCTACTTTTAATCCAATTTCACTAATAGATAATTCTGACATATTTTTCACTCTCTCAATTTGATATTTCTGAAGCAATATTTTGAAGCATAATTTTTTTCACTTCTTCCATATTTTGTATATTTCCTATTGCCCACATTGCCTTAACTAATGCTACTTCGGGAATCATATTTTCTAATGGAATTATTCCTAAATTAAGCAAATCACGACCACTTTCATATACTGTCATTCTAACTCTTCCGTCAATACATTGAGAAGTCATGCCTAGAAAAATTCCTTTTTCATTAGCCTTTTTTACACTTTCATACATTGTTTTTCCAATATGACCTAGTCCTGTACCTTCAAAAATTATTCCTTTATAACCCATCTCAAAAATTTTTTCCAATAAATCTGGATTGTATCCAGGATGATATTTTACTAATGCAACATTAGTGTCTAGATTAATTTTTGGAAGAAACTCTTTTGTTTTAAAAAAATCCTCTTTAATGTTTTTTTGAATTTGATCTTCTGCAATTATGAATGCAGGATCATCTCCAATTGTTTCAAACGCTCCTCTTTTACTAGTATGATTTTTTCTTACTCTAGTTCCTATATGACATGCAATTGTTTCATCATTTTCATCGTGATGCATTGCAATGTAAACTCCTTTAGTATTACTTGTAGTGATAAATTTTACTGCACCAATTAAATTTAATGCTGCATCTGATGAAGCACGATCTGAAGATCTTTGAGAACCTACAAGTACAATAGGTATTGAAAATCCTGCTAATGCGAATGAAAGAAATGATGATGTATAGTGCATAGTATCTGTACCATGTGCAATAATTATTCCAACATAATCTGATTTTGAATACTCGTTAATTTTCTCAGCAATTTGTAACCATTGTTTAGGTTGTATGTTTTCAGAATACTCTGAAAATATTACTTCTGCATCAATATTAGCAATTTTAGCAAGCTCTGGAACAGATGCATTAAGTTCTTCAGCTGTTAATACAGGTGTTACTGAACCTGTTCTATAATCAACCTTACTTGCTATTGTTCCTCCAGTTGATAACAGTAAAATTTTTGGTAATCCTTCAATTTTTTCAATACTTTCACTTTTTTCAATTATTTTTTCAGTAACTTGATTTTTTTCAATTTTTTCAATTTCACTAATTTCTAAACCAATATTATAACCATTTTTTAATTTTAAAACAACATGTTTGTCATCACTGTGTTCATATCTTGGCATGATTATACCTGAATATGTAATTTCTGCAGTGATCTTTACAGAATCACCTACCACAATATGATTTGCCTTTAAGAATTCTAGTGAATTTCCTGTATACCCTCTATATTCTGACATTTATGATGACTAGTTTTGTTATTTAATTAAAACTAGCGAAAATAGATTCTTTTCCTTAGGAATTAGATACAAAAAACCTGTTCCAGCAATAGTATAAAGCTCTTTCATATGTATTTGGGATTCTTTTGTACTTAATATGACAACCTATGTCCACTAAACTCCAATGTGCTTTACTTGGACCTTGTAACAACCATTTCAGCAATCTCAAATCAAGTGACATCAACAAATATTTCTCATTTTCAGCAATTTCATTTTCATTCTTTAAAATCTTAAACCCATCACCATTACAAGAAATTGCAACTCCAAATGGTTCTTCTGCTCCATTGTTTTTGGTATTCCAATGTAAAATAATCACAGTCTCTGAACTCCACCCAATAAATTTCCTTGTTTTTTCAAAGTTTTCATATGCCTTTGGAATTAATTTTAATAATTCTGATATATCTGGAAATGATTCTTTTTCATAATCAAATTTCTTATGTGATAAAATATTTTTAATGTACTCTTGCTTTTCAAAATCTTCTATTGGTTGATATTCTTTAGATGATTTTTCTTTAATAATATCAAAATATTCATCATGATTTAAAATAACTCCTCTATGTTTTTCTTGTACTACTTTATTTTTTAACCATTCAAAAGCATATTCTAATTCTGGTTCACCTCTAAATTTATTAAGATCAATTAGTTTTCCTGATAAAGTGTATCTACCTGCAAATGGAATATAGAATCGTGGTTCAAATAAATTTATAAATTCTTTTGTGGTTTCTAGCTTCTGTTCTTGTTTTATTTTAGATTCTGCAATTTTTTCTTTTTTCTCTAATTCAAAAGTTTGAGGATAAGATGAAGCTTTTACATATCCAACTAATAATAAATCAATTTTTGGATACATCAATTTCACTAATTTTGCTGTGTTTTTTGCAATTTGAAATGGACAATCATTTGTATTTACTATGACTTCTTCTCCATTATCAATTATTGACATTGTATCTATTTGTGTAGTGCCAAATTTTGTTTCTTGTAATCCACAACCCATTAATTTTCCACAAACATTTGGATCACAATTATCTGCAGCTAAAATATTTATGAATACTTTATTTTTTAATTTTACTCTAAGATTATGTTCAATTTCAATAACTTTGAATCCTAATTTTTGTATAGTGAATTTTAGTGATTTTTCAGGAAAATTATGTATTAGTACTGGAATTTTTTTATTTATTTTTTCAAGTGTTTTTACACTACAATGATCTGGATGTATGTGACTGATATAAATAAAATCTACATCTTCAAACTTTTCTGGTCTAAATTGATATGGTGGATACATTCCCCACGAACCAAAATATTCTTCACCCACTAACCATGGATCACACAAGATCTTTACATCTCCTTGAATAGTGTTATCCTCAATTAAAACAGATGCTGAATTTAATGCAGTAATCTTCATTTTATATTATAAATTAGGAAGATATCTCATCTTTGAAAAAGTATCTATTTTCTTCTAATACTATCTGTAATATGAGGCAACTAGTTTTTCGCCTAACTTTAGATCTTTTTGTTCTCTGACTTTTTTGACTGCTTCTTCAAAGTGCTTCATTGTTACTTTGGCATCAATTGTAGTTTTTTCAATATCTTTTGTATCTGGATGTGAATCCAAAAATTCGTGGATTACCAGAGATACTGCTGTATTTGCAATTGATGCTGTATCTGCACCACTTAGTCCATCAGTTAGATCAGCAATCTTCTCAATGTCTACATGTTGAGGATCACTTGCATCATCAATTATTGGAATTTTTGCTGCATTAATTTTTAATATGCTCTTTCTACTTTCTTTATCTGGAAGTGGAATTTGAATAATTTTATCAAATCTACCTGGTCTTAATAATGCAGGATCTATCATATCTGCCCTATTTGTAGCAGCCAAAACAATAACACCGTGCATGTTTTCCATTCCATCTAATTCTGTAAGTAATTGACTGACAACTCTTTCAGTAACAGCTGTTTCTCCACCTGCACCTCTGATTGGTGCAATAGAATCTATCTCATCAAAGAAGACAACACATGGGGCAGACTGACGTGCTCTTTTGAAAATCTCTCTGATTCCTCTTTCTGATTCACCTACCCATTTTGATAAAAGTTCGGGACCTCTAACAGAAACAAAATTTGCTTCACTTTGTGTGGCTACTGCTTTTGCAAGTAATGTCTTACCTGTTCCACTTGGTCCATGAAGCAAAATTCCTCTTGGCATGTTATGCCCTAATTTATCATAAAGTCCCGGATATTTCATAGGCCATTCAACAGCCTCTTGAAGTTCACGTTTAACATCTTCTAATCCTCCAACATCATCCCATTTTACATCCGGATTTTCTATGAAAACTTCTCTCATTCCAGATGGCGTTACTTCAATCAAAGCTTTGAGGAAATCATCATTGTTAACGATTAATTTATCTAAAGTTTCAGGTGGAATTTTCTCTTCTTCTAAATTAAGAATAGGTAGCAATCTTCTCAAGCATTTCATTGCAGCTTCTTTACAGAGATATTCCAAGTCTGCTCCAACATAACCGTGACTGACCGCTGAAATTTTATCAATATTTACATCATCAGATAGAGGCATGTTTCTACTATGAATTGCAAGAATGTCTTTTCTTCCTTTTTTATCTGGAACTTTAATCTCAATTTCCCTATCAAATCTACCTGGTCTTCTAAGTGCAGGATCAATTGCATTTGGTCTGTTTGTTGCAGAAATAACAATTACTTTACCTCTAGCTTCTAGACCATCCATTAATGACAACATCTGAGAAACAACTCTTCTTTCAACTTCTCCAGTAACTTCTTCTCTTTTTGGAGCAATGGAATCTATTTCATCCACAAAGATAATTGATGGAGCTTTTTCTCTTGCCTCTTTGAAAATTTCTCTTAGTCTAGCTTCACTTTCTCCGTAAAACTTACTCATAATTTCAGGACCAGAGATACTGATAAAATGTGCATTACTTTCATTGGCTACTGCTTTTGCAAGTAATGTCTTACCTGTTCCAGGAGGGCCATACAATAAGACACCTTTTGGTGCTTCTATTCCCAACTTTTCAAAAATCTCTGGATGTCTTAATGGAAGCTCAATCATCTCTCTGACTTTCTTAATCTCATCTGTTAAACCACCAATGTCTTCATAGGTTACTTGTGGAACTCCACGTAATGTTTCTCCTTTTTCTGCAATATGAAAAACAGTTTTTTGAGTCACTAAAACAGCATCTGCTGCGGGAGTAACTCCAATAACTTGAAAAGTTAAACGACCACCAAAATATGGTACCATTACATTATCACCTTTAATCAAAGGAACACTTTCTAGGGCATCTGCAAGATATCTTTCATCAATTGGAGGAATTGCTTCTAATGGAGCAACTACTACTTTTTCTGCAGCAACTGCTTTTATTTTTCTAACAGAAATTGTATCTCCAATGGCAATTCCTGAATTATTTCTTCCAAGCCCATCGATTCTAATAATTCCCTTTCCTTCATCAGATGGATACAAAGGAAGGCATTTTGCAACTGTTCTTCTTTTACCTTTAATTTCGATAACATCGCCTGTAGAGGCATTTAGAGTATCCATAGAATCATAATCTATTCTGGCTACTCCTCTCCCAACATCTCTGGTATATGCTTCAAGAACTTTGAGAGAAAGACCGCTTTGGCTCATACAGAAATGCCCTCTGTCTAATTTTTATACCTTTGTGGTAATTTTCTTAACTTACAATAGACATCACAAGCTTAAAATCCTCTTTACGTAGGAAACGATCAACATGGGTAAGAGACCATTAGTTCGAAGACGTGGCCGTGGAGGAATGCAGTTTAGATCTACATCTACTGGTAAAGTAGGCTCCAAAGCAAATTATCCTCGTTTTCCACTTGCAGAACAACATGAAGGAGAAATTATCGATTTGGTTCACGAACGTGGACGAGAAGCACCATTAGCCAAGATTAGATTTGAAGATGGTTCAGTTTCTTATGTTCCAGCAATTTTGGGAGCTAAAGTAGGTGAAATTTTACAATTTGGATTAAAATCAGAAATTCAGAAAGGCAATGTAATTAGTGTACAAAATATCCCTGATGGTACAATTGTCTGTAATATTGAAAAGAATTTTGGAGATGGTGGTGCTATTGTTAAATCTGCAGGTACTAATGCAACTATTTTCTCTCATGGTGATGAGGGAGTTACTGTTAAACTACCATCTGGAAGATTTACTACTCTAAATCCAAAGAATAGAGCAATGATTGGTACTCTAGCTGGTGGTGGAGCAAGTGAACGACATTTTATGAGTGCAGGTAACAAATGGCGTAGTTTTAAGGCTAAAGGAAAGAAATATCCAATTGTTAGAGGTGTTGCTCAAGCAGCTTATGTTCACCCACATGGTGGTGGTCGTCATCAACACGTCGGACAAAGTTCAACTGTTTCAAGAGATGCTCCTCCTGGTGCAAAGGTAGGAAGTATTGCTGCTAGAAAAACTGGTAGAGCTAGAATTAAAGAAAGGAAATAGTTTTTCTTTAACCTAAAATTGATTAATGACTCTTTGAAATCTATCTCTAATGTCAAAACAACGAATTAGAATTTTTGTAACAGGTAGAGTACAAGGAGTTTTTTTCCGTCAGACATTAAAAGCAAAAGCAAAACAAAACAATGTTTACGGCTGGGTCAAAAATTTGAAGGATGGTCGTGTTGAAGCTGTTTTAGAAGGAGACACAGAAAATGTTACTCGATTAATTGAATGGGCTCATGGTGGACCTGCCAATGCAATTGTTGAAGATATAGAAATACGAAATGAAAAATTCAGTGGAGAATTTTCAAAATTTGATGTAGCGTATTAGTGAATTTTTTCAAATGCTTCTTTAATCATATTTCCAAATTCTAAAATATTTTGTTCTTTTCTAATCTCAATAATCCTTATGGGTTCTTTTCTACTTTTTTGAATTTTAATAATTACTCCTTCCCTTTGAGGTTCTACATCTGCAAACCATCTAAAAGTAATTGATTTACAAAAAACAACTCTATGCATCCTAATATCTTCAACTACATTTTCTCCTAAAGAGAAACAAAATTCTCTAATGGAATCAAAAAGAGGTAATACTAAACTAGGAATTTGTCTCTTAAAGTCTTCATAATCTCTTTTATTTCCAAATGAGATTATTCCTTCCATGAATCTCCTGTTATGATTGAAATTATAAAGGTAGTAGATCTGCTGGTTCCAGTCTAGACGAATAGCCCCATTTCAAGGCATACAAGATCCGCCACGTTGACGAGGAAGCGTGGATGCTCCACCTTAGGATTGCTCCCTCCCGGACCTCATCCCTTTCGATGGTTCGGTCTTAGAAGTTATCCCTTCGGATATTTCTAGTCCTGCAACCACCCGCCTCGGCGTGATTTCATTTCCGCACACCAAGCGGGAATTACCCATCTAGAGATTTACCCAACAGTTGCTGATCTCTGCATATAGCCGGTTTCAGAACAGGGCACGGCTGGCACCCTAATCCTACCTACTACCATTAATTCTAAAAAAAGTATGTTATATTTGCATTAGGTTTGATTTTCTTTAAGTTTTAAAACTATATTGCAAACTGAGCATATGTTTCCAGTACATTCAGTCCCACATTTTTTACAAGTCGTTTTTTCTTTTGCATTTGAAGTCTTTACAATTTGAGAAACTTTGAGAATTGATCGATACAAATTATTTTTAATTCCACTATGCTGAGTTTCAAGAGAATTTAGAAATTCACGAATTTCTGTTCTAATACCTTCATTCATGTGTGGACAAGGTTCTGATTGAAATGGAATGTTGTTTGTAAATGCATAAAACACTATTTCAGATTCATAAATTTCACAAAATGGCTTTATTTTTCTTAAAGAATTTGAGGATGTATCAGGATCCATCCACCCAATCTTTGTTGTATCACCTGATAGCATGTTTATGACAAATGTTTGTAGTGTATCATCTAGATTGTGACCAGTTGCTATCACATCTGCACCTACATCCTTTGCAGCATAATCTATTGCTCTTCTCCTAAATGTCCCACATATTGAACATGATGAAGTTTTTTCATTTTCTCGTAAATCTAGGGCTTCATCTAATGTCAATTCAAAAAGGTCTTTGTATGGATATACTTTATGCTCTACATTAAGTTCGGAACAAAATTTTTCAACAATTTCCAAAGCCTCATTTCTATAACCTGGAATTCCTTCATCAATGGTAATTACTATTATTCTAAACTGATGCGTAGATGCCATTTCATGAATAATTTTTAGTAATGCTAAGGAATCTTTTCCACCAGAAACAGCAACAGCAACTAATTCATTATATTTAATCATGTTATATTTTGAAATAGTCTTAGCAGTTTTTCTAACAATAGAATTTGAGAAACATGGTGAGCATAATTTTTGACCTGAATATTTTCTTGTATAGACAGCTGGATTTTGGCAACTATCACATATCATGAATTTCTTGAGATTTTTTCATTAATGATTCTTTAGGTGAATTCTATATTGTAAACCAACCAGATTTTAAATATGATAATGCAATATTAAGTCCAAATAGGGTAAACGTGAATGCATAAATTCCCCACATGACCACATTAACTGATTTATCCGAGATTTTTTTGTCAATAATTGTATGAATGAATTTCCCTCCATCTAATATTGGTAAAGGGAGCATATTGATTATTCCTATGAAAAATGAAATCATCCATAACCATAACAAAAACATTGAAACATTTGGATCATTCCATGTGATGAAATTCATTATTGGTTTGTATGCAAATGTATTGTCCCTCATAATTCCAATTAACCCTCTCTCAGGATCTTCTGGGGAAGGAATAATCTCAACCCCAAATTCTAGTGTTTGACTATCCCTTAACACACTTACAGTTGCTGTTTCACCCGGATTCAAACTGGGAAAATCAATTGGGCTTAAGATCGGTATTCCATTAATTGATGTAATGATATCATTTGCAAGTAATCCTGCTTGTTCAGCTCCTGAGTTTTCTATAATTGATAAAATCAAAACTCCGTCTGGTAATTCATAAAACGTACTGAGAAGTGGCTCAGGTAATACCATCGCAAAAAATGGGTTTGTCAGTAATATTATTCCTAATACAAATGCAAAAATTACATTTGATGTTGCTCCTGCACCAATTACTCTTAACTTTGAAATCTTTTTTGCCTTATCAAATTCTTCTTCATCTGGTTCAACAAATCCTGCGAACATTGCGATAAATATTGCAAAGCCTCCTGTCTTGATCTTTATTTTTTCCAAAGCAGCAACTATCCCATGTGCTCCTTCATGAATTACAAGAACAATTGGAATTGATAGTAAAAAGTATGTAATTGATGATGCGGATGTTAATGTCACTCCTGGAATAAGAACAGTTAATTCTGAGAATTCAGACTGTGCAACAAAAAAGTTTGATACATTGTTAAGCAAAAACCAAAATGCAAAACCCATCATAATAAAACCTGCAATTACACTTGTGTCTGCAAAAACTCTAATTCCTCTTTTTGTTCGAGTGAGAATTTTATTTAGAACTGAGTCGACCCCTCTGTTTTTGTATACTAAACTGTAAGCCTTTATTTCAAAACCATGTTTTTCTAATTTTAGCCCTTTTGCAATTATGACTATTATGACCCAAGCAATTAAGACATAAATTATCGAATTCTGTGTAATAAAATCAAGTTCCAAACTAATTGTTAATTTTTTAAGGTACGTACATTTATCGGTTACTATGAAACCTACAATAATCATCTCAACATATCCCAACAAAAAATCAGTTTCTAAAATTGCAAATGAACTTGTAAAAAATAAGATTGTAGCATGTGTTAATATTTCAAAAATTTCTTCAATTTATTCTTGGAATGGAAAAATTGAAAATGCATCAGAATATCTTGCTATTTTTAAAACTATGACAAAAAATAAAAAATTGTTAAAAAAGAAAATTTTGGAATCTCATCCTTATGATGTTCCAGAAATAGTTGAAGTTGGAATTACTTCAATTAACAAGTCATATCTTAATTGGTTAATTGATTCTTCAAATTAAGATTCAATTGCATATCGCAACAAGGAAACTATTCCTCCTAAACCTGAAACTCTAAGACCAATATCTGTTGATGCATCAACACTGTAAATTTTAACTCCTTTATTTTCTGTATCATTGAGAAAATCCATAATTTTTTGTTCATCATTATCTTGTATTGCTTTATCTGAGAAAACAAGAGATTCAACAGCGCCCATTTGATTTGCATGAAAAGTTTCATCAAATCCCATCGTAAACTTTTTACTTTTTTTATTTGCAAGAACCATTACTTCATCAATAATAGATGAAGCCTTGGCTAAGTTACTATCAGACATTATTTCCTGCATTGCTTGAGATTTTGTGAATGTGTATATCCCATCTTCACCACCCGAATCAATTCCTTCCACTATCTGAATTTTGAATTTTTGTGATTTTTGAATGAAATTTGCTAATCTTTTTTTAGTTTCACCTGGTCCAAAAATTATTATGGAATCTTCTTTTTTAACAATAGATGATATTGCTTGTTGCACTTGATCAAAGAATTTTTCAATATTAAAATTGGTTTTGTATCGTTTACCTCCAGAACCTGAATAAATATTTGGCATAAATTCTAAATGTGTTCCTCTCAATCTTGCAATTCCACAGTCAGAAGTATCTATGGCTACAAGTACAAAAGCTATTTGATTATTGTTTGATTCTAAAAGTTTCTTCTCAATTGGTGACCATTTTTTCTTTGAAATTGTAATTCCATCATTAATTTTTAGAATAAATGAATGGTGTGATCCATGAGGTACTGATTCATTACTTGATTCATAAATAGTGCCACCAACCCTCAACCTGTCAAGAACATCATCAAGTGAAATTTTTTCCACTGTTAATGCAATTCTCACTTTGATTCTTTCTCCTTTGTCTGGTCTTGAATAATCTTTATCTTGTTTTAGTACTCTTGTTGTATCCCCAATAACTCTGTCATCTTTTTTAATAATCCGACGTAAATTCAAAAGATCATCTGAATCTTCTGCTATTACTGAAATTGAATTATCATCAATAATTTTTGTAATCATAATAATGGTTTAATCTACAAAAAGAAAAGAGTTTAGCCTGTGACTTCGTTTGTCTTTGTTTCTTCTGTTTTTTTCTTTAGATAATTTTCAACCCAATCTAAAGTAAGAACACCTGATTCAGCTAGATTTGTAAGAGAGTTTGCAGAAGCTTCACCAGAAACTTTACCATTATTTCGTCTTAATTGACGCCATTTCAAAGATGTGTTCCCACTTTTTGAATTATATATAATCCCTAGAATATCTCTTGCATTTACAAATGTAATATCTCTTATTTTTTTCAAAGTTACTTTATCAGCTGCTTCTACGTAAATTGCACCAAGATTATCTTCTCTTTCTGCAAACACCTCTGAATCTTCCAAATAACTCCTTGGGGCGTAGGATTTACAAGTACTTGAAATGATAAATCTTCTAAAACTTTCCAATGAGGCGGGAGTGTCAATTGCAACCATTTTGAAAGATTGAACTATTCGCCATTTATCAAGCTTCTTGAAAGACTCAATAGGAATCTGACTGAATTATGCATGCAGGCAGTGATGAACCTATCCCTTTGATATGATGATGAGGATCTTGAGTTCTGAGCCTGCCTTAGGTTTTTAATGATTAATTTGTGTTAAAAAATATGAAATCCCTTACAGAATATCTTACATTTGAAGTTAAAACACGAAGAGCATTTGTCAATATTACAAATGATGTAAGCAATCTTGTAACAAAAAGTAAAGTCAAGGAAGGACTTTGTCTTGTAAATGCTATGCATATTACTGCAAGTGTTTTCATCAATGATAATGAGGGAGGACTGCTTCATGATTATGAGAAATGGTTAGAAGGATTGGCCCCTCACGAACCAACCACTCAATATGAACATAACAAAACTGGTGAAGATAATGCAGATGCTCATCTTAAAAGACAAGTTATGGGAAGAGAGGTTGTTGTTGCAATAACTAATGGAAAATTAGATTTTGGACCATGGGAAGAAATTTTCTATGGTGAATTTGATGGTAAACGACCAAAAAGAGTTTTGGTTAAAATTATTGGTGACTAATCATCCAAAGTCTGCATCACGCTTTTGACTTTGTGATTCATTCTTTCTTGCAGCGGCTCTGAATTCTTCATCGTGATTTTGAGGTCCATGACCACATTTTACACATGCAATTTTGAATCCATCTTCATTTTTCTCATAAGTTTCACAGCCACAGAAGCATGCCATGAATCAATTTAGTTTTTAAGATGATATATCTTTTGGGATGTAATTTTCGTTATGCTGATTTACAACATTCGCCCATTGGAATTTCATGATCATGTGGACATTTTCTTGGATGATTTAACATTACACAAAGTGCATTTGTAAATTGTTTATTCATGTGATGCTCAATTCCACATACCATTTCCTCATCAATTTCTACTTTTAACGCACTATCCATGAGAACTTCAAGTAATCTACTATTTCTCATCATGCTTGCACCTATTCGCTCACCATCCTCTGTAAGTTTTACACCTGCTTTGTTGTAATTTACAAGATTTTTAGAATTTAATTTCTTGAGCATTTGAACAACACTTGGTTGTCTGACGTTGAGCATTTTTGCAATGGTACTGATCTTGACATCTTCCCCTCTTTCTTTTATGTGCCATATTGCCTTTAGATACATCTCTACATGTTCAGCTTCTGCAGTTCCTACAAAGAGAGTCTCTTCATCAATTTCATCCATACTATACCACCTTTGAATCTTTTAATAAATATTCAAAATATTGACGAGCAAATCCTGCTAATCCTGCATGATCTGCCCAAATTGCAACAACATCTGAAGTATTAGCACCTCCTATTTCTGGACCTAATAAAATTACAACATATCTTTTATCAGAAATTATGCCTCCTCCAAACAATCCTTTCTTTATCTTTACAGTTGAAACTCGTTTGATTGCCTTGATAGATTCTTTGTCCATTTTATCTGATGTGAGTATTGTAATGTCTACTCCCTTATCATGAAGTGATCTTAATTTTGGCAATGCTTGTTTTACTAAATCTACTCCAGCTTCAGGTAATGCAATCATTACTTCATTTCTACATGTATCTACCATCTCTAAAATTTTAGCAGCAATGTTAATTGCACCTGAAAGTACCCAAATATCTGGTCTTTCACTAGTTCCACTTTTTTCATATAGTGGAACTAATTCATTTAGTATCACACTTTGATTTTGAGAAAAATCACTTTCTATTTTCTGTTTTGTAGTTTCTAGTCCTGTAGATGGTGATTTTGCAAAATACTTTGTTGGTCTTGAATCATCTGATCCTATCCATCCTTTATCCTCTAAAGTTCCTAACACTTCATAAATTTTTGAATATGGTACTCCTGATTTTTGACTAAGGTCTGATGCTGTTAATTCCCCAGATTTGAGTAATGCAGAGAATGTTCTAATTTCATAACTGGTGAGTCCAATTTTTTCTAATGCCTTTCTTGTTTTGTCAGATATGCTCATATGCGATCTAGTCGATCAGTTTTGGTATTTAAATCAGGTATGCCTAATTACTAAATTCCACACGGGGGTGAGTGTGAAATGGATTATATAGTATTTCAGAAGAATTTCGATTACAGGTATGGCATTAATTCAGATATCCAATCAATCAACAAAAAATTTAGGTAAAAAATCTACAATTAGATTCACTCAAAGTATCTGTCCAGACTGTAATATGATTCTGGATGCTGAAGTATTTGAGAGAGATAACAAAGTCTTCATGTCAAAAGTTTGCCCTACTCACGGTGAATGTGAGGAATTATACTTTGGTTCTTATGAAATGTACAAAAAATTTAGTACATACTGGATGGATGGAAAAGGTGCTCATTCTCCAAATGTAATGATTGACAAATGTTCATGTCCTAATAACTGTGGATTGTGCTCAAACCACCTATCACACAGTGGCCTTGCAAACATGATTGTAACTAATAGATGTGATTTAACATGCTGGTATTGCTTCTTTTATGTAAAGAAAGGTCTTGAAGGCGCTTACATGTACGAGCCAGATCATACTCAAGTAAGAGCAATGATGAAGACACTAAGATCTGAAAGACCAATTCCAGGAAACTCTATGCAGATTACTGGTGGTGAACCAATGCTTAGAGAAGATATTGCTGATGTTATTAAAATAATGAAAGAGGAAGGTGTTGACCATATTCAAATGAATACAAATGGTATTAGACACGCAATGGATCCAGAAGCAGCACGTGAAGTAAGACTTGCTGGATGTAACAACTTGTATCTTTCCTTTGATGGTGTAACTGCTAGAACAAACCCAAAGAACCATTGGGAAATTCCATATGCACTTGATAGTTGCAGAAAGACAGGTACAACTGTAGTATTTGTTCCAACAGTAATCAAATCAATTAATGACCATGAATTAGGTGGAATTATCAGGTATGCACAAAAGAACATGGATGTAGTTCATGCTGTAAACTTCCAACCAGTATCACTAACAGGAAGAATGGGTAAATCTGAACGTGAAAAATATAGAATCACAGTTCCTGATTGTGTTCAAAGAATTGAAGAACAAACAAATGGCGAAGTAACAGTTGATGACTGGTTCCCAGTCCCAAGTTGTATGCCACTAACAAACGTAATTGAAGCATTCTCAAGCAAACCAAAATATGAATTATCAATACACTTTGCTTGTGGTGCCGGAACTTACATTTTTGAGGATGCAGATACAAAGAAGTTTGTTCCATTAACAAAATTTTGTGATATTCAGGGAATGTTAGAACTCTTTGAAGACAAAGCAGAAGAGATTCGCTCTGGTAAAAACAAATACTTTACAATGCTTGAAGTTGTAAGAAAACTCAAAGGTTTTGTTGATACAAAGAAACAACCAGCCGGATTAGATTTAGCAAAGATGTTTGGTAATATTCTCATGAAGAGATCATTTGATTCAGTTGGTTCATGGCACGTCAAGGGATTGTTCCTTGGTATGATGCACTTTCAAGACAAATACAATGAAGACCTTGAGAGACTACAAAGATGTGATATTCACTATCTTACTCCAGACCTCCGAATAGTTCCATTTTGTGCATTCAATGTAATTCCAGAATGGTATAGAGACAGAATCCAAAAGAAATATTCTATCACTGTAGAAGAATGGGAAGAAAGAGAAGGTGTAAAACTTGAAGATGGTCTTTACAGAGGTCTTATGAGACGTGGAGCAGGTGATGAACTTGCTGCTGGCTGTGCAAAAAGTCAAATGTTCCATGATGCAGCACAAGCTACAATGTAGATGGTGTTTTCTTATCTTGAAACATTAATTTCATTAATTTGATTTTATATTGTTGAAAAAAGTTTTTCAATAAAAGAAATAGATTTGTTTTAATGAAAGACGAATTATCTACATCTCAAACTATTGTATTAATTGAAGTTTTAAGAATTTTAAGAGATGAAAAAAATATTACTGCTCGAAAAAAAATCTATGAAGCACATATTGATAAAAAATCAAAGATAAAATCACTAAACAAAGAAACTAGATATTTTATTGAGAAACTAAATGGTGATTTTGATGAGATTGGATTTCTTGTTGAAGAATTTGGTATAAAAGATAAATTGTTTTCATTATATTCAGACACAATCCGCAGAGTTTGGATAGCTATAGAAAATGATATTCAAAGAGAACAAGATGAAAGAAAAAAGAAAGATCCCGCAAGTACTCAATATGGGTATTTTCTAACATGGTTAGCTTCTGAGGCAAAAAAATATAGAGATAAAAACAATTTGGAAGAACCAGGATTCACAGATCTAAGGATAATCTGAAAAAAATTGAGTGAAGTTGAATCATAAGACCTTTAATAGAAATAATGATTTCAAATTTCAATGAGAATTTTAATGATTTCACCTACAAGCTCTGGAATAGGAGGAATATCTCAGCATGTTCAAGGGTTAAAAAAATTCTTGGAAAATAAAGGAAATGAAGTTGAAATAATTTCTTCAGAAAATACTCTTACAATACCCATTAAAAAACTTAAAAATCCAAGCTTTATGATTTCATCTTTTTTTAAATCAAAATTTAAAAAAAATTTTGATATCATTCACGCCCAAAATCCTATATCTGCTTTAGCAATGAAAAATGTAAAAGGAAAAAAAATCCTTTCATTACAAGGAAATTATTCTGAACAAATTTTATTACTACATGGGAACACTGCCGGAACTTTATCTGAAAAGTTAGAAAAAAATGCACTGCAATGGGCTGATGTAATTACTGTTCCTTCCAAAGAAATGTATGAAGAATTCACAAAAAATGGTTACAAAGTTTATTATGTTCCAAATGCAATTGATATCTCATCATTTCCAAAAGATAAAGATAGAAGATATGAAAAACAACTAATCTATGCTGGAAGATTATCTGAAGAAAAAGGAATTTTGGACTTGCTACAAATTTCAGAAAAAATCTCTAATGACATACATCTGATTATTATTGGATCTGGTCCTGAAGAATCAAAAATAAAAGAAAAAATAAAAAATAAATCTAACATTCATTTTCTGGGTTATCAATCAAAAGAAAATACAATAAAATTAATTCGAGGTTCTGACATACTTATCCAGCCTTCTATAATGGAAGGTGGAACAAGTTCTACTCTTTTAGAAGCAATGGCATGCAAAATCCCAATTATTGCTACATCCGTTGGTGGAAATAAAGAAACAGTAATTCATATGAAAACTGCATATGTTGTTACACCAAATCATCCTGATCAGATCTATGATGCAATAAATGATTTATTAGATAATCCTGAAAAACGAAAAATTCTAACAGAAAATGCTTTTGAGATTATTACTAATTATGACTGGGAACATGTTGGACAAAAATACTTAGATGTCTATAATGCTGTCTAGTTTTTTGATTCATATGTTTTTATATTAAATTTGAAGGTTATAAGATGAAAACAATGAAAGTGAGTCTAATTCGAGCCAGATATCCAAGTGTTTGGGAACCAACAAATTTGATGTATGTTTCATCTTTCATTAAAGATAGATACCAAGGTAATCTTGAGGTACAAATTCTTGATGGCTTTTTTGATTCTGATGAAAAAATTCTAAATCAAATTTCAGGTTCTGATTATGTAGGTTTTAGTGGAACAACACCACAAGTTCCACATATTAAAAAATTAAGTAAACTAGTTAAGAAAGAATATCCTTCTATGAAGACAGTTGCTGGTGGATATGGGCCTTCTTTACAACCATTTCTTTTCCTAAATGATCCTACAATTGATCATTTGATAGTAGGTGAAGGAGAACAATCAATGTTGGATGTACTTAATGGTACTGCTACAGAAAAATTAGTTAGTAATCAACCTATAATTGATGTTGATACAATTCCTAATCCTGATAGAGACTCTATTGATTTGAACAGGTACATTGCAATTGCTGAAAAAGATGAAGGGAGACGAGTAACCTCCATTATGACTGAAAGAGGCTGTGCATTTGGATGTACATTCTGTGCAGAAGGTGAGTTTGGAACCATATGGAGAAAAGCTGATCTTAGCAATAAAAAACTGGAATATGAAAGAGCTGTTAGATTACGACAAAGAAGTGCAAAATTAGTTGTACAAGAAATGTTAGAAGTTAGAGATCGATTTAACATTACTTTTTTTAAAATGAACGATGCTGAAACCAATCCTTCCAAACCTCATTTCGTTAAACTGTGTAAGGAAATGATCAAACAAGAAGTAAATGTTCCATGGGGATGTAATATGAGATGTGATAAAGTAGATGATGAAATGTGTGAATTAGCAGTTAAAGCTAACTGTGAAGAGTTTTGGATGGGATTGGAATCTGGTTCTCCTGAAATTCATCGCGATATTAACAAAGGCACAACTGTTGAGATGATCAAAAGAGCATTTGATGTTTCCAAAAAATATGGAATAAAACGAAGGACTTATGCATTACTTGGAACTCCTTTGGAATCTTATGAAACAATTAAACAAACTGAAGAACTAATTGATTATGTTGATCCTGAAATAATTGGATTTTCAATTCTTGCACCATATCCTGGTACGGCATATTGGAAGCCTGAATATGATAAACTAGATTGGTCACAAATTGATGAATTTTCTAACACCACATGGAGTTCAAGTAATCTTACTAATGAAGAATTACGCACCGAACAAGCACGATTAATTGAAAAATACTCTGATAAACTTGCACCAATAATTAGAAAAAAGCAAAAATTAGGAATGGGTGGTTCTCAAACACTAGACTCCATAATGGGTGCAATGTGATTATTATCTAATTTGAAGGATTAAAAAATGATTGATCGTTTTGGCCAAGAAGAAATTGCCTCTGTAATTCAATCCATAAAAAATGCATCTCTTTTATCAGGATATACAAATAAGTTCTTAGGAGGAGAAACACTACAAAAATTTGAAAAAGACTTTGCGCGATTCCATAACTGCAAATATGGAATTTCAGTAAATTCTGGAACTAGTGCATTATTTGTATCACAACTTGCAGCAGGAGTAAAAAATAACACCAAAGTTGCTGTCCCATCAATTACGTTTACTTCTACCATATCTCAAGTTGTTGCTTGTGGTGGAATACCTGTTTTTACAGATATAGATTCTGAATCCTATTGTATGGATTTTGATTTTAAAAAGAAAGTAAAGTTTGCAATTCCAGTACATTTGCTAGGACATCCGTGTAAATTTGAAATGATAAAAAAAATGAAAGAAACTGGAATTTTTGTAATTGAAGATTGTGCACAAGCAATGGGTGCAAAATACAAAAATAAATCAGTTGGAAGTATGGGGGATTGTGGGATTTTTAGTTTTCAAGAAACAAAACATATCACTACACTGGGTGAAGGTGGAATTATTGTGACAAATAATGAAGAATTTGCAGAAAAATGTAGGCGTATTAGAAATCACGGTGAATATTATAAAGATGATGATGATATAGGATTTAATTTTCGATTGACTGATACTCAAACAGCATTTGGTCTTGTTCAGCTAAAACGGTTACCATCTATCTTGAAAAGTTTCCGCAAAAATGCTAATTATATAATAAAAAATCTTCCTGAAGTTATCATTCCCCCTATGATTCCCAAGAACATAGATCATTCATTTTTGATTTTAGGTTGTAAATATGATAAAAAAAAATCTATAGTTTCAAGGGAAAAATTTCTAGAAAAACTAACAAAAAACAGAAAAAAATTCCTAAAAAATGAACAAGTATCTGATATCAAAGGCTTGAATTTTAGACCTGGAAAAATAATTAGCTCTGGCTACAAAACAACTCAATATGATGTCCCTCTTTATAGAAAATATCGACCAAAGAAAAAATTACAAAATGCTGAAGATTTTATCCAAAACAGCTTTTTCTTAGATATTCATAGATGGAGAACAAAGAGTGAAATTGATGAAGAATTAAAAATTTTACATAGAACCAGCAAACAACTTAGTAGTTAATTTATTAAAATGATGTTATTTTCATAATGTGATATGTCTATTTTAACTAAAAGATCCATTCTTGTAACGGGGGGAACTGGTTCAATTGGTACTGCACTAGTCAAAAAAGCAATTCATGATAAAGCAAAACTAATTCGAGTTTTTAGTAACGATGAAAATGGTTTATATGAAATGGAATCTGAATATGGAACTCAAAACATTGAATATGTTATAGGTGATATCCAAAACGAAGAAAGAGTATCGGAACTTGTAAAAGGGATTGATATTGTTTTTCATGCGGCTGCTCTAAAACATGTAGACAGATGTGAATTAAATCCACTAGAAACAATCAACGTCAATATTATAGGAACAAAAAATATTGCAAAGGCTGCACAAAAAGAAAATGTAAAGAGGATGATTTTAATCAGTACTGATAAAGCTGTTAATCCAATTGGTGTTATGGGTGCAACAAAGTTATTAGGTGAAAAATTAATCTCTGCTGAAGCATCCCGTAAATCAAAAACTATATTTGCATCAGTAAGATTTGGAAATGTCTTTCAAACTAGAGGTTCAATTTTACCTAGAATTGAACAACAAATCAAAAATGGCGGTCCAATCACTCTTACTGACAAAAATATGAAGCGATTTTTCATGACAAAAGATGAAGCAGTAAAATTAATCATTCATGCTACTAATCTTGCAAAAGGTGGAGAAACTTTTATTCTTAAAATGCCATTATTACGTTTGGAAGATCTTTTTGAAGTCATGAAAGAAATTTTAGCACCAAAATATGGTTATGATCCAAAAAAAATAAAAACCAAACTTACAGGAACAAGGCCTGGAGAAAAACTAACAGAATATTTATTGACAAATTTTGAAATGAGCCAAGCCTTAGAAACTAAAGAATTTTTCATTTTACCATCATCCTTTAATTATTCCACAAAAATAACTTACCCAAATTCCAAAAAACCAAAAAATCTTTTAAATTATTTTGAAAATATAAAACCTCTTACAAAAAAAGAAATTAAATCAATACTCAACCAAATTTATTAATTTACATCATGAATTATTTTTTAAAAATTTATCATAATTTATTTTGAAAATTTTTGTAGAATATTGAGAATTAGAAGAATCAAACTCTTTTTCAAGATAGGGATATTTTTCATCATTTATAAAAACATCATATAATCTGGACTCTTTATCATTTTCAACTATAATATGGGTAAGATTATTTTTATTTGAAGCAATAAAATCATCAATTTCTTGATGATTTGGCATGGTTATAACTGAAATTTGTTGGGGAACACTAAATCTAATTGATTTTTTATCCACTCTGTCTAAATCATAAAATTTTTTGAATTCATTAAATTCTTTAGGATAATTTAGAGGCTCCAAATATTGACTATTGTTATAATCATTAATTGTTTTTGGTGATTCTGAGATTTTTTGTGCAATTATCAAGTATTCATCATTTTGATTATTGTCAATTTTTAATGCTGAATATACACATGATGAAATTACAACAAAGATAATTATCACAGTAAAAGCAATTTTTTTATTAAATCTTTTACCTATTTTTTCTATTGTTAGCATTGACAAAATTACAAAAATGGGATATAAGAAGAAAAAATATCTTCCATCTTGAATAGAAATTGCATATGCATAAAATGCAGGCATTGACATCAAAACTAAACCTGCAAAAATTGTCTTTATTTTATAATTCCAATTCTTAAACATCAAAATAAATCCTAATGGTAAGAAGGGCAGAAAAATCGGAATTAAATTCCAACCAAGATATTTTGGAAAATTCACCAATCCATTAACAATAAAGTTTATTCCTGTAATATCTGTGGATTTTTTAGGATCTACAATATGCGTTTCTATGCTGTTAATAGCTCGTCCAAATGCCATGTCGCTATCATATATTTCAAATTGAATTAAAGCCATAGGTAAAAAAATCACAGAAAAAATTAATCCTGATATTGTGATATCTGTTATTTTTCTCTTGATATTATCACTTCTAAAAATAATCATGATCAAAAATACCATTAAAACAAAAATACCCTCAGATCTTACAATCGTACCGAACCCAATAATCAAAAATGAGATATATGTGATTTTTTTATTTTCATTAAAATATAAAAGAAAACTAATTACAATCAAAAAAATGTATAATGAATCACTAATACCAAATAAGGAATTTTGAATTAAATGAGGTTCAAATCCTATAATTAATGCACCAATTAAACAATGGGATTTGTTAAAAAATTTTTTACATAGAAAATATGTTGGTAAAACCGTCAATGAGGAAATAGAAATTGATAAAATCTTTTGTAAATTCATATAATCTATAACATTTTGCAATTCGAAACTCGAAAAGAATGCAGAAAGAAAAATTCCCCATCCTGGATTAGCTAATGAATAATTCACGGGTAATTGATTATTGATTTTAATATCTAAAGCATAAAAAAAATAATTCAATGCATCATTAGTAAGTGGTATTTCAAAATTCATAAAGTAAATTCTTATGATAAAAGAACTTAGGACAATAGCGGTTAATATCACTAATATTTTTTTTCTTGAAATTGTTTCTTCAAATTGTGTATTCTGAGTCTTAACATTTTTTGTCATTATTTTTACCTCATTTTTCAATAAACATGATCAGACTCTTCATTTGATGCTTACCACGAACATCTTGTTTGATAAAATATAAAATATCGCTTGCATGGTTTCTGCTAATACTAATGAAATAGCAATTCCAATGGCCCCTAGGGATTCCCCAAGTAAAATTATAGTTGGAATTTGAATTCCAAGAAATATTACTGATGCAATAATTACAAATTTACTTTTTTCCATTCCTAGAAATTTTGATATGAACATTAAACTTATGGTTCTTGGAATGATCGCTATTATCATAATTTGAATTATTCCAATAGTTTCGATATATTGTGGAAACAACCAATTTATCAGATTTGGTCCTATGAATATTCCAGTTATTGCAATAAATATGGAAAAAACTATGATAATTTTTTTAATTTTGTCATTATTTTGTCCACTAGAATCTCTAGGTAACGTATATTGCATTATAATATTTGGCAATAATGTTGCAATAACTAAAAATTGCATTCCTAAATGATAATTTCCTAGTAAACTTAAACCAAACAATGGTCCAATAATCAATTTATCAGTATGTCCACTAAGTGCTTTTACCAGATCAGTCCCATAACTGTTCAACATAAATCCTAGTCTTGGTTTTATTACTGAAAACTGAATTCCTTTCAGTTTGATTTCCTTGTATATTACAGGAATAAAAATTAGAAAAGATAATGCATAACCTAGAATAACTCCCGTATTTTGATAAAATTGAAACAATGAAAGAATCAATGCCACCATGAGGATTTTTTGTGAAATCAAAAAAATTGCATATTTTTTAAATTGTTTTAAACCCATTAATGTGGCTGTACCTAAATTGAATACAACATACAATAAAACATATGCTGATAATGCTGGATTATTTAATCCAAAGAAAATTGCAATTGCAGCAACAGAGCTTCCAATTATTGTAGCAATAAAAGTTGCAGGGATAATATTGATATTTTTTGCAGTGTATACAATAGTAGTATATCCTGAACCTATGGATGCAACTGTTGAAGCAATTCCTGCAATTGCAAGTAAATAGCTTAGTTCACCATAACCTTCTGTTCCAATTAAAGCTGCTAAATAGAACCAAAATAAGCCTGAAATTCCACTACTTACAATGTTTGCAATTCCTATCGAAGTTAAATCTTTTAATCCACCAAAATTTTTAATTTTACTAAAAAATCTACTCATAATGTTTTTCCTTAATCATAATTATTATTTTTTAAATTTAATGTCAAATTATATAACTTGAAAATTTCTTCACACATAACTTTGTTATTGAAACTTTTTTCCACCATTTTATATCCTTCAACACCTAATTTTTGACATTTTTCAGGATTTAGCAATAACTGTTTCATCTTTTCTTTCAAATCTACAAAATTTTCATTTTCAAAAAGCAACCCATTTTCGTTATCTTTTATAACATAGGGAATTCCGTGAATTCTTGAGCCGATGGTTGTTTTTTTACAAGCAAATCCTTCTAAAGGTGTTAATGGAGACATTTCCCATCGTGATGGTAATACCAAAAATTCACATGCATGATAAGCTGAAATTACTTCTTCTCTATCTGGTTTTATAACTGTCAAAACTCTTTCATTTAATTTTTTTTCTTTAATTTTCTTAAACATTTTTTTTGAATAACCAAAATCTGTTCCCATAATTACTAATTTTACATTATCAAATTCTTTTTCTTGAATCAATTCTGAGAACGCTTCTAATAAGACATCTATCCCTTTAACTTCTGCAAATCTACCTAAAAATAAAATCATTCTTTCTTTCATGTTATGTTTTTTTTTAAAATCAAATGGAATTTTTTGAAATGAATTCAAGTCAACCCCATTCCTAATAATTACTAATTTTTTTGAATCACAGTATTTTGAAAAAATTTCTTGTTCATATTCGTTTGCAACTATGATTTTTTTTGATTGTTTGATGATGAATTTTATCATGGGCTCCTGAATTTTATACAGAATTCTTTTTTTCCCTCTATTTTGAAAGTCTGGATGGGTGAACAGACCTCCTTGATCACTTGTTATCAATGGGATTTTCTTAATTTTTGATATAATTGCTGCTAAAAAACTCTGAAAACTACGAATACCTATAGTATGAATAATTTCTGGTTGGTCATTGATAATTTGTTTATACATTCCAAAATTTATAAAAAATAATTCTATATTGAAATACACATGAGATCTTCTGACTTTAAAATCATCTATTGACTCAATTCTAGGTAATCTTTTGTTAAATACTTTGGAATTATTTGAAAAATCTAGATCTGTAGTATATACAGTAACTTGGAACTGCTTTTTTGATACTTCCTTGGCTATATCTAATGCAAGAAAGAGTATGCCTCCAAATTGTGTGGCAGGTAAAAATGCTGGACATACAATCGCAATTTTCATTAATTATGCTTGTTTTCTACTTATTTTAGTTAATAACAACATTGGTAAAATCTATTCATTTTGACATCGATTTATCTGGTATCTGATTTAAAACATCTTGGAACTTAATTGATGGCTTGAATCCTAAATCTTTTTTTGCCTTAGAAATATCCATTTTAAAATTTCTTACTTCAAATGTTCTGTTTTTTTTCCTGTTGAATTTTATTTTCTTTTTAGAAAATTTTTCAATTTCGTGAATTAATTCTAATATTGTTTTAGATTCACCACTGCCTATATTATAAATTCCTGCCTTTTTTGAATCGATAACATTTAACAATCCTTTTGCTGCATCATTAAAATGAATTAGATCAATCTCTTGTTTTCCGCCAAAAACTGTGATTTTTTTGTTTTGTAACGCAATTTTAATCATTTTTGATATCCCTCTTTTTGAAAAATTCTCTCCGTAAAAATTTGTGAACCGTATAATACAATATGGGATTTTATATAATTTATTATAGTTTAAAATTAAATCTTCACTCATCATTTTAGTTATTCCATTGACATTAATTGGATTTAATTTAGATTTTTCATTAACTTTTGATCTTGAATTCCCATAAACTTCTCTACTTGAAGAAAAAATTATCTTCGGTTTAATTTCTAAACAACTCTTCAATACATTAAATGTTCCAAACACATTAGTTTGAAATGCCTCCTTGGAATTTTCTTCACATTCATAATTGCCAGTAATTCCTGCTAAATGAATCACATGAGTTGGTTTGAATTTGTAAATAATCTTATTCACGGAATTAAAATCTCTAATGTCGCATTTTATGGAATTCTTAATATCTTTATGACTATGCTTAACTAGAGGAAGGTAACACTCACCACGATTATTTAACAAATCCATTAAAGTTCTTCCTAGCGCGCCTCCCGCACCAATAATTAAAATTCTATTCTTCTTATTCATTTTCATCTCTTTGTATTGCATATAGTAATCCTAAATTCTTTGAATACTCTTTAACTGAAATATCAAAATTTAAGTCTTGTAATCTTTCCTTCATTTTTTCATATGAGTTATAATTATTATTAAAAAGATGATACTCCATTACAATTTTTTTAATTTTAATAAAATATTCATCTGGTAATGACTCTAAAATTTTGAATTCAGCACCCTCACAATCCATTTTTAAAAAATTGCATTTTTCAATATTATTTACATCCATAATTTTTTTTAGTGTTGTGGAATTAACGATTTCAAATTTTTTTTCTGATTGAATTATACTGTGCCCTGCATCGTCTTCACTCAGGAAAATTTTAATCTCTTTTTGATCATTTGAAACAGCTAAATTAAAATGATTGACATTTGAAATGTTATTCATTTCTATATTGTCTTTTAGTAAATGATAATTTTTTTTAACTGGTTCATAACAGAAAATTTTTCCTTTTTTACAATTTTTTGTTGCATAAAGAGCAAATAGTCCGATATGTCCACCAATGTCAATAATTATATCATTTTCTTTAATTTCAAAACCGGGAAACTGATATTCTTCAATTACAAATACATTTACCAAAGCTTGTAAGTCTGTTGATTTAGTTCTAATTTTTATCTTGATCCCATTTTTTAATTCAAGTATCGAAAATTCATTCTTGATTAATCCATAGTAAATTAATGGAATAATATACCAGTTCTTAATGATTTTTGTTAAATTTACAAAAATTTTAAATTTTGATTTTTTTCCACTTTTCATCATTTTTTATTAATTTCTCTACAATTAATCTTATATTTTCAATTTCGTATTTTGTACAATTTTGATTAATTAACTAAAGTTAAAAGTTACATATTTTTAAAATTGATTATGAAAATTATGATTTCAGGTGGATTGGGATTTATTGGTAGCCATTTAGCGGAGGATCTCTTGAAATCAAAACATAAAATTGTAATTTTAACAAAAAATGTTTCAAAAAAAAGCAATATTTCAAATTTTTTGGATAAACTTACTCTTGAGAAAGTAGATGTAACGAATTTCAAATCTCTGAAAAAAATTATTCTCAAGTACAAACCTGATGTAATAGTACATTTAGCAGGTAATACCTCGCATTCAAAATCGTTTGAAAATCCCTTTCTTGATATTGACTCTAATGCAAAATCCACACTAAATTTTTTGGAAATAATTAGAACATCAAATATATCTTGTAAATTTATCTTAGGTAGTACATTTATTGTAATTGGGAAACCAAAAAAACTCCCTGTAACTGAAACCACAGAATGTAATCCTACTACACTTTATGGTGTTCATAGATTAACTAGTGAATATTATTGTAAAATATATCATGATGTGTATGGAATTGAAACAATAGTATTTAGAATCACTAATTCATTTGGGCCACGAGAACAAGTCATACCTACAAAAAACGCAATAAATTATTTGATTTTTCAGGCATTCAAAGGAGATGACATTAGTATATACAACAAAGGCAACTTTTTTAGAGATCTGATTTATGTTTCGGATGTTATTTCAGGAATAAAAACTATTTTGAAAAAAGGAAAATCTGGAAATCTTTATTGGATTTCATCTGGACGAAAGACATGGTTTTATGAAATTGGGGCTTTACTCAAAAAACTTACAACAACAAATGTACATTATGCTTCTTCACCAAAATATACTAAAAAAGTTGATGTGGGAAATTTTATTGTTGATAATTCCAAATTAAGAAAATTAGGATGGACACCAAAAGTTTCTGTTGAACAAGGAATCAAAAAAACTTTGGATTATTTCAATTCTCAAAATTAATTCTTGCTTAGCAAATTACTCATAATTTTAGTATATATAGACTGAACAGAGTTTTTGAAATGAAAATATGCACAAATATTAAATAAAATCTAAATATCTTTTTTTCATTGACTCTACCTGAAATTACATTTGTTAATCATGCTTCTGTAGTTTTTTCATTTAAAAAAATTAAATTGATTACAGATCCCTGGCTTTTTGGTAGTGCATTTAATGATAGTTGGGATTTAATCTCTGAATCAAAAATGCACGTAGAAGATTTCAAAGATATTTCCCATATCTGGTTTTCGCATGAACACCCAGATCATTTTTACCCACGTGTTTTACACTCAATTCCTGAAGAAATTCGCAAGAAAATTACAGTTCTTTTTCAAGATACACTAGATCACAGGGTCACTAAAAAATGCAAAGAATTAGGATTTTCAGTAATTGAGATGAAGCATAACAAATTCTATAAACTTGATGATGAATTTCAAGTCAAATGCCGGCCTTATCTTCTCTATGATTCCTTGTTATATTTGGAAATAGGCGATAAAAAAATTTTAAATCTCAATGACTGTGGTGTGGACAGTATTCGACAAGCAGAGTACATTCATAAAATTACTGGTAATGTTGACTTGCTTTTGACTCAATTTGGTTATGCTGCTCACATAGGAGATCCTGAAGATGTAGAGTTAAGAAGGCAAACTTCAAAAGAAAAATTAACAAGAATTAAAATTCAATCACAAGTGTTTAATGCCAAACACGTTATACCTTTTGCAAGTTTCGTTTGGTTCTCTCATGAAGATAATTTTTACATGAATGACGAAGTAAATAAAATCCGAAATGTTGAAGAATTTATTAGAAAAGAAACAAAATCCATTCCAATAATTCTTTATCCAGGCGATCACTGGATTTTAGGTCAAGAACATGATAACAGCAAAGCAATTGAACTTTATGAAAATGATTTTGCAAAAGAACATGAGCCACATAGAAACTCCACTAAAATCCCATTAGAAGATCTTCGTTCTGCTTCAAATGAGTACATAAAAAACATTCGTAGCAGAAATAACTGGACACTTATTAAATTAGCCCATTCTATATCATTTTTAAAAACTGCAAAAATATATCTTAAAGACTTAGAACTTTCAGTCACCTTTGATCTTGTTCATGGAGTTAACGAATCAAGTTTTTCAAAAAAAGATGCTGATATAATCATGGATTCTAACAGCCTTGAATTTGCATTTAAATTTGATTACGGAGCTGATACTCTATTAGCTAACGCAAGGTTTCGTAAATCTGGAGGCAGAACCATGAACTTTTTTAGGCAATTTATGATTGGAACTCTAAATAATAATGGTAGAACGTTTCCACTTGGGATTATTGGATTTTTGCTGCGAGAAAGAAGTATGTGGAAATCCCTTTTTGTAGAAGCGATATTAGGCAAGTATGATTTTGAATAATTAAAAATTAACAATTTTATTTAAACCATAAACGGGAAAACCAACTTAATTTTTCAAATATTTTATTTAAAAAATTATTGTTTTCTTTTTCTATCACCCATTGAGGAACTTCCATTTTATTTGTAAATTTCTTAATTAATTCATCATCGCTGACTGTTCTATTTTTTTGAATTAAATTATGATTTTTAGAAATTGTACTTAAATTTCTTAGGATATCTAAATTTGCTTTAATTTTTGCCGATACAAATCCTTTTTTTAAATAAAACAATGTAACAGCAATATCAACTAATATCAGGGATGGAAGCATTTTTAAAATTGTTTTTCTGCTAAAATTTTTTTGTAAACAATACAATCTGTTACGTTCCATTAAAAAAAATTTAAATGAATTCCATTTGAAACTATATCCTTCAAGAGGATGATAAATTATTGAATTATGAACGTAAAAAGACTTTATTCCTTTTAATCTGCCTCTCCAACATAAATCTAAATCGTCATGATATGCAAACAAGTATGAATCAAAATTTCCAATTTTTCTAAAAATTTCTAATGATGAAAATAAACATGTTCCAGAAGCATATCCTACTTCTTCATCTTTTTCATATTGACCGATATCTTTTTCTCCCTTTCCTCTTGAAAAGCCAAATCCAAATAACTGGATCATGTTTCCAGCACTGATGATAGTTGAATGATCTGTGGTTGCTAAAATCTTTGGCTGATACAACCCGTCACCATATTTTCTAAAAGCAGATAATAACTGATTTAGCCAATCTGGATCAACAATTACATCTGGATTTAAAATTACTAAAAATTCTCCGTTTGCATGCTCAATTCCAACGTTATTTCCTCCACAATATCCTAAATTTTCCTTATTTTCAATCAATATTATGTTTGCAAATTTTTCTTTGCAAATCTTGTGACTATTATCTTTTGAAACATTATCTACAACAATTACTTCTAAATTCTTGTAATTTGAATTAAAAATTGATTCTACGCATTCTAAAAGTAGGCTGCCTGCATTATAGTTTAAAATAATTATGCTGATTAATGGCTCTTTTTCTATCATTTCTTCTAAATCCTTGATTTATTAATATTAACAATTACTATTGAAATTCCTTCAAATTTTGATATTTGTTCCTTCACCTAGAAGGAGTATTTTCTCGTCATTTTCTGCTTGAGAAATTTTTGAATTAGATGAGATTATGCTATTTCTGATTTTTACACTAGTCATTATTTCACAGTTTTCCATAATAATAGAATCTTCAATATTGGATTTTGAAATTTTTGTATTGTTTCCAATACTTGTATTAGGTCCAATCAATGTGTTTTCTTCTATAATACAATTTTCTCCAATTATTACAGGGCCAATTACTTGACAATTTTTTTTTATGATTGTCCCGGATCCAACAATTACATTTCCAACTATTGATACATTTTCCTCTTTTTTGCCTTTAAAGTAAGAATTCATATTTTTTAAAATTTCTTTATTTGCATTGATAATGTCCTCTGGTGTTCCAGTATCTTTCCAATAGTCTGTTATGGTATCATAAATAATTTTATTTCCTTCTTCTAAAAGCATTTGAAGTGCATCAGTAATTTCTAATTCATTTCTCCATGACGGTTTCAATCTTTTAATAATCTCAAAAATTTTAGGAGTCAAAAAATAAATTCCAGTCACTGCCAGATTAGTAGGTGGTTCTTTGGGTTTTTCCATTATTTTTATTATCTGTTCATCTTTTACATCTGCTATGCCAAATCTAGAAGGATTATCAACTTCACATAATAATATAGATGCATCAGCATCAGATTTTTCAAAATTTTTCCTTATATCATCAATACTTTTTTGAATGATATTATCTCCCAGAAAAACAAGAAACTTTTCATTATTCACAAAATCTTCACAAAGTTGTATTGCATGAGCAATGCCTTTTGGATAATCTTGAGAAATATAGGTAAACTTTACACCAAAATCTTCTCCAGTTCCGTAATACTCCTTCACTTTATCTGCACCAACGCCTCCAATGATTATTGCAATTTCCTTGATTCCTGCATTCTTTATTGATTCTACACAGTATTGAGACATTGGTTTGTTTGCAATTGGGAGAAGTTGTTTTGGACCTGTATGAGTTAATGGTCTTAATCTGGTCCCATGCCCTCCGTGTAAAATTATTCCTTTCATGTGAAAATATTTTTTTGTGTATTAATAAGTTAATTAGATTTTTTCCAGGGGGTTTCTTTCCATTCTTTCTCAGGAATTGTTTCCCACCATTCTTTATTTTCCAGATACCAATTCATCGTTTTATTCATCCCCTCTTCGAAATTTACTTTTTCTTTCCATCCGAATTCTTTTCTAATTTTTGTAGAATCCAAACTGTATCTAAAATCATGACCTGGACGATCATCAACAAAAGTCATCATATCTGTAGACTTTCCAATTAGTGCAAGAATTTTTTTAATGATTGCCAAATTATCAATCTCGTTGTTGGCTGAAATATTGTATGATTCGCCTTTTTTACCTTCTTTTAATACTTTTAATATTACATCACAATGATCATCAACATAAATCCAGTCTCTGATGTTTTTCCCGGAACCGTATATGGGAATCTGCTTATTTTGTTTTGCTAAAATTATTACTTTGGGAATTAATTTTTCTGGAAACTGTCTGGGACCATAGTTGTTTGTACAACGAGTAATGACACAATCACAGTCATATGTTTTCACATATGACTTTACCAATAATTCTGCAGAAGCTTTTGATGCTGCATACGGGCTTGATGGATTAAAATTAAATTTTTCATCTGCAGTTCCTTTCTCTAAACTTCCAAAAACTTCATCTGTTGAAATATGAATTAGTCTTTTTTTATTTTTCTTTATTGCTTCTAAAATTGAAAAAACCCCAACAATATTAGAATCAATAAACGGTTTTGCATTTGAAATACTTCTATCTACATGTGATTCTGCTGCAAAATTTATTACTGCATCACATTTTGATACCATATTATCAATTAATTCCAAATTATTGATATTGCCTTTAACAAATTTGTACTTTTTTGAATTATCCAACGCTGATAAATTTTTGTGGTTTGAACCGTACATTTCATCATCGATGTTGATTATCTCATAATCTTCCGATGTTTCAAGTGCTCTTAAAATAAAATTACTTCCTATAAAACCAAGTCCACCTGTTACTAATAACTTCATACAGATGCATTTTTTTATAAAGTAAAATATCTTCCCTATTATTGTTTGATGTCGTAAAAAAGTATCCTTTTAATGATAGAATTTAGTCTCAAACACATGGATGATGAGTTGTTCCATACAAATCTTGAAACTCATTCAACCAAAGATGTTCATGATGGCCATATTAACGGTAATCTGACTGTAATCTGGCGCGATTGGGATAAAATTATTAAAAATACACCTAGAATGGTTTATGTAAGTTCTGTAAATCCTGGCGAGATCAAGGGACCACATCTTCACAAAAAACGACATAGCTACTTTACTTGCATACATGGAAAAGTTATGTTCATAATTCAGGATAAAACAGGTTCATACAAAGAAATAGAATCCGACTCTGAAAAACCCGTCATCATCCATGTTCCACATGGTGTTGCATCTGCCCATGTCAATATTTCTGATGATGTATCCAGAGTACTTACATTAGCAGATATTGCCTGGAAACCAAATGATGATGAAATGGATAATGTGGTTTTTGAAAACTATGACTGGAAAAAATGGAAAAATTCAAGTTCCAATTGAAAATAAAAATGATTAGGTAATGATATTTGGCTGATACTTTATTGTTGATAGATAAATACTCAAATATTGATGAATTAATAAAAAAATCAAAATCTGAAGATTCAAAAATAATTTGTTTTGAAGTACAAGATCATCTTTTCCTTTCAAAATCAAACATCGATCATAAAATTGTTGAAACTTACATCAATGACTCTGATAAAAGATTAATTGAAAAATCTGCGCTCGAGAAAACACTAGGTTGGCATAAACAAAAAGGCATTTTAGAATTTCTTGATATTGACAATATAAATTTAGGTTGGTTGATCGAACAAGAATTTTATCAATATTTGTTTCAAATCATAAGATATTTTATTGGTGTTATGAGAATTTTAGAAAAAGAAAAACCGTCCAAAATTTACACCTCTGAAAATCTTTCATTAATGATTAAATCAATATGTTCTTCTGAATCAATTGATATATTTTCATATCCAAATAAAGAGGAATCTAATTTCTATTCTGATCGTGTTGAGATACCTATCAGTGTGGGCAATAAACATCTGACATTACATACATCTAGAGATTCTGCTCTTAAGATAAAAAGAATTGCTGAATCATTTACAAATTTTATTTTTGATTTGAAATATAACGATCAATCTGATGATAAATCCAATTCTATTCTTTTGATGGAATTTAATAATATTTTTTATGAGAGTTTTTTACAAGAACTTTCATCTTTAGGAATAAATATTATTTTATTAAATGAACGAAAGCCTGCAGTTTGGAATTTTCAAAGTTTAAAAATTGTAAAAAAATTTAATTGTAAAATTCTTCATTTAGATAACATTCCTTCTAATATTCATCAAAAAATTTTAGAAAAACACAAAGAACTCATAAATCAATTAAAAATAATGTTTTCGAATGATAAGTTATTAGAAACTATCTTTTCTTTAAATGGAAAAACTTTTTGGCCATCAATGAAAAGTCACTTTATTTCTAATTGTACAAAAAGATTTCAAGAAGCATTAAAACGAATTGAATTATCTAAAGAATTTTTTAAAACCAAGAAAATTAAATTGCTTGTTACAATGTATGATATGGGTTTTGAAGAACGTGCTATACTTGCTGTGGCTCATAATTTGAAAATTCCTGGAATTTTATTACAACATGGAATTTATCCACAAAATGAATATATCAAACAATTTATTCCAATTGCAGGCATAATCCCTCATCTTAACTTAAAAGAATCTGTATGGGGAGAAAAAATTAAAAATTATTTGTTAGAAATGAATGTTCCAGAAAATCATCTCATTTTATCTGGTAGTTTAAGGCACGATGGTTATTTCCAATTTTTTCAGAAAAAACCTTCTAATAAAATATTACTTGCAACAAATGTTATAGTTGGTTGGGATTATAATGGATTTGATATATTAGTTCATACCAATTATCAAAATAATATAAAAGAAATTTGTAAAATTGTTAATAACATACCTGAAAAAAAATTAATTATAAAATTACATCCTGCTAAATCACCAATTGATAATATTGAAGAAATAATTTCTAATGTGAATTCTTCAATTCCTATTCATAAAACGGGAGATATTTTTGATTACATTCTCGACTCTGAGGTCTTAATTTCAACAGATTGGTCTACTGTATTATTAGAAGCGATGATTTTGGGTATTCCAACCATCACTTTTCCTTCAGACCCTAAGGGATTTGAAGAGGAAGACATTATTCAAAGTGGTGCAACGGTATTAGTAAAAAACTTAGATGAATTTAAAAAAGCCCTTGATGATATATTACATAACAAGGAATATTGTGAAGAAATTATTTCTAAAGGAAAAAAATTTGTAGAACAATATTTAGTAAATAAGGGTACTGCATCAAAATTTCTTGCTAATACTATTAACCAAAATTATTTTGATTAAATCTATTTCTAGTTTTTCCGAAAATTCTATATGTGTATGAATTTGCTTACATAAGTATGACATCTAGTGCCATTTCAAAGAAAGTACAAAAGTATTATGATCAAGAGGTTAAAGATTACACAAAAATGTATAAGAAAAATTATTCTTCATATCCATCAAATTATCTTAGAATGAATATCATATTGGATCGATTAAAAAAAAATAAAATTAAAACGATTTTAGATGTAGGATGTGGTACCTGTGGTCCGATGATAAAATTTTTACAAGAAGGTTATATGGTACAAGGATTTGATTTTTCTAAAGAGATGATAAAAGAAGGCAAAAATGAACTTATCAAAGCTGGATTTAGTCCTGATTTAATCTTTTTTGGAGATTTAGAAAATCCTTCCACTCTTCCTAAAAAAAAATTTGATGCAATCATTGCTTCAGGCGTTTTTCCACATATTGTAAATGAATCTAAAGTTTTGATGAAACTTCAAAAATACCTAAACAAAAATGGTAAAGTTTTCATAGAATTTCGAAATGATCTTTTTTCTATTTTTACATTCAATCAATATTCATTAGATTTTTTCTTAAATCAACTCTTGAATAAAAAATCTTTATCAGGATCAATCGGAAAAGAAGTTAAATCATATTTGATGAATAAATTTGATGTACAAAAATCTAAAACAAAAAATACAAAAAAACTATCTTATACAGACATTTATGCTAAATTTCATAATCCATTATCCATTAAAGAAGATCTTTTTGAACCCAATAATTTTACTGTGAATAAACTACATTTTTATCATTATCATTCATTTCCAACTATTTTCCATAAAAAATACCCAAAATTATTTGAAAAATTAAGTTTAAAACAAGAGCAGCCTAATGATTGGAGAGGATATTTGATGGCATCTGCATTTGTTGTTGAAGCCACAAAAAACAGTTAAGATTTTTAAAGATTCTATAGTTAGAAAAACTAATAATTTTTAATTAACATGACTAAAAAAATAGTTTTAATAATTCAGGCAAGAACTGGCTCCACTCGATTCCCAGAAAAAGTTTTAAAATTAATTCAAAAAAAATCTATGATTTGGCATGTAATTAACAGAGTAAAACAAATTCCTAAAATTGATGTTATTGTGTTGGCAACTACAAAAAAGAAAGAAGATTTAGTACTTGTAAACATTGCAAAAAATAATGATATACAATATTTTCAGGGAAAAACACATAATGTCTTAGATAGATTTTTTCAATGTGCCAAAAAATTTAATGCTGATATAATTATTCGAATAACGTCTGACTGTCCATTAATAGATCCAAAATTAATCCAACAAATGTTACATGTTTATTTGAATCATGACTATGATTATTTATCCAATACAATAAAACCTACATTTCCTGATGGTCTTGATGTCGAAATTTTTTCATTTCAAGCATTAGAGCAAGCATTTCACTCTGCAAAATGGAAATCTGAAATTGAACATGTTACTCCTTATATTAAAAAGAATTCTAAAATCTTTAAAATTTTTAATTATGAAAATAAAAAAAATTTTTCTAATATACGATTAACTGTTGATGAACCATTAGATCTAAAATTAATACGTAAAATTTATAAAAAATTTCGACCAAAACTTATTTTCTCACTTAATGACATTATAAAAATTATTTCAAATGATCCCAATTTTTTTTTAATTAATAGAGATCTTGAGCGTGATGCTGGATATAAAAAATCGTTACAATATGATAAACAAATTCGTTAAAATTTAATTTTTTCACGCACTAAATTTCACTTTTTAATTTTTACAATTATTCATTTATTAAAACTAATTTATGATCTACCAAAATTTTAGTTGCTTTATATAACAATTCTTTTTTCAATCCAGATCTTTTAGAAATATCTTCTATAGTGTTAATTCCATCTGCATAAAACATTAGCCAACTTAGTGCATCAATCATGAGTCCTGAATGTCTGTTGTTTTCATCTACTTCATACTCTCTTGAATGATGATTTTTTGAAAAATTAACTGCCTTTTGAGCAATCTGTCCTCCTGTAGACGGATACAAATTTCTTTTACTTAACATTGGTTCACAAAATGGGTTTAAAGAAGTCAATGTTTTATTTTTGGCTTTTTTGATTTTAAAATTATCTTTATTTTTAATAATTTCAATTTTCTCTAATTTTGAAATGATTTTTAGATAAATTTTTAATGTATCTACTATACTTTTTGATTTTATAAAATTTAGATTATCAAGAGATGTGTGATAATAATCAAATTCATAATATTTGTCTTTACAAATTGTTCCTATTGGAATTCTAAAATATGGTGCAGAAAAATGTGATTCATCACTTCCATTGATATCAAATGGATATCTTATGTAATCTACATTTGATTCTTTAAATGACTCATCTACAATTTTATCTATGAAACAATTTTCTAAAAATGTCTCTTTATAGCTAAATTTACTTGGTCCTCCTACACAAGTTAATACAAATCCTCCATCCACTTTACTCATCATTTCTTCATTTTTTGCAAGATATGCTATTGCACCAATTGTTTCTGGGACTAATGCAAATCTGTATGAATGTTTTAATTTTAAAGATTTTAGAATTTTTAATAATATTATCCATAGTATCATTCCTGACATATTATCATTTGCAAGTGACGGATGACAACAATATGACGAAAAAATAAATTCTTTTCCTGAATTCCCCATTATATTATACTCCCCATATGTTAGAGAACCTAATTCAAGTGAAGAATTTATTACTGCATGATATTTTTTTTGTTTGTCTAATTTACAAAAATCATTAAATGCTAAACAAAATCCCCAATCTCTTTTATAATATGTAGTTCTATATGGTATTGCATCTGGTAAATTTTGTAGAGTGTGTAAATGTTTTTTCAATTCTTCATATGACATCCATTTGTCAATTGGAATGCTGTAATTCATTACATGCAAATTATTTTTTTGAAAATCAATTATTCTTTTTCCTTCTTCATCTTCTATATATGCATCTGTTATATTCCATTCATCTGGAATTATCCAGTCATAGCATTGAGTTTTAGATGGTATTTCTTTTACGGTAAATTCTGTTACATGATTTAAAATTTTTAATGATTTTCTCACTCCATTACCTGTAATACTTCTACAAATTGGAAATAATTCTTTAAATAATTTCTCAACATTTTTTGTTATTTCTATTTCATCTATTGAAAATTCATTAATTGTTTCCATTTTTTCACATTCAATTCAAACATCTTTTAAAGATATAGCTACGTACTCATCAAGATCTCTTTTTGCCTTTTTGTTCAAAATTTTACCAAATTCTGAGGCTGGAAGTCCTACGAATGGTCTTAATGTCATAATGTTGTCTCTGGTAAATTTTTCATTTTTTCTAATTTTTTTAATTGTAAATACTGATCTTCTCTGTATGATTCTTGTCTCTTTTTCACTTTTTTCCACTTTTTTTATTCCATTTCCTTTTGCACTTTCAATTAATCTGATCTCTTTTACCATCTTTGCAAATTCCTTAGGATTCATAGAATGAGGATGGTCTGGCCCATTTAATTTTACATTGTCTGTAAAATGTTTTTCAATTACACATGCACCTAATGCCACACTTGCCAAAATTATCAATGAACCTGGAGAATGATCAGAATATCCAACATTGAGCTTAAATTTATCTTTAAAGGTGTTTAAAACTCCTAAGTTTGCTTCCTCTATTGGAGAAGGATATTGAGTAATTGACTGCATTAAAATTATTTTATTATTGCCAGATGATTTGATTGCATTAACTGCTTCTTTTACTTCTTTCATCGTGCTTGCTCCAGTAGCAAGAAAAATTGGTTTCTTTGTCTTAGCAACCACTTTCAAAAATTCTGTATCTGTTATGTCTCCAGAACCTATCTTTATTGCTGAAATGTTGATTTTTTTTAATAATTTCACTGCATCATAATTATAAGGTGTTGATAAAAAATCAATTCCAATTTTCTTTGCATATTCATTTAGTTTTTTATGCCATGATAAAGGAAATTCTGCATTTTTATAAACCTCCCAAATTGGTTTTTTCCATTTAGACTGAAAAGTTGTTTTTTTCTCAAATCCTTTTTTTGATAAAATTTGCTCAGTAGTAAAACTTTGAAATTTTGCTGCGTCTGCTCCTGCATTTTTTGCAAGTTTGATCATTTTTTTTGCCTTTAAAAAACTTCCATCAAAATTTGAACCTATTTCTGCTATGATATAACAAGGACGCTTTTCACCTATTTTCCTCTTTCCAATTTTAATGGCTTTGTTTGTCATTATAGTTTATCTTAATCTCCTCTCTAATTTTTAATATTTGTTCTTTTAATGAAGGAAAATTCATTTTCAGTATTTTTTTTGCCTTTAAATTTGATAACGATGTATTTTTTGGTCTTTTTGCAATCAAACTTGAATGTTCAATAGATCCTTTTTTTATAAGTTTTTTATTGAAACCAAAAGTATCCGCAATCTCACATCCAAAATTATATTTATTTATAATTTCATCAGAACCAAGATGAATAATACCTGAATATTCCATATTTCCAAATTTTAATATTAAATCACTCAAAAATGATATTTCTAAAGGATTAAAAATAATATCTTCAAATCCTGTGAATTCTTTATTCTCTTTTAAATTTCTTAATATCCAATTGAATAAAAATTTTCCTTGATGATGGTATCCAAATAAATTTGTTCTAATAATTATAAAATCATCTAAATTTTCTTGAAGTAATTCCTCTCCTAATAATTTTGATTTTCCATAAACATTGATGGGCTTTACATCGTCTTCTTCTGTGTATAATCCCAGAGTTCCGTCAAACACTGAATCTGTGGAAATATGAATTAATTTTGAAGAGATTTGTTTACATGTCTTTGCAATGTTTTTTACTCCAATACCGTTTACCATATTTGCAAATTTTTCATTTTTTTCTAAATAGTCAATATCTGTATTTGCTGCACAATTAATTACTAAATCTGGTTTTTCTTTATTTAAAAAACTATTTACAAAATCAAAATTTGTTATATCTAATTTCTTAAATTCATTTGATGTATTTTGAAAATTTGTTCCAATAACTTTTTTGTTGTTATTTTTTAAATTAGTAAAAATTTTAGATCCTAAAAACCCACATCCTATAATGACAGTTTTATCCACAAGCAATATCAAATTGGCGTGACTATTAGTTTTATTCTTAACCTAGAAACCCATTTATCAAAACAGATTCACAACTATTTTATAAATTGAAAAAATTGATTTATTATATAACCGATCATGGAAGGGGACATGCTACACGTTCAGTTGCTCTTATTAGAAAATTACAAACCTATGGAATCAAGATAATAATCAGAAATTCTAATGTTATAGATTTTCTCCAAAAATCCTTGCCTGGAATTGAGATTAAAAAAGGTGTTACTGACATTGGACCTGTTTTAAATTCTGATGGAATATCTATCAATCATAACGAATCAATTGAGAAAATTTCTAATTGGATAAATAATATTAATAGCATTTCTAGCCAAGAAGTAGAATTTCTAAAGTATGAAAACCCCGATCTCATCATATCTGATGTATCGCCAATGCCATTAATTGCAGCAAACTCAATAAATATTCCATCAGTTGTCATCTCAAATTTTTCTTGGTATGATGTTTTAACATTCCTTCCAGAAAATATTAGATTAAAATTTAAGGAATATTATGACTTGGCTGATTTTTGTCTTCAACTACCGTTGGGAACCGAGATGAATCATTTTAAAAAAAAATATAAAATTAAATTGATTGCAAGAAATCTAACTGAAAATTTAGATGAGATCAGAAAACTATATCATATTAAAAAATCATTACCATGTGTCCTATTCGCTTTAGGTGGTTCGAAAAATAAAATTTCATTTTCATATGATGATAATGTCCAAATCATATCTTTAAACACAAAGTTTGAAGATTCAATAACAACACATGATCTTTCTGATACTGTTGAAGGTCAAAACTTAGTTTCAATTGCAGATTTAGTTATTTGTAAATGTGGATATGGTTTAATTTCTGAGTGTTTAAGTAATGGAACTCCATTTTTTTATCTGGCAGATGATAGCCATCCTGAACAAATGGCCATATCTAACGAATTAATCAATAGAGGAATTAATTCCAGAGTTTCCTTTGAAGACATAAAACAATTACATATTTCATCCCAATTTCTGCAAAATATTCCTAAAATCGGTCGTGACTCTATTGATCTTGATGATACAATTAATTACATATTGAAATTTATAAAAAACTGATCTATTTTGAAGATATTAGTTTTGGGTGGTGGATCTATTGGTCAACGTCACATTGCAAATCTTGTTGAAATAATTCCTAGGAATTGTATCTATCTATATGATGTAGAAAAAAATCAACTTGATTTTGTATCAAAAAAATTTAAAATTAATTCTACTGATCAATTGATTTACGACGGTTATGATTGCTTGTTTATCTGTACCCCGCCATCCACTCATATTACATTGGCCATAAATGCTTTAAAACATGGATGTCATGTATTTATTGAAAAACCCCTATCCTCAAATTCAAAAGGAATATTATCATTACAAAAATTATCTAAAAAAAAGAATCTTTTAGTTTTTGTTGGTTATACTTTTAGATTTAATTCTGGTTTAAATAATATAAAAAAAATTCTTCAAAAAAAGCAATTAGGAAAACCTCTTTCTGTATCTGCTTATTTTGGTCAATATCTTCCTGACTGGAGACCAAAACAAAATTATAAAAAAAATTATTCTGCAGTAAAGCGATTAGGTGGTGGAATTATTCATGACAGCTCTCATGAAATCGATTATCTGATTTGGTTATTTGGAAACCCAAAAGAAATTCAATCTAGTTATGTAACAACTGATATTATAAAAACCGATGTTGAAGGAATTGCAGAAATTATTTTGAAATTTAAGAATAATCTTCTTGGTACAATCCACCTCGATTTTATTCGTCGAGAATACAGACGCTCGGTTGAAATATTATGTGAAAATGGAATAGTTTTTTGGTCATTAAAAGAAAATAAAATCAAAGTATTTAATTCAAAAAATAACAAATGGATCATTTATCCAATCAAAGAGAATACAAATGACATGTATATACAAGAAATAAAACATGTTTTACATTGTATTAAACAAAAAAAGCCTTCAAATATTATAGGTTTAGATAATGGAATAAATTCACACAAATTTTCTGATTTAATTATAAAAAGTGGTAAAATTGGTAAACGTATTAATATTTAATTTTCTATTAGACCTGAATTTAAAATAATCTTTTTTAATTCTTCTTTAGATATTTTTTTAGTAGTATTAGAATCGTATTCTGATGATGCTTTCACTCTTGAAATATCTTTATAATTATTTTCAACCTCTTTTGTTTTCCTATTTTCATTCAATATTACATATTTGTTATTGAATTTCCATGTATAACGCATTTCATCATGATTAATCAATATTTCATGCATTTTTTCACCCTCTCTGATTCCAATTATTTCTTCACCTGGGTCATTTAATAATTCAGTCAATGCATTTTTGATATCTTTAATTGTATATGCGTGTAAATTAGGAATGAAAACTTCGGAACCTTTTACCTCTTTACACGACTCTAAAATAAAATCAAGTGCATCATTCATTGTAATACTGAATCTTGTCATTTCAGGATCAGTGATGGTTATCTTCTGGTTATTTTTTATTTGATTGATAAATAATGGAACAACAGACCCACTACTTCCCAATACGTTACCGTACCTTAATGCAACAAATTTTGTTTTATGTTTTGCAGGGTTAATGTAATTATTTGCAGTAACAAAGAGTTTCTCCATCAAAAGCTTTGTTGCACCATAGGTATTCAAAGGAGATACTGCTTTATCTGTACCAATAGCTATTGCTAGTTCAACATTTTCATGTAACGATGCATCTATTATATTTTGACTCCCAATCACATTTGTTTTCACAGCTTCAAATGGGTTGTATGCAACCACTGGAACATGCTTTAACGCAGCAGCATGAAAAACAATATCTATATCTTCAAATGCTCTGTTTAACCTAGAAAGATCTCTTATATCTCCTATGAGAAACCTTAAACGATCTTCATCTTTGAATTCAGAACGCATTTTTACTTGTTTATCTTCATTACGACTAAAAATTCTAATTGTGTCAATATCGTATTCTAAAAGACGCTTTGTAAGTGCATTACCTAAAGAACCGGTTCCACCTGTGATAAGAATTTTTTTCCCTTCAAACACTCAATATTTTTCTAAAGTACCATAAATAACCTTATTCATAAAAATTTGGATTCTAATTATTTATAGATCATCACATTAATTAATTTACAGATTTCTAATGAAAATTTTAGTTCCCTCACCTGTTTCTCCAAATAATAAAAGTGTAAGAATTACATATGTTTCTGAAATAATAAAAGATCTCAAGAAACTAACAAATTTAGATTTTTACTTATTTGTATATCAACCTGATAAACTCAATTCTTTTAATTTTCCAGATTTTAATATTTTAGATATTCATGATTTTACTGACGCAATAGACTGTTTGGACAAAATACAACCTGACTGTGTCATGATTGGTCCTAATTATGAACCTATACAGTATGCATTCAGCTTAGCTTGTAAAAAATTAAAGATTCCATTAGTATCATTTTATTATTTTGGATATGGATATGAACAATCTGATTCCATGACTAGATATGCCAAAATTATTTTTTATTTGAGAAACATTTTTTCAAATTCACTTCCTACTGATTCTGATGACCAAAAATTTTTTTTAAGAAGGCTGACCTTTATCATCTATAAAATAAGATTTCTTAATAGAACCAAAAAGTCTGCTGGTTATAAACATAATTTTATACAAAAATACTTTTCATCTTTTTATAATTACTTCTTACGTAAAGAACTTCCTATAACTAAATTTCCAGTTTTGCATTTACTTCCAGATCCATCATGGATAGAACCTCTTAAAAAAATCGGTATTCCACAAGAAAAATTATGTGTTACTGGCAGTCCTTATTGGGATCAGTTATATAGAAATTCAAAAAATTATGTTCCAAAACAAACTGTTTCCAAGAAAATTTCAATCTTGATAATCACTGACGCATTATTGGAACATGGTATATGGAATAAAAATAAATTTACATCATTTATCACCAACTTAATAAATGAATTGTCAAAAAAATCGGAATTTTCATTTTCATTTAAGATACATCCTGCATCTGAAAACAAAACAAAATATCATAATCTATTTCAAAAATTAAGAAATGATTCAAAAATTTATCAAAATGAAAATATTTGGGATATTTTAGGACAATATGATCTAGTTATAACATTTGGATTTTCAACAATTCATTCTGAACTTTCATTGGTAGGGGCAAAGATGATTTTACTAGATTTCAATTTCAATTTTCCTTTATTTCCTTTTGTTAAAGAAGGATTAGAATTTGGGAATGTTATGAAATGCACTGATATATCTCATTTAAATGACATGATTATTGATTTTACAAATAATGCCAACATTTCAAACAAATCGTTTAACTCAACTAAAAATTTTCTCTATAAATTTGATGGAAAATCAGGATTACGAGTTAGTGAAGAATTAATTAAAATAATTAATCAAAATTTACCAGAAAAAAAATAAATTTAATTTTAATGATCATTTTGACTCTGATTCAAAAGACATTGAATCACTTTAATGCTTTATTTAAAATACTATATTTTAAAAAGGATTAATAGATTCAAAAATTAAACAATACTGTGGACAGATCATTAACAAATTCTAACAATCTTAAGAATAGAGCAAAAAAAGTAGTTCCTCATCTTACTGGAACTTTTAGTAGAGCTGCCCCATCATATGTTGAAGGAGTTTTCCCTGTATATGCTCAATCTGCAAAAGGTTCTCATTTTATTGATGTGGATGGAAATGAATACATTGATTATTTGATGGCTTTGGGTCCAATAACACTTGGTTATAACTATGAACCCGTTAACCAAGCTATAATTTCACAGTTAAAAGAGGGGATTCTATTTTCTCTCCCACATCCTATAGAGGTAAAATTATCTGAAAAAATTTGTGAAGTAATCCCATATGCAGACATGGCAAAATTTGAAAAATCTGGTTCAAATGCAGTAACTGCAGCAGTTCGTGCGGCTCGAGCTTTTACTAAAAGAGATAAAATTGCTTATTGTGGTTCTGGCGGTGTATGGCATGACTGGCAAGCTGCAATGGTCAGTAGAGATGGTGGAGTTCCAAAATTTAATTCTGAATTGATAAAAATCTTTGATTATAATGATGTAGATGGTCTAGAACAAATTTTTGAAGATAATAAAAATGAGATTGCCGCTGTAGTTTTAGAACCAACCATGTATGAGCAACCACAAAATGATTTCCTTGATAAAGTTAGAAAAATAGCAACTCAGAATGACTCTCTTTTAGTTTTAGATGAAATTGTAACTGGATTCAGATTTGATATTGCGGGTGCACAAAAATATTTCAACATTAAAGGTGATCTGGTTTGCTTTGGTAAGGGGATGGGAAACGGCCTTCCAATTTCTTGCATTACTGGCCCATCTGAATTTATGAAAACTTTTGATGAATTATGGGTTTCTTCCACAAATAACAGTGAAAATCTTTCTCTTGCAGGAACTTATGCGGTTATTAAAGAAATGGAAGAAAAGAACACAATATCTCATTGTTGGGATATTGGAAAAAAATTATTTTACGGATGGAATAAAACTGTCGAAAAATTTGGTTTAGATGCAAAGATGTATGGCTATCCGATACGAATGCACATGCAATGCTTTGATTCAACTAAGAAGGAATCCCTTTCAATGAAATCTCTCATATTACAGGAAATGATAAAAAAAGGCATTTTTATGTCTGTGTTAGGAGGTACTTTCATTTGTTTTTCTCATTCTGAAAAAGATATTGAAAATACCCTAACTGCTTTGGAAAGTGCATGTGAATTTGTAACTAAAAATGTTAAAAATGAAAATTACGGAGATTTTTTAGAAGGATTAATGCCAAAATCAATTTGGTCCATGAAAATATTTCCGACAAAAAAGAATTTTTAATTCATTTTATACTTGCATTGAATTTAGCTTGATTTTCAAGAAACTCTTTTTGTCTATAAAAATTTATTTCAATTATCTCTTTGTTATGTTTTAAATATTCTAAAATTTCTTCTCCACTGGATTCTATTTCTATTTCTTTATATAATCTTCTAAAAAATTCTAGATCTTCTTCATAATCTAAAGTAAATCTTACATTTTCATTTTTTTCAAATTCTTTTAATATAACTAAATCACTGGTGAGATTAGCTTTTTCAATAAATCTAGTTATTACATCTGTGTTGGTTTCTTCTAGATTAGCTATAGAATATAGTTTTTCAATTCCTTTTTTATTAATTGCATATGTAAAAAACCCTGTAATGATTTCTTTGGGGTGTGTAATCAAATCTACTGATTTCGCTTTTAATTCTGATATGGCTCTTTTACCTATTTCATAATTATATGATAAATCATCCCCATCAACTAAAAGTGCATTTTCAATATCAAATTTATTAAAACAATCAAACCATCTTTTAATTTTATTTAATAATGATCCTCGAAAAATTTTCACATTATTTTTTTTTGCTATTTCTTCAAATATATCATCGTCTTTTGACTTTGATGTTGCTAAAATTACTGTAAATCCTGTTTTTTTTGCTCTCTTAATTACGACCTCTATTGTTTTTAATTCTCCTTTGACGTTCATTATTGCTTTATTACGCAAACGTGTAGATGAATTTCTCACAGTGACTATGGCAGCATCACTCATTTCTTCAAAAACTCAATGAATGTGATTTGTGGTATTCTATATCATGTTCAACCATCTTTTTCACTAATTCTTTAAAACTTGTTTTAGATTTCCATCCAATCTTTTCTTTTGCTTTTGAGGCATCTCCCACTAAATCTTCTATGTCCGTTGGTCTCATTACTGATTGATCAATTTCTACGAAATCGTGCCAGTCTCCTAATCCTGCATAATCTGTTGCCAGGGTCAGAAATTCTTCAACCGAGTGGGATTCTCCTGTTGCAATTACATAATCATCAGGGTTTTTTTGCTGTAACATCATCCACATAGCTTCTACATAATCACCTGCAAATCCCCAGTCTCTTTTTGCGTAAATGTTTCCGAGTTTAAGTTTTTTTTGTTTTCCCAATTTAATTTCTGCAAGTGTCCAAGAAATTTTTCTTGTTACAAATTCAAGACCTCGCAATGGTGATTCGTGATTAAATAAAATTCCACAACATGCAAAAATATTGTATGCTTCTCTATAATGATTTGATATATTATGTGCAAAAACTTTTGCTACTCCATAAGGACTTCTTGGAATAAATGGTGATTCTTCATTTTTTATTCCAATATAATTCCCATACATTTCACTTGATGATGCTTGATAAAATTTTGCGTCTGGAGTATTTTCTTTTACAGCTTCTAATATTCTCAAAACACCTAACCCTGTAATATCCGAAGTTAGAATTGGTTGTTGAAATGAAGCTCCTACAAATGACTGAGCAGCCAAATTGTAAATTTCATCAGGCATGGATTTTTTTATGGCAGATTGAATTGAACCATAATCTGCTAAATCAGCTTTGATTGTTGTTACTTTATCAAAAATGCTAATTTCTTCTAATCTCTCAAAACATTTGTGACTAGTACGCCTAAAAGTTCCAGAAACATTGTATCCTTTATCTAACAAAAATTTTGCTAAATAAGTACCATCTTGACCGGTTAATCCAAAGATTAATGCATTTTTCAATTTAGTATCAATCCTGCCTCAGTTATTTTCTGTAGGAATTCCCTAAAACCCTTTCCACCATTTTCATGCCCTTTCCAAACTTCTATTGCAAATCCTTTATCTTGATGCCTATTTAAAATTGGTATAATCTTTTCAAATTCCATACTGCCTTCTCCATATTGCAATCCTTCTCCATCAATACCATCTGCATCTGAAATATGAAAATGATCCACATTATTTTGAATAATATTAAGTTGATCAATTAATGAAATCTGTTTTGTGTTACAATAAAGTTGGGCATGACACAAATCATAACATACTTTGAGATTCAGTTCTTTACAATATTGATTCATGTCATTTGCATCAAGAAAAACATTCGAATTCCATCTACCACCAAAAAACCATGCATAAGGCGGCATATTTTCCATCAAAAAATTTACTTTGCTGATATCTAATTTTTCAACAGCCTTTGTAATGCTGGTTTTAACCTTCTCTTTATTTTCTCTGCTTATTTCTGTTAGTGAATAACCACCAGGATGTACAATTATTGATGGTCTTCCTTGGAATTGTTCACTTAACTTAACTGTTTTATCTATTGCTTTTTGAATCAATTCTATTGTTTTTTCTTGAGAATGTATTTGATTTGTTTCTCCTAAACTGACTATATCTAATAACTTTCTTTCAAAATATTCATAACAATGAACAATTAATCTCTGTTCAAATTTTTGCTCTAATTCTAAATTTAAATCACTATCTGAAAAATGGAATTCTAAAATTTTTGGTTTAAATAACAACATGTCATCTAAGTCTTGTTTTCTTACTTTCATTCCTAAAATCATAAATCATCATCTTGAATGTAATTGCCTTTTTTTATTCCCCGTTTTGATTTTTTGCCCAATATATCATAAAAAAATTGAGGTGAAAGTCCTTTTGCAGGTCCTTTGACCTCAAGATTATCTTCTGAAAAGACATCTCCTTTATTTACATCAATTTTTACAACTATGCTTTTTCCTAAAACTTCTTTTTGTAGAATTTCCCCTCTAGTCATTTTTTTTATGGGTTTTCCTTTTGCTTTTTCTGCTTCTCTGATATTTTTTACCAATTCTTTAAATTCATTGGGTTCTAGTGATGCAGCTTGATCTAAACCCTCCATCGTTTTATCTAATGTAATGTGCCTTTCAATCATCACTGCTCCTAATACTGTTGCTGCTAGCGTACTAACAATTCCTGATTCATGTCCACTGTATCCTATAGGAACTTGAAATTTATTTTTTAATACAGGTATGAGTTCTAAATTTAGTGTTTCAACGGGAGCTGGATATGTGCTATTACAATGAAGTAAAACGAACTGAGCATTGTTTTTTTCTAAAAAATATACGGTTCTTTCTATTTCTTCCATATTTGACATTCCTGTGGAAACAATTAATGGCTTACCTGTTTTAATTATGTAAAGTAATAAAGGAAAATTTGTCAAATCTGCCGAGGCAATTTTGTATGCTGGAAGATTAAATTGTTCGAGGAAGTCTACACTAGGTATATCCCATGGAGTACATAGAAATGTAATGTTTTTTTGCTTACAATATTGAACTAATTGCTTATAATCTTCATCTTTGAATTCTACTTCTTTAAGAACATCTATTAGAATCTCTAAACCCTGACTCTCAATATTAGGATTTTTTAAAACATCTTCTCTATAAAGATCCTTTAAGGATCTTTTTTGAAATTTTACTGCGTTCACTCCTGCATCACATGCTTCATCGATAAGCTTTTTTGCAGTTTCAATATTGCCATTATGATTTATTCCGATTTCCGCAATTATGTAAGATGGGTATTGTGAACCAATAATCTCATCTCCAATATTGATTTCATTATGAATTTCTGTCATTTGTTACTAGAAAAATTTTAGAGTATTTTAACGTGATTTTAGTTTCAATTTTTCAAAAGGGATATTTAATACCCTCAAAAATGATGAATGTTCATGCAAATTTTGGTTGTTGGTTTAGGCTCAATGGGTAAACGAAGAATTAGAAGCTTGATGAAACTTGGTTTTAAAAATATTATTGGATTTGATCCTAGATCTGACAGGCGTAGTGAATCAGAAAAATTATATAAAATATCCACCGTTTCAACAATAAAAGAGGCTATTCAAAAAAAACTTTATTGTATGATTATTTCGACTCCGCCTGATTCTCATTACAAGTATGCATCAATTGCAATAAAAAACAACATTCATTTTTTTACAGAAGTAAATCTTTCATCATATGATGTTAAAAAAATTATTGTACAATTAAATAAAAAATCTATTATTGGATTACCCTCAAATACACTTCTACATCACCCGCTAATTAAAAAATTAAAAATACTTTTGAAACAAAATCAAATTGGAAATACTTTAACGGTATATCATCATTTTGGACATTATTTACCTAACTGGCATCCATGGGAAGATTATAGAGAATTTTATGCATCTAAGAAAAAAACAGGCGCAGCAAGAGAAATAATTCCCTTTGAATTAGTTTGGTTAACATATTTGTTTTCTAAAATCAAATCTGTTTATGGAAGTATTCACAAAGTTTCTAATCTTAAAACTAACATTAATGATCTTTACCAAATAATAATTGAGTTTTCAAATGGCATTCAATGTATTATGGTAATTGATGTAATTTCTGATCCTGCATTTAGCCAAACAAAAATTATTGGTCAAAAAGGAGTTATCCTTTGTGATCATAATGAAGGAACAATTAAGATAGGAAAATCTTCTAAATGGAAAACAATTCAAATCAAATCTGGTGAAGTTGCAAAGGGATACAAAGGAAATACTCCGTCAGAATCATTATATGTTGATGAAATGAACCAATTTATGGTTGCAATTAAACAGAAAAAACAACCTCGATATACCTTTAATGATGAATTAAAAATTTTAAAGATTTTGGATGCTATTGAACTAAGTGATAAAAGATCTAGAAAAATAAATCTATAAAAATAATATAAAAATCAACTCCGAATACTTTGTAGTAATTAAATTATATAATATGTACTTTAAATAGAAATGTAATGTGATGAAAACATGAAAGCAAACTTTAAGATCAAAAAGGATGAAGAACAAAATAATAATGAAGAATTGTCATCAAAAGAGAAAGAGATCACTAATGAGGAATTTATAAAAAAAGGAATGAATGTTTGGACATATAGATCTAAATCTGGATTAAATATTAAATAGAAACTATTTCACATGTACTTTAAATAGAAATGTAATGTGATGAAAACATGAAAGCAAACTTTAAGATCAAAAAGGATGAAGAACAAAATAATAATGAAGAATTGTCACATGTTGAGAACAAAGTGATCAATGATGAGGAATTTGAAAATTATATTAAAAAAACAGGTGCTGCAGGATCATTTATGGTATTTAGAAATTTTAAGAAAAAACAAGATGAATTAGGCATTGATGAGATTTAATAAATGAATAATGTCTGCGGATAATGAGTTTATTTTATCAGAAAATACTTTACTTAAACTATTAAAAACAAAGAAAGAATCTGGATTTGAGGAAAAAACTTGGGATGAATGGTTTTTACATGTTTTTTCCAACGAAGGGGAGAAATCATCAAATGATAAAATTATAGATGATTTTTTTTATAACAATGACTTTGAACAATGGATAAAAAATTTTGCATTAAATTTAAATGATATTCAAAATGAATCCTCAGCAAAAAATATTTTTCATGATGATAACAAAAATGACTTTGCAATAGTTATCGGTGCTGGACCTTCATTAAAAAAAAATAAACATTTAGAACAATTAGCAAAAAGCAATTATTGTGGAACAATTATTTGCACAGATCGTTCATTAATACCTACATTGAAAGCAGGAGTAACACCGGAAAGATTTCCTTCTTTTTTTGTAATTACAATTGATGCATATGAAAAAATTACAAACTATTATGATGATGAAATTGTTAACAAATTTGGTCCTTTAATTAAAGGAATTTTTTCTGTACTTACTTCTCCCAATGTCATGAAAAGAGTAAGAAATGCTGGAATCAAAATTCATTGGATACATTCATTATTTGATTATGACGAAGGTAAAAAATCATTTAATCATATTTCTGCTTTGATGATTAGATCAAAAAAACCTGATCATAAATTACCTGCAATTCAAACAGGTGGCAATGTTGGAACATCAGGTTGGTTTCTCGCTTGGAAAATATTAAAATGTAAAACTATCTGTCTAATTGGAATGAATCATGGATGGGAAGAAGATGATCCACAAGATTTAATTTTATCTCATGGTGCTGCAGGAGACATTTCACAACTTTCATTAGATGATGAAAGTTTTCAAAGAATGTTTCCCAAAATTTTTAATCCCTATTTTCAAACATATTGTATATTAGATCCAATTTTTCAATACTATAGTACAACATTCAAAGAATTTATCATTAGGTCTCCAGAAGAAGTAACCACTGTCAATTCTACAGAGGGAGGTTCTTTATTTGGTGACAGAATTACATGTATTAAATTCATCGAATTTTTATCAAAATTTTAAATGTAAGTTTATAACATAATTCAAATTACTAATAATGAAAATTGAAAGTTCTTTTGATACAGCCCGAAGTTAGATTAGATGATAAACCATTTGATTTTCCATTCTGGGCAGGTATTTTTGCTTCAATCGTTGAACAAAAACGGGGTCAAGTTGCTATATTAGATCTAAATGCAATCAGAATGAATTATGGTGGAGACTATGTTCCATTAGAACAGATAAGAAAAGATATTGCATCTGAAAAATGGGATCTCATAGGAATCAGTGGATTAACTACCATGTATCGAAGAATTAAAGAATTAGTTCCTACAATTAAAAAATTATGTCCTAATTCAATTTTGATAGCTGGTGGAGGATTTGCAACCTATAATCCTGATGAAATATTGCAATTAATTCCTCAAATTGATTTGATATGTATTGGAGAAGGTGAAGAAACATTTTCTGAGATATATGACACGATCAATAATGGGAATAATGATTTTGAGAAAATTAAAGGATTATGTATTAATAAAAACGGAATTCCAACATATACGGAGCCACGAGCATTAATTCCTAATTTAGATACAGTGCCGTACCCTGCATATGATTTGTATGAATTAGATGTGTATTTTAGATATTCATCATATCCATATTCCGTTGAAGCATTTAATGCAAAAAGAAGAGCCACCGCAGTATGGGAACGAGGTTGTCCTAGAGGTTGTACATTTTGTTCTCACAATGGAATGTCTCGTATAGACTTGCAAAATATTTATGGTGAAGGGGATAGAAAAAAAGGAGAACAACTAGTTAGAATATCTGATAAGGAAAATAATACGTTTCAATTACCAGCAAGATGGCCTACTGCTCAATATGCAGTGAATAATATCAAATTATTACATGAAAAATATAATGTCGATTTTGTTTCAATTTTAGATGAAAACATGACAAGTAATAAAAAATGGACAGAGGAATTTTGTAATTTGTATATCGATGAAGGATTAAATGAATTAGTAAAATGGGGAACTTTAGGTGATGCACCCAGTGTTGCAACTCAGTCACATCTTTTACAAACAATGAAAGATGCAGGTTGTACTTACATTTCATTTGGATTTGAGTCCGCATCTGATAAAGTACTCAAGGAAGATATTCAAAAAGGACAAACACGAAAACATCTTCAAATCACTATTGATGCTATTAGAGAAGTTCAAATGAGGCCATTAACTACTTTCATGATTGGAAATGAACATGAAAATATTAATGATTTGATGGAAACAGTAGATTTTTGGATTAAAAATAATATTGAAATTGATCCTTTCATATGTACCCCTTACGTTGGCAGTCCTATTTACTATAATAATAAAAGATTCCTATTGGCACAATATGATGAAAAACTAAAACACGCTGATAAATTAGATATTGATAAATCTGTAATCAAAAAATGGGAATTAGATGCACTTGATAAATTTATGACAGAATGTGGAGATGCAACTCTATACACTGGAACTGTGAGTAAATACTTCACTATTCCAGAGCTTATCGCATTAAAGAGATTCATGTATAAACATGAAACAGGAAGAATGTTGGAAATGGCGCATCAACGATATGATCAAACAGGATTAGAACAATGGAATCATGATAACAAATGGAATGATTATTGCGGTATATGTAAAGCAAAAGAAACACTATCAGAATACATGACAATGCAAATTTGAGAAGACAATAAAAAAGAAAAATGAGAAAAATTACTGTAACTGGTTCTGAAGGATTAATAGGTTCGGAAATATGCAAATATTTTAAAAATACTGATCACGTTAAAAAACTTGACATTAAACTTGGACATGATCTTTTAGATGAGTCATTTGTAAAAACTTGGTTTAAAAAAAATAAATCTGATTATCTTATAAATTGTTTTGCATTAAATGATCATATTAATCCTAAAGGAAAACATTACACTCTGTATGATTTTACTTTAGAATCTTTTTCAAAGTACTTGCAAACAAATTTGATATCTTTATTTTCTGTATGTAGAGAATTTGCGCGAAATAACAAATTTGGAGCGATTGTTAATTTTTCTTCTACATATGGATTAGTTTCTCCAAATCCAGCTTTATATGATGGATTTCATAAAGATATTGGATATGGAGTTTCAAAAGCAGGAGTATTGAATTTAACAAAATATTTGGCTGCACATTTGGCCCCCAAAATTAGAGTCAATTCAATTGTTCCAGGAGGAATACAATTAAATCAAAATAAAAATTTTATAAAAAACTACTCGAAATTAACTCCGATGAATAGAATGATGAAAAAATCAGAATTAAATGGATTAGTGGATTATTTATGTTCAAAAAAATCTAGTTATGTTACTGGTTCTACAATTATAGCTGATGGTGGATATACTGCATGGTAGGTATTGATACATATATTATTACAGTGAGAAATTCTTTAAAAAGATTATAAAATATAACCATGATGATTGTTAGTTAACATGTGCAGTTTAATATTCTGTTTTTAAAAAATTCGCTTTTTTTTGACCTTGTTTTTATTTTTATATTATTAATTTCTACATTTTTTATTTTTATCGTGATTCATGATAGTATTAACCCCTCATTTATTTCTGATTCCACTTTCTTCATTGGTGTAAGTAATAATCTGTTTGATGGTAAGGGATTAACATCATCTTATATCCCATCGAATTATGATTATGCTGGTATACATGGTAATGATATTTCAAATCTAATTAAAACAAATCCTAATATTAATTCTGAATATAGTAAGCCACCTGTATTTTTTATTTTGGAAGGGGCATTTTTTGAAATTACAAATGCAAACGAATCGAATTGGGTTTTCATTACATCTGTTTTTACTGCAATAATTTCATCATTTTTCATAGTTTTATTTTATCTCTTGATCAGAAAATACTTTGAACCCTTTATTGCAGTATCTTCTACATTAGTTGTTTTCACGTCATTTTTCTTTTTAACGGAAATAACACATGGAATGGCACATACATTGACTTATCTTTTCATTGTACTGGCATTTTTTTTCCTAGAAAAAAAAATTAAACATTATTTTTTATTTGGATTGTTTATTTCTCTTGGAATTTTAACACATGAATTAGCAGTTATACCATTATTCAGTTACATTACATTTTTGATTTTTAAATATGAGATCAAAGGATCTTTAATAGTTTTAGGTACTTGGTTTATTATTTTATTCCCTTGGATGATTAGACAATTTCAAATATTTGGAGATTTTGGCATAGGAGTTGGAATACCTTTTTCCAACACAATTTCATCATTTTTTATTGCTGAATCCATTGAATCCTCTCCGATTTTAGGATTGGAAAATGAATTAATCTCTGCTTCTGCATATCTACAACAACTTTTTTTCAATTCACATTTACCTTATAATTTACCTAAAACTGATCTTTTAGTATTTTTTTTCATATTTGTAGGATTTTCTTTCTTTTTGTCAACTAAATTACAAAAATGCTTTTTCATATCAAAGATAAAACAAAAAATATTTTTGATATTAACACTTTCTCTTATTTTAATATTATTTTTAGGTATTTTTGATATTTTAATTCTTAATGGAATTACTTTAATTTATGAAACTTTGAACAATCAATTTTATTCTGAAGAATCAACAATGGATTCTGATCAAGAAATAAATAGATTAACTTTAGTTATACAATTTCTAATTATTTTTATTCCTATTATTACTTTGATATATTTTTTAAGAAAATACTTTTTGAAAAATAATCTTTTTGATAAAGATCTCACAAGATTTCATTCAATAATCCCTTTCATTATGATTTTTTCAATTTTTGCAATGTATATTGTAACTATTAGAGCAGGAGGTGTTTATTTTCCACCATTTTACCCAGCTTTATTTTTAACTCTTCCATTAGGAATACTAGGATTAAAAAAATTTATAGGATTTTTTATTTTTGATGACACTAAACTGAAAAAATTTTTACCATATGTTGTTATTGGAATTATTCTTATCATTTCAATTTCTTTTATTTTAGATCAAAGTATTTCTTGGATTATCACAATTCATGAATTTGATTGGAGAACTAATGAAAATTTTCCAGATTTTTATAATTGGTTTAATGAAAATATAAACAATGAATCTGTAATTATGACTACTTATCCTGCAAATACTTATCTTAATACTGGAAATCCTACAGTTCCAATCCCAAATGAATTTTATTCTAACTCATTTGAAACAAAAAGATACATTGAACATTATAATGTAGAATATATTTTACTTCTAAATCCTATTCCTACGGATATAATACGTGCAAAACTTTCATCTTTTACTCCTGTTGTTACTTGCAATCAAGACTGTATGATTTTAAAATATAATCCAAATCAAGAGAATTACATTGAACTTGCTGCTAAAGAATTTTTGGAGGTTTACAATTATGATGTCCTGAAAATCAAAAAGTTTCTTTATGATGACTTCGGATGGGATCCAAAACCAAATGAAGATGGAGAAATCCAATTAAGACTCAACTTTACTGATGAAGATGTTAATAAATTATCAATATCATTCATTGAATCCACATTTGATCAGATTAATCCTATCATACAATTAAGACAAGAAAAAAATAAACAATCTTTAGAAAATGCAAAAATCCATGAACAATCTAATCAGTATTATGATGCATTATCTATATATGATAAACTTTTAGAAACTAACAAGTTTGATTTTAAAGCATTAGAAGGTAAAATTCGTGTTTATCAGAATCTTGATGATAAAACTCAAGTAAACAAAATTTTTGATGAAATTTATTTGTTATATCAAGAAAAAATAAATACAAAAAGTCCTTTTGATTCACCAATTGAAACTTTCCAAACAAAATATCTGGAAACTATTCGTTCTGAGATACATTACTGGCAAAATGAATCTAGTGATCGTAAACTACTTGATGCATATGAAGAATTTTTTGAACTTGATAAATTTAGTCAAGAAGGTTGGTATGGAAAAGCAGAAACCTTAGAAAAATTAGGTAAATTACCTGAAGCGATACGAGATTATAATTTCTTACTTAGAGTGGTCCCTTCTGAACAAACTGATGAAATTCAAAATAAAATAACTGAAATAGAAAACCGTTTGAAGTTAGAACCAAAAAATAATAAACAACGAACTAGAATAATTAGTAAATGAAGTATAACGTTTTATTTTTAGTAATTGATTCGTTACGTTCTGATAAATGCTATGATACAACTAAAACGTCAATTACTCCAAATATTGACTCATTAATCAAACAAGGAATTTATTTTTCTCAGGCAATAAGCTCCATTGCTTCCACTTCACCTTCAATGGGAAGTATGTTTACTGGACTTTTTCCTTTTAAAACTGGAATGAGTAATGATACATATGAAAAATTGAATGCTGATGTACCTACATACGTAGAGCATCTCAAAAAGCATGGTTATACTACTTTTGCAACAACGTCTGAAGTAAATTCATTTTTAGGGATAACAGAAGATTTTGATCTTAAACTAGAATCTTCAACTCATAATAATTACTATGGTTTGTTTAAGGGATTGGGAAAAAAAATTCTTGCAAAGATAGGTTCTATTTTAAACGAGCCATGGTTTTTTTATATTCACATTAACGACTTACATCAACCAATTGTAGTGCCTGAAAGCTTTGATCATCCAAAATATGGTGAAACCTCATATGAAAGAATGGTCTCTGCAATTGATTCATGGATTGGTGAACTTTTGAAAAAAATTAATCTAGAAAATACTTTGATTGTTATTACAGCAGATCATGGAGAATATATTCGCTCATTAAAAATCAATGATCAAATAATAAATCTTGAGTCTGGAATGGGAGAAAAAACTCTTTGGCAAATTGGTAACAAGATTCCTTCTGTATTATATGGACCAAAAAAAAAACTTTCATTGTATCTGCACAAAATTAGAAATTCTAGAAGAGAAAAACAAATCAAAAATTTGTCGTTGTCAAAATATGAAGAACGAGTACTTACAACATCACGAATGAGTCAAGGTAGTCATGTCTATGATGATGTATTAAAAGTGCCCTTAATTTTTGCAGGGCTTAATATCAAATCTAGTAAAATAATTTCACAACAAGTAGGTTTAGTAGATGTTTTTCCCACAATTGTTGCATTAATAGGCTTAGAAAATTTGAATTCAAATATTGATGGAACTAGCTTGATTCCTCTTTTTACAAATCAGCATCTTGATGAAAAACCTATTTTTATTCAAAGCATGCCATATGTCACTGAAAATCATAAAAACTATGTAGGGATTAGAACAAGTGACTTCAAATATGTTAGAGATGCTAATAATCATGAAAATTTTGAGCTTTTTGATCTAATTCGTGATCCTCTAGAACAACATGATGTTTCACATGATTTTCCTGAAATTGTGACTAAAATGGAGAATATTTTGCAAAATTATCTTAAACAAGAAATTAAACCTGATTCCAAAAAATTAGATGATGTAGAAAGAAAAAAAGTTGAAGAAGAATTAAAAAAACTTGGATACATCTAAAATCACTTTTTAGTTTAGAACTGTTTTTATTTAAATTCGTTTTTTTAAAAATATGAATAGAAAAAATGTTATAATTTTAATGATTGATGGTGGAAGGTTAGATCGTGCTTTATCCTCAACTGTTTTTAACAGACTTAAAAATAATTCTGCCTTTTTCTCTCAATCTGTAACTTATGGACCTCATACTATAGCTGCTATGCATGCAGTTTTCAGTGGTACATATGGAAATAGGACTGGAACTGATAGCTATTGGTCTACATTCAAATTTAAAAAAGATAAATTTAAAACATTAACTGAATACCTTCATGATTTAGAATACTACACTTTAGCTGATGTGGTTAATGAATTAGTTATACCTAAACAAGGATTTGATAAATTTCTTATTCATGATGAACTAAAAGATGATCTTACTTCACGTCATTGTAATTACCTTGAAGAAATGAGTAAGATGAATTCCGAAGGAAAAAATTTCTTCTTGTATCAACAATACAGCAATATTCACACTGGTATTATGAATGAAGTTCTTAAGGTATATGATAATTTTAGCGACGAATATTTTTCTAATAAAGAAAAAAATGAACAACGTTATGATAAATTATTTGCAGATGCAGAAATTTATTTAGAAACAATTCTTCAACACATTAAAACTCTTGAATTAGATAAAAATTCATTAATTTTGATAATGTCTGATCATGGAATTAGTGTGGGAGAAAAAATTGGAGAAAGAGCATATGGTGCATTTTGTTATGATTACACTTTACGAACATTTACTTATTTTGTATATCCTGAAATAAAACCTATTGAGATCAAACAACAAGTACGAACCATAGATTTTATGCCTACAATTTTAGATTATCTAAATATACCACTTTCTGAAAAATTTGAGAAGATTGATGGTGAATCACTACTTTCTTTGATTAATGGTAATTCAATAGAAGAAAAACTAGCATTTTCAGAAACAGGAAATCCACTTAAGGACAATCGGCCTCCAGAAAATCCTAATACTAAATCTATACGTTCATCAAAATGGAAATTTATTTTTAACGAATATGATGGTTCTAAGGAACTTTATGATCTAGAGTCTGATCCATCTGAAGAAAGCAATCTTATTGGAAAGAATTTAGAAATAGAAAACATTCTTTGGAAAGAAATTCAAAATTATCTGTAATTTAGATATATTTTTTTTTAGCATTTTCTAGGTCTTGCGGTGTATCAATCTCACACCATTCACCATTTACAATTATTGGTTCAACTAAGATATTTTGTTCAATTATCTCTTGAATCATATCTGTTAGATAAGATTTTTTAAAGGTTTTAGCATCACGAAATGGAGCTGGATTATTTTTTTCCACTCTGGTAAATTCATCCACAAAAATTTTTGATCCTTTTTCAGAAAATTTCATTATTCCAATAAACTCTCCATTTTTTTGATTTTTTGCAATTTGTGAAATGTTTTTTTTAATTTTTATAATTTTGTTATTTTCAATTATTACGTTGTCTGCTTGAGATTTTGGATGCTCTGTTCTATTTTCATATTTTGATTCCCAATTTAGATCTGTAGCAATTCCAATATCTACCTTTGATTGTATGATTTGCTGTAGGATTTTCTCATCGAACAAAATATCTGAATATGTTGTTATGACATCTCCTCTAATTTCATTTTTTGCAGCCATTAGGCTCAAAAGAACATCATGTTTTTCATATTCTGTGTCTTCCAAATATCTAATTTTGTTAAATTTGAATTTATCTTTATGTGGTCCTGTAATTATGATAATTTCTTCAATATTGTTGTTTTTCAAAATTTCTATTTGTCGTTCTAAAATAGATTTACCGTTGATGTCCAATAATCCTTTTGGCATTTCTTTAGTTTGTGAACCTAGTCTTTTTGCAGATCCTGCAGCAATAATGATAGCTTTCATATTTTTCTAGAGTGAATTTACTACTCTGTCTCTAATAGTTTTAGGTTTCCATAAAACCCTTTTACTCCTTTCTTTACTAGTAGATATTTTGATTAATAGAAATATTGGCCCATCTTGTTTTTTTATTTGATCTAAAACAGAAATCAATCTAGTTTTTGACTTTATTACAAATATTTTATAATTAACACTGTTTGCAATTTTTTCCAAACTTATTTTTGATGAATTAGTAGGTTGCCCTCCAGTTGATTCATGACTATTGTTGTCAAAAACCACATGTACCAAATTCTTTGGCATTAAACTTCCTATGGTGACTAGAGAACCTAAATTCATAAGGATGTTGCCATCTCCATCAAAAACAAAAATTTGTTTTTTAGGATTTTTTAAAGCAATTCCCAATCCTATGGATGATGCGAGACCCATTGAACCAATCATGTAGAAATTTGATTTTTTATCATTCATTTCAAATAAATCTCTGCTCATAAATCCATTAGCTGAAACAATCGGATTTTTTCCAGCACTTTTTGCAACAATTTTTACTGCCTCTTTTCTAATCATGAAACATCCTCCTGATTACAAGCGCACATGGTTTTTTGTCTTTTATTTGGTTTAGTGCCCAATCACAACATGCTTTCCAATTTTTTTCAGTCATAATTTTCGTTTTTAATCCAATCAGTTTTAGAAGTTCAGGTTGAATTTTACCAATTTTTAGATGTTCTGGAGCGTCATCTGTAAGAAATCCTCTCCAACCAATAAGAAATATTATTGGAATTTCATAAAGCTGAACTAGAGATGTAATGGTGCTTATTGAATTTGCAAATCCTGCATTTTGCATAAACACCAATGATGGACTTTTAGAGAGAGACATTCCTGTGGCAATTCCTACTGCCTCTTCTTCCCTAGTTGTAATTATGATGTTGTTGTTTTTTAAGCATTCATCAATAAAATATTTTAATGTAGAATCAGGAACTCCTATAAAATTTTCTACCTTGTTCTTTTTTAGATAATGATATGTTTCACGTTGTTCCTTTTCATTCAATTTATGTATCCTAATTTTTTTAGATTTTCTTCAATGTCTATTTCCTGCTTTTTTATGTCATACATTTCTTGCAGATGAAATATCTCTTCCATAGAAGTCATTTTTGTTTTAACATCACCAAGACTTTTTGCTGTAGATAATTCTTTTAGATGTTCTGTCATTGCCCAATGAGCCGCTCGTAGTGATTGATTTGCATAAATTACCATTTTTATCTTATGATTTTGAAGTTCCTCCAACGTTACATTTGGATATGATGTAGGAATAGCAATAATGGGTATTTTCCCATTCCATGTATCACAAAATTCAAAAATTTCATCTGGTAATTTTTTTTTTGAATGAATTAAAATCGCATCAGCACCTGCATTCTCATAAGCATTTGCTCTTTTTTTTGCTTCATCCACTCCCAATCCTGCGATTAATGCTTCAATTCTCGCTATAATCATAAAATTTTCATTAACTTTAGAATTTTTTGCCGCTAGTATTTTTGCAACAAAATCTTTCTCAGGCAATAATTCTTGTTTCCCACTTTCTAGAAGACTGTTTTGTTTTGGAAATATCTTGTCTTCTATACTTACTGCAGCAATTCCTGCGCTCTCATATTTCTTTACCATGTGGCTTACATTACTTGGTCCTCCAAATCCTGTATCACAATCAGCAATTATGGGAATTGAACAAGCATCTGCCATTCTAGATGTTACCGAAAGAAATTCAGTCATTGTGAGAATGCTTGCATCTGGTAATGCATGAGTTGCAGATATAGCAAAACTACCAGCCCAAACTGCATCAAAATTATTCAATTCTACTAATTTCGCAGACATTGCATCAAACCCACCTGCAACTTTCAAAATTTTATTCTCTTTTAATTTTGATTTTAGTAGATTGGCTCCATTACTCATTTTTATCAGACATGTTTAGCAAATAATTTAATATATAATAATAGATCTTTTAGTTTCTTTATATGTGGACAATAAAACAACCTCCAAAAATTATCTTTGGAAAAAACTCAGTTAAAGAATTTTCATTTCCTGATAAGTGCTTAGTAATTACATCCAAGGGAGCAAGATCGCGTGGATGGTTAGAATATGCTGATCTAAACAATACGATAATTTTTGATGATGTGGAATCTAATCCCTCAATAGAAACTACTGAAAAGATTATTTCTAAATTTCAAAATTCTGATTTTAGTTATATTGTTGGAATGGGGGGTGGAAGTTCTATGGATGTAGCCAAGTACTGTGCATTTAAAATGAATAAATTGAAGATAATGATCCCAACTACTTTTGGTAGTGGCAGTGAGGTAACTAGAATTTCAGTTCTTAAGGTAGATGGTAAGAAAAAAAGCTTTCATGATGATGGACTTTTTGCAGATATTGCCATAATCGATAGTCATTTCATTGAATATTCTGATGATAACATAATTAAAAATTCAGTAATTGATGCTTGTGCTCAATGTACTGAAGCCTATGACAGTAAACTTGCAAATCCATATACAAAATTTCTTTGTAATTCAGCATTTGATCTTTTAGAAGAAGGTATCTTAACTAAGAACTATGAAAAAATTGTAATAGGTTCTTTATTTGATGGTCTTGGATTTGGGAATTCTTCAACTACATTAGGACATGCTCTCTCTTATGTATATTCCAATGAGGGTGTTTCTCACGGTCATGCCTTAGCTTTTACAACTATGACAGCTCATAAATTTAACAATTCTCCATTTTATGAAAGATTTATGAAATTAGTAAAAAAACTCCAGTTTGAAAAAATAAATCTCAATCAGTCTTTAGACGAAGCTGCAGAATTAATTTTAACAGATAGAAAACACTTAGATAATAATCCAAAAAATGTAACAAAAAATGATATAATTAATCTTTTAAATAATATTAATTCCGAAATGTCTTTTTAAATATATGATGCTATAGTTTTTTAATAATTCAAAAAAAAAAAATAATCAATGACGTTTTTCTCTTACTACACTTACAAGTGAAAATAACATTATTGATGTCATCATTAACATAGCTCCCAAAATTGTAGAGCCTATTCCAAGTAAAGCTAAATTTGTAATCACTTGGCGTGTATCTGTAAATCCTTGAATAGTCCATAAAATAAAGAATAGTCCTAAAGTTAAAAAAAAGATTCCTGGCAATCCATAGAATTTCAAAGGGTGCTCTATTGAGATAAATTTTAGAGTGCTAACAATTACTAAGACACCATGTGATACAGGATGGTGGGTAGAAGTATTTCCTTCATACGATACTATTATTGGAACTTCAATGACTTTAAAATTCATTTTTGATGCTTTTATTAAAATCTCTGTTGAAACACCCATTCCATAATCAGAAGGTGTTATGGCATTAAGGATTTTTTTTGAATATGCACGAAAACCACTCTGTGAGTCAGTAATGTCTTTCCCTATTGATGTGTTGGTAATTTTTGTTATGACTTTGATTCCCATTTTTCTATATTTTGGAATGGAACTATCTTTATCGAGAAATCTTGAACCTATGACTATGTCTGCATCTTGATCAAGAATTGGCTGTATTACCGATTCTATGTCCTTTACATTATGTTGACCATCAGCATCAAATGTTACTAAAATATCACACTCGATCTCTTTTCCTTTAATGAACAGGCTACGAATGCTTGCACCATAACCTAAATTTTTGGGATGGTTTATGACAGCTGCTCCTAATTTTTCAGCAATCAATGCAGTTGAATCATTTGAACCATCATTACAAACTATGATCGTATCTGTGTACTGTTTTAATTGCGTAATAATTTTTCCAATATTTTGTTCTTCATTATATGCAGGCAGACCTATAGCTATTTTCATTACTACTTTCATTAATTTTTGACTTTAAGAAGATTTTGCATAATGCTATTTTTTGCAGTTTATTCCGAAATACTTTTTTTAATAAAATCGATTGATTTTACTGGAGACGGATCAGTTTTTGATATAACTGCATAAAAAATAGAGGAATAATCTAAAAGATAAATCAGATTAATTAATTTAGAAAGTATACTGCCTTTTACAGAATGGATTTCATAATAATCAATTTTATTAATGTTGAAATATTTTTTCAAAATTTCCCATCTTTCTTTCGTTTTTACATAGTCATTATTACCTTCTAAAAGAATAGGTTGAACATTACTGTGTTTTTCCCACGGTACAATACCATTATGACAAGCTTCAATTACATCTTCAGATATTGTGTGGATTTTTCCATTTTCTTGAAGAGAATTTTTAAATCTTATGGCTGCAGCTTGTAATCCATGTGGATAGTAAATTAAAGGAGTTCCAGAAATCCACATGGCAAGATTAAGAGATGGATTTTCTTGTGTTAAATTATTCGATGAAATTTTATCTCTGAGAGATTCTAATTCTGTTAGTGATTCTAAAATATCTTCATGTTTTACTGGTATTACTGACTCTAAGATTTTTAACATTGAATATAAAAAATTAGTAAATGAAACACGTGGTGAATGAATTTGTTTAATTTCTCTGAATTCAATATTGTATTTAGTACAATATCTTTTCATTTTACCTCCTGATGAAAAAGCAATCAATTTACAATTTAATTTTGAAGCTAACTTTAGAACATTTAATGTCTCTTCTGTGTTACCTGAAATACTTACTACGATTACTAAGGTATTAGAATCAACAGTTTCTGGAAGTAAATATCCTTTTACTACATCAACGTGAATTTTTGTTTTAGATAAAATGGATGCAAAAATATCTCCAAGTGCACCTGAACCTCCCATTCCTGCGAAAATAATATGTTCAATACCATCAAAATCAGCTTTAACAAAATTTTGCTCATAAGATTTTCTTGCAATTTCTGGCCACATATCATACACTTTGTGCATTTGTTGTGAATCATATTTTTCTAGAATGGAAAGATCTAACAATATGTTAAATCAGAAATCAATCACAATAAAATATCTACTGGTATATCTACTATTTCTCACTATGTTGGTAATTATTTATTAATTCTTGGACTCCTTCTTTTAATTCAAATTTTGGAGAATATGTAAGGTGGTTTTTTGCCATCGTTATGTCAGCTTGACTATATTTAATATCTTCATTCTTTTCAGGCAAATATTGTATTCCTAGTTTTTTTCCAGACCATAAAATCATCTGTTCTGCAAGATCTTTAACAGTAATTGTTTTTCCACTGGCAATGTTGAATGTTCCACTTTTATTATACAATAAAGTACTGTTAATTGCATTAACCACATCACATATTGCAACGAAATCCCTTGTTTGTAAACCGTTTCCGAATATTTCTAATGGTTTATTTTCTTTAATTTTTTCAATGAATTTAGTAATTACTCCTGCATATTCTGATGATTGACCAATACCATATATGTTGAAAAATCTTAGAATAATACAATGTATGCTATGTTTTGATACAAATCCTTTGATCTTTTGTTCCATTTTCACCTTACTTTCACCATATGGGGAAATGGGATTCATTGATGATTCTTCAGTTAATTTAACACCCTGAATACTATCTCCATACACAGCAGCTGATGAAGATACGATTAGTTTCTTTACATTATTTTTTTCACAAGCAATTAATACATTATTTGTTCCATCCACATTAACTCTGAATGTTTCTGTAGGATTGTTGATTGATTCTGATACTGAAATCTTAGCAGCAAGATGAATTACTATTTCTTGATCTTTTACAGCATTTAGTATGTCTAGAGGTTTTGTGATGTCTCCTTCTATAACTTTGGCACCTATATCTATAAGATGTGATACAGAATCTTTAGTAGAGTTGGAAAAATTATCAAAAATTGTAACTAGTTGGTCCTTTTCTAAAAGTGATTTTACTAGATGCTTTCCAATAAAACCAGCTCCACCAGTGACTAGAATTTTCATAAAAATAATAAAACAAAATAGGGTTATATTTTGTACCTAAATTTACACTATCAGTTGATTTTTAAAATGTTAAATTTTGATACTCTGTATGGTTGATACTATTATTGATTCATCTTTGAGAACAGTTGAATGGAAAGATAACAAAGTAATAATGATTGACCAGACCAAGCTTCCAAACGAGCTTGTTTTTGTAGAATATGATGATTTCACCCAGGTTGCAGATGCCATCAAAACTTTGGTGGTTAGAGGCGCACCTGCAATTGGAGTATCAGGTGCATTTGGGTTAGCATTAACTGCATTACAAAGTAAGGCAACAACCAAAGACGATTTACTGTCTGATTTAGAAAATGCTAGAAAAATCCTTTTTGCAACTAGACCAACTGCAGTGAATCTGGGTTGGGGATTGGAAAAAATCATGAATGTTGCAAAATCAGGAGATACAGTTGAACAAATTAAAAAACTAGTTATTGAAACTGCAAAAAAAATGGCAGAGGAAGACATTGAAATTAACAAAGCCATGGGAAAGAACGGCTCTGCTCTTTTTGATGATAATGACACTATAATGACTCACTGTAATGCAGGTGCTCTAGCTACAGTAGCATATGGAACGGCACTAGGTGTAATTAGAGCAACAAGAGAATCTGGAAAGAACATCAAAGTAATAGCTACTGAGACAAGACCGATCCAGCAGGGCTCAAGACTCACTGTCTTTGAACTAAAGCATGACGGATTTGATGTCAGTCTAATTCCAGATACCGCTGTAGGATACTCAATGGCTAATGGATTGGTAAACAAAGTTGTAGTTGGTGCAGACAGAATTGTAAAGACAGGTCATGTCTTTAACAAAATTGGAACCTATCAGGTGGCAACCATGGCAAAGCAACACGGAATTCCATTTTACGTAGCAGCCCCACTATCCACCATTGATCTTGAAACCAAAGCAGAAGATGTAATTATTGAGATGCGTAAAGGAAGCGAAGTCACAGGAATTGGATACAAAAAGACTGCTCCTGATGATATCAACGTGATAAATCCGGCATTTGATATGACGCCGCCTGAACTAATTTCAGGAATAATTACCGAAAAAGGTGTGGCAAGAGCTCCATACGAGAAATCAATCCCAAAATTATTTCAAGCTAATTAATAGAAAGTTTTTATTGTTTTTCAAGCTGCACCATACAATATGAGTACTGTCTCTGCACAAGCAATTGAGGACTCTTTAAAACAATGCATGGATCCCGAAGTCCCTCTAAACATTGTAGAGATGGGATTAATCTATGGAATTGATGTTGCTGAAAACAATGATGTCAATATCAAAATGACGATGACCACTCAAGGCTGTCCACTACACGAAACACTAGTCCAAGATGCAACAAGATATGCCAAAAAGGTTCCAGGAGTGAACAATGTCAAAATTGACATCGTATGGGAGCCTGCATGGTCAATGGATAAGATGACTGAAGAAGGAAAAATGAAATTAAAAAGTATGGGTGCTGCAATGAACACTCCTGCACCAATAAACTATGAAACTGCATTGCCCCAAGGAGTTGGAAAACTAGTGCAACAAGAGGATGGTTCCATGGTATTGGCAAACGAGCATGATCAAGGATTTATGGTTAATCAAGCAATTGTTGACTTTTGGAAATCATGTAACGGGCAACGCAAAGTAACAGAACTAGTAGAAGTGTTTGCCCAACAGACAGGACTGCAAAGAAACCAAGTAGAAAAAGAAGTCATGCAGTTACTGCAACAGTTACGTGAGGGCGGATTGATTGCAATTGCAGGCCAGCCAGACACGCCAAATGTTGAATTTAAAAAATAATCTTAAATCATTTTGAAATTTTCTAAATCTGTTATTCATATGTGTGTAGTTTATGCGTTTTTTCAAATTCCGTCCCATTTACGTAACCTTTTGTTAATGCAAACTCCCATAGATTGTATTTATCACTATACAATTCACCGAGTTGGCTTTTTGTCTTAAAAAGACTCAATCCCAATTTGCGCATCTTAAATAATATCATCGTAGATTTCTCTGAATCACATCTTAGTACTATTGTCTCTTTTTTTTATCTCTTCTTCAGAAATGGCTGATCCTTCACTAAAATTTTTTAACAAAATAAATCTAATTACACGTTTGACTAGACCCTCATCTATGTCTTTTATGATTGTATTTACTTTGGTTTTATCCTTCATATTCTTTTCCGCGTATTCAAGAATCTTTGTATCTAGTCGATAAATTCTATCTTCTATTGCTAGATAATTTTCATCATCTTCGTTTAGATGATCGAATAATCTGCCTCTTTGTGATTCTAACCGCTGAAATTGCTTTGCAATCCAACTGGTATAATCATATTTTAAATAATTTTCATCAAGCTGATCATTCCAAAATTGTATGTCTTCATTTATTGTATTTCGATTTACATCTAAGATCTTACTTATTGCTACAGCTGATTTGCCTTGTTCGATATGGAGTTTGAAAACTTTGTTTCTTCTCTCTTCTCTTTGCTTCTTGGTATAAGGTCCACCATTTTTCATCCAAATAATACAATTTCTTGTAATTTAATTTCGTTGAGCAAAAATATTTCACTTTTTTCATTTTTAGATATGATCAATAATGTCTAGTCTAGATCGTTCATTATGCCACATTCAATTATTTTAATTTATTCCAAACTGCAAAATCTAGGAACATTCAACGATCTTATGGAGTAATTTGATCGAGTTGATCCAACAAGTTCAAAATTATAAGCTCAAAAGTGAAAGTAATTTATCTATGGATAAAACCATCACTTTGACTAAAGTCACATTTTAGTAACAAACAGATAAAAAATCTAGATAAATTTATCCAAAAACTGCATAGTTCTGCATAGTTTTCTAAAAGATATAGTTTGAATTTGCACCATCAAAGTTTATTGTAACACCTGACAGATACTTTATTTTGTTTTCAATTATTGCTTTGACAAAGCTTCCAATCTCTTCAGGCTCACCTAGTCTTTTCATGAGTAATGATTTTTTGTACTCTTCAACATTTTCTACTAATTCTTTCGTTCTATCTGTATTGATGGGACCTGGCGCAATATTGATACAACTAATGTTTCTTTGAGCATATTCTTTACTCAATACTTTGAAAACCTCACTAAACGCTGCACGATAGGCCGAAGAAATTATCAATTTCATATTTGGTTCTTTGATCACATTTGAACTAATCAAAAAGATATATCCTCCATCACTAATTTTGATATTTTGCAAAATTGTACAAAATCCTAAAAATAATTGATTGTGGTATAGTTTCCAATCCTCTTGTGATATTTCAGAAAATGGTTTTGAAGCCGGACCTCCTGTATTTAGTACTAAAATGTCTGTTTGATTGTGTTTTTCAAGAAATTGTTTTACACTGTCTAAATCTGAAGTATCTATATCTTTTTTAGAAGCAGCAAATACATCAATTCCTATTGATTTTAGAGAATCTGCAATTGCTTTTCCTATTCCTCTGGAACCTCCAAGAACAATAGCACTTGCCATAATACTCTCAAAATCTTTGTGGATAATTAAATTTCTTTAATTTCAGTAATTGTGCCTAACACTGAATCCATTTGGATAACTGCCTTTTTCTCATCCCATCCTAATGCAACATACCAATCTCCTGCATCATCATGATATTTTGTCTCCAAAGTTTCAATATTTTCTGGTTTTACATCATATTTTTTTGCAATACCAGATACTGCCAAAGCAATTGCATCCTTTTCTTTCTCTAATCGTCTTTTCATTAACCCAATTCCAGGACTCATAGAATTCCTTTCATTGTTTCATCTAATATAGTTAATTCACAAAATTAGCCATAATGTTGAATTTTTCTAATATTCTTACAATATTACAAATAACCCAAATACTTTGAATGAATAAAATGAGATTAATTCAAAGATTATCTAATTCTAGACTAGCCAAATCTTCTACTCTAGTTTCTCTAGTATCAATTCTTGCAGTAATTGGTCCTGTTGTTATAGTTTCAGCAGGATTTTGGGATGCAATATCCCACCTCCAAAAAGAACCAGAATTTTTTTGGAGTCCTTCTCATATGATAGTATACTTTGGAGTATCAATGACTACATGTTCTGCAATAATGGGCTGCATGCTAATATTTAGAAAATCAGTTCATGGCTCTCTCAAAACTGGAATTAAACTGGTAATTGTTGGATCTATATTACAAATTGTTTCGGGATTTGGTGATTCTTTATCTCATGATATTTTTGGCATTGATGGATTGATATCCTGGTCTCACCAACCTCTGGAATTGGGTCTAGTTCTTGCATCATTAGGTGGAATATTGATCCTAAAGAATAGGGAGCATACAAAACTCAAGGCATTTCTTCCATTCTCAATTGTAACTTTCTTGTTTTTTACAACTTGGCTATTCTTTAATTTGGTACTAATTTTTGGGCATACAATTCAATGTATTCCAGTCTATGAAATATTCTCTTCTGGATGCTCAATTTTGTAGTTTTTAATTTTAAAATATGAAATAATAATCATTGCAACAGCTCCTACAAGAACTAAAATGCCTGCAGGAATCATTTCATGAGAACTTGTATCTCCTAACTCTATCTGTAACTCAATTGGAGTTTCTGAAATATTTGTCACTTTGATTGTATGGATGCCATCTTCAAAAAAGTCAAAATACCCTACTGACAGTTTTGTTTGTATTTTTTCTTCTTGAATTACATTATCTTGAGTATCTAATATCTGCACAAAAATTTCTTCACCTGAAAATTCTGGCATGTAAAATTTGTAAAATCCAATTCCTACTCCCGTAAACTCTGACTTTAATTCAAAAGAGTTTGATTGCTTTAGAATTAACGAATCACTAGTTTTTTCAGTTTCTACAAAGATAAATGAAATCCAAATCATTCCTATTATCACTAATCCCAATCCCAGTTTGAATGGTGACACCTTCATACATTCTTGCCAAATTATTAGCCTAATAAGATAATCTAAAGGGCTCGGAGGGCTTCGATCCCTCGACCTAGCGGTTCGAAGCCGCTCGCACTATCCAGGCTGTGCAACGAGTCCAAACAAGTAAGAATTTAACAGGCCTAAATATCTGTCTAGATACTTTGAAGGTATCAAAAAAAGTCATAGGTGTTGAATATGCAATTAGAGATATTGTAGTTGCTGCACGCAAAGTACAGCAGAAAGGAATGCAAGTTGATTATCTCAACATAGGTGATCCTGTACAGTTTGGATTTCAGCCACCTGACAATGTAAAACAAGCTTTGATTGATGCAATTAACAAGGGTGAAAATTATTACTCTACATCAGAAGGTCTCTTGGAATTAAGAGAAGAAATAGCAAAAAAAGAAAACGCAAAGGGACTCTCAATTGGTGCTGATGACATTCTAGTTACAAATGGAGTATCTGAAGGATTAGACATGGTGATTTCTTCAATTGTAGAAGAAGGCGATGAAGTGTTATTGCCTGGACCATATTATCCACCTTATGCCTCATATGTTAGACTTCATGGTGGAATCCCGATAGAATTTGCAGTAGACTTGGAAAACTCTACACCAGACATTGAAGATATAAAATCCAAAATTACTCCAAAAACTGTAGCAATTTGTTTAATCAGTCCTAATAATCCAACTGGTGTTGTATTCAATGAAAAATCCCTCAAAGAACTTGTAAACATTGCAAATCAAAATAATCTATACATCATATGTGATGAAATTTATGATCAAATAATTTTTGATGAAAAATTCGTTGGAATTGGCAAGGTTGCAGGAGATTCTCCTGTGATTGTTCTTAATGGATTCTCCAAAGTCCACCTAATGTCTGGATGGAGAATTGGATACATTGCATTTAATCAATCTCCTCAACTAGAATCATTACGGGAGCATCTTCCAAAATTAGCTAGAGTAAGAATTGCTACTAGTCTTCCAGTACAACATGCAGCTTTGGAGTCACTTCGTGGTCCTCAAAACTACATTAGTGAATTTGTCTCTGAAATTAAAAAACGACGAGACTTGGTTGTAAAACGACTAAACGAAATGCCTGGTCTTTCTTGCCCCACTCCAAGAGGTGCATTTTATGCATTTCCAAAGATTGAAGACAATAAATTTGGAACCGACAAAGAATTTGTAACCAAATTATTGGAAACTAAAGGCGTCCTTACTGTTCACGGTTCAGGATTTGGAGAGCAATATGGTAGTGGTCATTTCAGGCTGGTCTATCTTCCAAGTCTTGAAATCCTAGACTCTGCAATGAACAAAATTCAAGATTTTGTTAGTCAGTAACTCCAAACTGAAATCTTTTTTGGAATAATCTCTATAATACAGTCAGTATCATCTAGCAATTCTTTTGCAGATCTATTCTCCATTGTATCAAAGTATCGCAAGAGAATCTTTTTTGCAATTGTTTTGACTTTGGTTTTATCTAAAATTAGATTGGCTTTCCCTTGCCCCATCACTCCATAAATGTCAGGAGACTTGATACCTACATCTATGCAAAATGCAACTTGTGGGTTTCTTTTTGCATTTTTTGCCTTTACAGTTTTAGTGTTTGTTCCAATGTAGAATTTTTTCCCACTATATCTATACCAAACAGGAACAATATGTGGTGTTTTATTTTTACCAACTGTAGATAAACGCAATATTTTTTGAGATTTTAGAAATTCATCTCTTTTGCTCATGCTTTCTAAATCCCAATACTATCATAAAAATCCCAAATCCTAACATTGCAACAGATACTTTCTCATTGGTAAATTCTGCATTCACCAAAAATTCCTCTACAAATTCTATTCCCCAGATCAATAACTGCTGAATTAGAACAATTCCACCCATTACACAAAATAAAACCCCAATTGCGGTAAACCAATTTCTACCACGTCTATAGTATTCGTGACTCATGATAAATGAAATAGACTTAGATAATTTTGATACCTGGATTTTTTATCTTGTTTTTTATCATCGCATTAAGTAGCAATGGCGTAGACATTTCTGCCAAATATGATAGTTCTATTGGACCCAAGTAAATTGATCTCAGTCCTTTGATTTCATCAATCAAAGTATTAACTACTTGAACTGAATCATTGTCATCTCCGCAAACAAATATGTCGTAATCAAGTTCTAATGTAGGATTCACTAGTTTTTTCTCAGAAATCACATGAAATGCTGAAACCAATTTTGATTTATTTTTCATATGGTTTAGTACAAGTTTGTATGAAAATGGTTTATTTTCTTTAATTGATATGCACTCAAAGCCCACATCAGTTTTTGTCATTGGAACAATAGGAGATACTACAACGCAACTGTCTTTGACTTCAGGTAATATTCCAGAACATACTGAATCAATATTTTCATAAGGAATTGATAAAATCAAAACATCACTCTCTTTTGCAACTGAAACATTGTCATTTCCAGAAATTGTCCCTTTAATCTCCCCAAATGCTTCTTTTGCAAGATTTGTATATTCAACTGCAGATTCTGATGCTCTTGCAGCATCTCTAGAGCCAACTATTACATCATGATTTTGTGACCATCTTAGAGCAAAACCTTTGCCCATGCCACCAGTTCCGCCAATAATTCCTACTTTCATGATAAATCATCTGATAATCTTATTATTATCTTTATTTGAATTTCCGATCAAGTTGGGGCATATTATTTTTCTAAGACATGGTCAGGCAAAAAATAACACTGAGCGAATTTTAGCCGGTAGAACAGAAGGAGTTCCGCTAACTGATGTTGGAATAAAGCAAGCAGAACATACTGCTGAACTACTAAAACACATGAATGTCTCTGCAATCTATTCAAGTCCAATTCAACGGGCAAAACATACTGCAGAAATTGTTGGAAACCACAACTCTCTTGATGTAACTATTGATGATCGTCTAATTGAGCTTGATATGGGAAAATTTACTGGAGTTCCATATGATGAAATATTTACCAGTCATGGAAATGTCTTTATGAAATTTTACAATGGAGAATTGGAAATTGCACACAATGGAGTGGAAACCTTCTCAGAAGTCAAAAAACGGGTGTTAGGAATAGTTGATCATGTTATTGAAAAACATCCAGATGAAAATGTTGTTCTTGTTACACACATGGATCCAATCAAAGCAATGCTTTCTACTATAGTTGATCTATCTCCTACTAATCTATTTGAGCTAATTATTGAGAATGCATCTCTGAATCTCTTTCGAGAAAAAGATCGAAAGTTTTCTCTTTCTGGACTTAATGTAATGCATCCATCAAGATTCGATCTCCGATAGCATCTAATAATCTTGAAAACCCTTAAATAGAAATTATTGGCCACGTCATTCAATCGCTAATGAAGAAATTGGTCGGATTATTCTTAGTATTGGCAGTTATAGTAGTTATTCCAGCTATAGAGTCAGCATTTGCTGCAGGTGATGAACCTGGAGAATATCTTGATCGTAGAGTTGTTATTTGGAATTTATTCTTTAGAATGATGACAGTTGCATTTACAGTTGGAGCCGTAGTGGCAGGAACAATGATCTGGCAAGTTTGGAGATTTAGAGAATCTCATCCAAAAGCAAAACCAACTCCATATGAGGGGACTGACTGGTAGAAATGGGTGGACACTCTAACTGGCCTGAATGGATTTACGTCGGTATCGTTATTGCATTAATGACTTGGGTAGGAGCTGAAGCTTGGGAAGCTGAAAGACTAGTAGAACATGTTCCTGAAGACGCAGAGACTATCATAGTTACAGGTCAACAATGGTTCTGGACTTTTGAACACGAAGACGGTACAAAAGAAATTGGTGAACTTCATGTTGAAACAGGTAAAGCTTACAAATTTGAGATAGTTTCTACTGATGTCATTCATTCATTTAATATTCACGATTATGTTGTTTTGATGGATGCCGTTCCTGGTAGAGTAAATACTGTATGGTTTGCACCAGACGCACCAGGAGTCCATGACATTCAATGCAGAGAGTACTGTGGATTAATTCACTATAACATGAGAGGAACATTGTATGTGGAGGATCCAGCTTGATAACGCTTTTATCACAACTTTCTATTGTTGCATGTGAGGAGATTAACTAATGGTTCTAGAATTACAAAAACCACGTCCAATTTGGCAAATAATGTTCTCAACACATCATACTGATGTTGGTTTACTTTATCTAATTACTTCACTTGGATTCTTATTCTTAGGTGGTTCATTGGCACTTGCAATTAGAGCAGAATTATTTTTGCCTGGTGCACAAATCATTACTGATTCCATGACCTTTAACAGAATCTTTACAGTTCACGGAACAACTTTGATTTTCTTGTTTATACTTCCATTTGCATCTGCAGTTGGAAACTATTACGTTCCAATTATGGTTAGATACAAAGACATGGCATATCCAAAACTAAATGCAATTGCATTTTGGATGATTCCACCATCAGGTGCTCTGATCTGGTTGGGCTTTGCAGACTTTACTTGGTATGCGACACCTCCTTATTCTATAATTAGTGCCCCTGGTCCTGCAGCCGATATGTGGATATTTGGCCTAAAGATTCTAGGTATCTCATCAGTTCTTGGTGCAATTAATTTTGTAGTTACTATTCTCAAATGTAAACATCCTGATATGTCCATTGGACAAGTTCCATTATTGGCCTGGTCATACCTATCATCCTCTCTAATTATCCTAGTTGCAATTCCGACATTTGCAGCTGCACTTCTAATGTTACTCACTGACAGACTTGGAGTTAGTGGATTCTTCAATCCTGCAATGGGTGGAGATCCTATTGCATATGCTCATTTATTTTGGTTTACTTTTCATCCTGAAGTATACGTACTTGTAATTCCAGCTATTGGTATGATGTATGAAATCATTCCAAGATTTTCACGAAAACCAATTTACAGCTACAACTCTGGAATCTTTGCATTTGTCTTATTATCCATTGTAGGCTTTTCATCTTGGGCACATCACATGTTTGCAACCGGAATGTCATTTACTGAAAAAACAGTCTTTATGGTAGGAACTCTTGCAGCAGTTCCAGCTTCTGCAATGCACGTCTTTAACTTTATTGCAACAATGTGGAATGGTAGAATCAAATTCTCAACACCAATGATGTGGTCTGTTGGTGGAATTGCATTGTTCTTTGGTGCAGGAGCAGGTGGTGTAGTTAATAGTGCAATGCCTTTGGACTTTTCAACACACGACACATATTGGGTAGTTGGACACTTCCATCTCTTTGTAATGGGAACCATTGCATTTGGTTCAATTGCTTTCTTCTACTACATGTTCCCATATGTGACTGGTAGAATGTATAATGAAACAATGGGTAAGATACATTTTGTTATGTCCTTTATAGGAACAATTTTGGTATTCTTTACACAACACGTACTTGGATTGTATGGAATGCCAAGAAGAATTTTCGATTATCCTCCAATTCCAGAATGGATTGCTATGAACCAGATTGCAACAGTTGGTGCCATGATAATTGGTGTAAGTATGGCAATATTCTTGGCAAATATGATTTACAGTTCAGGAAAAGGAAAACTTGCAAACACTGAGGATCCATTTGGTGTCGGTGGCAAGTATTACTATCCATTTGAGGCAAAGAACCCATCACACTAGGAGATAAATGAAAATGAGTCACGATAATCAACAAACCATTTACAGAACAACACCAGCTAGAACTGGAAAAATGATGGCTATCATGCTAGGCATTTGTATTGTTGGCGGAGTCATATTCTTTTCAATGTGGGATTATTGGATTTCCCAACCTCCACCAGTTGTAGCAATGATGGCAGGAGAAAAGGATCTTGCAGCACCAGCAGCACAAACTGGAAAAACAATTACCCAAGATCTTGCATTTGTTGAATCATCAGACTTTAGGACTTTGGCGTTTAATGCATTACCTGGCGAACCTGATAACAATCCTACAATTAACATGAATGTTGGAGACAAAATAGTGTTTAACGTTGATAATGCTGGAAAGTCCTTCCACGCATTTGGTGTTACAAAGGACACTGAAGGCTTTGGTGGAATAATTCCAGGAAGTGAAGTAGGAGCTGCTGCAAACCCTTTAAAACCAGGTGAGGGTGGAACTTCTGAATTTGTTGCAGGTGAGGAAGGAACTTATTATTACATTTGTACCGTTCCAGGTCATAGAGAACAAGGAATGGTTGGAGAAATAATCGTTGGACCCTCCCAAGGTGGTGGCTCACAAGCAGCAGCTGCTCCAACAGGTGTATCTCATGACTTTACTTTGGACTTTGTAGAATCTAGTGATTTCAGAACTTTGGCGTTTAACGCATTACCTGGAGAAGAGGGACATAATCCTGAGATTCGTATAAAATCTGGCGATGAGGTAACTGTCACCGCAAATAATTTGGGTAAATCATTCCACGCATTTGGAGTTGTTACTAATCCTGAAGACTTTAACAGCATTGTGATGGACTCTGCAATTGCATCTGCATCAAATCCATTAAAACCAGGTGAAGGTGGTAGTGTTACATTTACTGCAGGTGTACCAGGAACTTATTATTACATTTGTACTGTTCCAGGACATGCATTACAAGGAATGCAAGGTAGCTTTATCGTAGAATAATTTTGGCAATCCAATATCTGGCATTAGCTACATTGATAGTTTTATATTCATTGATGTTTATCGGTGGATATATTTCAGCAGCAGGACTGGGATTGACTTGCCCTGAATGGCCATTATGCCCTAACGGAGTAATGCCATCAGAAGAATATCTTATTGAATGGATTCATAGAACAACTGCTGCTACCACTGGAGTGCTAGTTATTTCAACTATGATTGCAAGTCTGATTAACAAGAATTCTGACATTAAAATAAAAATTACTAGCTCCCTTGCAACTGCTTTAGTTATTACACAAATCACTCTTGGAGCACTAGTCATTGATACAAAACTTCATGCCGTCCTAGTTGCAATTCATTTGGGAATTGGAATTTGGCTGTTTGCTATGGTTTTGCTGACTGTAATATTTGCATTTAGAATTTCTAAAATACCTATAAAATCTACAGTTTAGATTTTTTGAATATTTTTGGCAAGTAGATGTAGACCATCATCCCCGTAAAAACTAGGGCACCTACAATTATGGCACCAAAGAAAATTATTCCAAATGGGCTTTGAGTTCCCATGTTGAACGTATAAGTAATAATTCCATCTTTTCCTCCCATATCATACAAGTCAATTTTCACAATATGATTTCCTTGTTGCCTCCATACATAATCAAAATCCCAATGGGCACCTTCAATTGACTTTGGTGGTATGGCATCTACTTGTTGATCATGAAAATACACTCTAATCCCCATAGTGAATCTCTCAACCTCATTAAAGTCCCCATCAGTTACTCTTACTAAAAATTGTGAAGGCTCATTAATTTGTGGAAATTCTGGCGCTGTTGCTACCTGTACTCTATATCCTGCCTCAAATTTCTCTGCAGAATTAAACATTGAATGAGCATATGCTTCATGAAATATTGAGGTAGATGAAAATATCAAAATCAAGATCAGAAAAACTGATCGCTTTTTAGTCATTGAAATATTATGCCATCTAGATGAATATATTGTAAATCAATTACTATACGAAAATCTTCAAAACCTTTAAATCCTTATTGGCAAGAATCTCAATCGTTGACCCTCGTTACAAAATCAATCGATATTAAAACACCTGTAGAGAATGTTTTTACCTACTTTGCAAGACCAGAGCATGTTTCTGATCAAATCAAAAATGACACAGTAGGTATGACCGTAGTTCCTATGGATATCAAAGAAGGAATGGGTGTTGGTACGACCTTTAGAATTATCGGTGACTTTAGCGGAAAACGTCTAGAGTGGGATTGTGAGACAACTGAATTCATTAGAAATGAAAAAATTTCAGCAATACAAATTGAAGGTCCATTTAAGAAATGGCAAATCACCAATGAATTCAAAGCATTAGGGAATAATCTCACTAGAGTAACAATGTCAGTAGATTATGAAATGCCATTTGGTCCGCTAGGAGCAATCTTGGATAAAGCAAAATTTGCCAAATCTGCTGAAAAAGGAATGGAGACTGCTCTTTACAACGTTAGAGGTTTACTTGAAGGAAATGGTTCAATTCCAGTTTACATCACACTAGATGCATACCAAAAACTTCTTGCCGAAAAGAAAAAGATGAATGATGTTCCAGTTTCAACTGCACTTACAGCAATTATTGAAAAGTACAATGAAATTGAAGCTAAAGCCCAAAACTAAATTTTACTTTATTTTAAAATCTTAAGATTAATAACAACTCTGGGCATATCAATTTTGGTGGGTCTATGGCGCAGCCAGGTAGCGCACCGGACTCTTAATCCGGTTGTCAAGGGTCCGAATCCCTTTAGACCCGCTCTTAACTATAACAATTAATTTGATTGAAAAATAATCTCTTTTTGGTAAATATTGAACTATGCTAATTGTAAATTTTATGTTTTAATTTTAATTCTTGGAGTAAATGCTCTATTTTTTGTGCCGACTTTTCTATGCGATTCAGATTAGCCTTGATTCCATCATCCATCACTCCGTCATATTGAAGTTTGATTAACTCCAATGAATTTTGAATAATCATTAAAGGATCTGCACATTTTTCAAAATCTATCTCATCATCCAATTCTGTTTATCTCATTGTATAACTGCTACTTATGTTGTATGACAAAAATGTGTCTTAAAAAATACATACTCATACCTATAAGAAATTTTTTGCCTATCAAATACTATGAATGGCTCAGTTGTACTGGTAGATGATAACGATGATCTGCTTGAATCCCTCAGTGAATTCCTTAAGATGAAAGGATTTAACGTTCTAGGATGTGGCCACAATGGATTAGAGGCAGTACAATTGTATGAAGAGTATAGACCAGATGTGATTCTATTGGATCTTTTAATGCCTAATTATGATGGGATTTATGGACTTGAAAATATCAAAAAAATCAACCCTAATGCCAAAGTCATAATATTAACTGGTCACTACAATAAAAAAAATAGAGAAAAAATTAGACCCCTTAATGTATCTAAAATCATGGAAAAACCCTGCTCATTAACAAAATTAGATCTTGTTTTAAAATCACTTAGCATGGTATAGTTTAATTTGATATTTTGAGAATAATTTATCAATAAAATAAAAGTAATTTTCTTGTGCTTTATTTGCAATACAACGTGTGTCTCTTAGATCTAAGTGATGTTTTGATTATTTTATGACGAAGCATACTTTTGAATGCTTTAATGTCTGCCTCGCTATTTGACGCTGGGGGCAATAAAGAATCAACAGCACCTAAGGATATTGCATCATTAACAATCTTGGAACCTTCTGTTGCATAATTGCTCAGTATAATTGTAGGATACATTTGAACATCATTCAATCTTTCAAGAAATGTCATTCCATCCATTTTTGGCATTTCAAGATCCAAAATTATTACGTCTGGTTTTTTAGCCTGGATATTATCTAATGCATTTTTTCCATCAACATATGATCCAATAATTTGACAATCTGAAAATGATTTTACCGTCTCTTCAATAAATAGTCGCATTGCCCTTGAATCATTAATTACCATAACTTTCATTTTACAATAAAATGATTTTATCTTCAAGTATTAGATAATCTTGTATGATCATTTCTAACACACTGGCCTTCGAAACTTATTTGGCAAATTCTATTCTTTTGATAGACTTTCAATTGTCTTTTTGATTTCTAACCGATCAAATGGTTTTCTTATGTATTGAGAGATTCCAATTTTTTCCGCCTCATCTCTAGTATTTTTCTTATCCGATGATGAAACCATCACAATCTTTGCGTTTGGATCAATTGATTTTATTTGCTTTGCAGCCTCAATCCCATCCATTTCTGGCATATCTATATCCATAGTGACCAAATCTGGTCTTTTATCCTTGTAAGTTGTTAGAGCTTCATTGCCATTATTTGCCTGATAAATCTCGCCTACTCCAGATGTATTTGAAAAAATTTTTGAAAGCAGTGTTCTCATAAATGATGAATCATCTACTATCAATATTTTGTAATTCATATTGTTCATAGTACTATATGATCATCACACCATTATACTATATTAGATTTAGCTGATAATTCAAAAATGATCAAAAATTGTTATCAAATGACGATAATATTTAGAATAAGTGGGCCCACGGGGATTTGAACCCCGGATCTTCGCCGTGTAAGGGCGACGTCATAACCGACCTGGACTATGAGCCCAGAAACCTACCTTGTTAAAATCCATTTAAACTTTGAGACATGGGAGAATCTAGAAATTTGATAAAAAAATAGGAGTGTCATGAATGATTGTGATTTTTTTTCTAGCCCTATTGGATTAGGACATGTAACTCGAGATATTGCAATTGTAAATAATTTTGAAAGCATTTCACCAAATTTTGTAACAGGTAGTGGTGCTGCTAAAATTCTAAAACATTTACATTTTAAAGTTGAAGATGTATATCATCCTCCATCATTTATTGTTGAGAGTGGAACTTTAAAGAATCCGGCAAAATGGCTTTGGAGTTACTATAATTACTACAAAGAATGTAAAAATATTTCAGTAAAAATTTTACAAGTTGACCATCCCAATTTGGTAATAAGTGATGAAGATTTTGCTTCATTAACTGTTGCACAAAAAATGAAAATCCCTACAGTGCTGATTACTGACATCTTAGAGACTCGTTTTACCAAAGGTTTGCTATCATTAGTTGAGAAAAAAATGAATAAATCAATGCAAGAAATTATTAAAAAATGTGATCTTGTGATTCTTCCTGAAAATGGGAATGATGCTGATAATATACGAAGAGTTGGACCTATTGTTAGAGTAACAAATCATTCAAGGAATGAATTACGAGAAAAATTCTCATTTAAAGGAAAAACAATTGTTGTATCTATTGGTGGAACTGATGCTGGAATTTTTCTTATTGAAAAAGCATTAGATTCTATTTCAAAAATTAATCAAGACATTGATGTATTTTTGGTATCTGGTCCAGCAGTTACTAGAAAATTTAAAAATGTCACAAATCTGGGTTTTGTCAATAATTTACACGAATTAATTTTTGCAGCAGATTTGCTAATTTCACTAGCTGGAAAATCTACAATAGATGAGGCAAATGCATATGGCACACCTGCAATATTCATTCCAATTAAAGGTCATTTTGAACAAGAAGATAATGCACGAGAGCAAGGATTCTCTTTTGATGATATCAATAGACTAGATGTATTAATTTTAGAGAAACTTGAAGAAGAGAGAAATCAAGTAAAAACTGATGGTGCAAAAATTGCATCAAATATTATTGAAAAGTTAATCTAGCAATCAAATGCTTAATAGAAGGCCATTGAGTTTTGATAAAGTACTATGACTAAACTTGTAGTTGCAAAATTTGGAGGCAGTGCTATAGGTCCAAATGGTGAATCTATCCCAAAAATTATTCAGCGCATAAATAATTTAAAAAAAGAATCAAAGGTCATTGCAGTTTTTTCAGCACCATTAACTATTCACAATGGAAAAAAACGTTCACTTACTGATATAATTTTAGAACAGGGAGAAAATGCCCAGAATGGAATATCTCCCACTCTTGATATTGTAGCATCCACCTATCAAAAAATTCTTGAAATGATAACTTCTGAAAATATAGAAAATTGTAAGAAAATCCTAAACTTGAATTTAGAAAAAGCACAAAAAGCACTAGATGAAGCATTTGGGAACAAAGAATTTGTAGATGAAACACGCTCAAGAGCACTGGCATTTTCTGGCGAGATACTAATGTCTCATATGATGAATTATATTCTAAAAAGTAATGGCATAAAATCTGATTCTGTAGATTTTGATGATTGGCCAATAATCACAGATAATAACATTGAATCTACCAATTTTCTAGCATCAAAATCAAGAGAAAATATTGATAAAATTTCACAACTTGTAGAACAAAATGAGGTAGTTACTATAGGTGGATTTATTGGAAAAACAGTTGAGAATGTTTTAACCACATATGAGCGTGGGGGTTCTGATAGAACTGCAGCAGATCTTGGAATATTGTTTCACAAAAAATATGAAACAAGTATCGATTTTGAGAAAGATAGTGCAGTAGTTTCTGCAGATCCAAAAATTGTAGAATCTAATCTGTGTGAAGTTCCTCAATTGTCATATAATGAAGCAAGACTAGCAGGAATGTTTGGGATGAAAATATTAGATCCAATTGCAATAAAAGAAATTGTAGAAAATGGTGTTGATCTACCAATAATTATTACAAATATGAATAATCCTGAAAAAATTACTACCATAAAAAGAATATTGGATGAACAGAAAGGCCATCCAATAAAAATTGTTACTGGAAAAGAAAATTGTGCAATCTTTAGAATTGAAACTAGCTCGATTCAAAAATTACTAATATCATTAGAAAAAGACAAACGATACAGTGAGTTTGTGATACTGTCCCCATTTACAAAAGATGGAATAGAATTCTCTAGAATTTTATTTTTAGATGGGGATTATGTTAAGAGAAATGAAAAATATCTTCTTGGATTTGATTCTCTTGCAACAATTACATACAACAGAGGAGTCATTACACTGATTGGAGATGAGATGTGGAGAGTACAGCAAGTTGCATCTAGGACAAGTGCAAAGATCGGTGATGCAGGATTAAACATATTGAATATGGATGCACAAGAAGAAACTTCACGAATAATTATTGTTGTGGAAGATACAAATGATAACATTAGAAAAGCTATCAAAGCAATTCATCACGAGATTTCAAAAATTAATTTTATTTAGTAAAAGTGTGGCGTACGGGTTTTTACACCTGTAAGCGCCATCGAGGGTTTGTTCTTGGACCATTATCTAGATTCAGTCCGGGCGTTACCCTAAACACGCGATACCTTAAGTTATCTTTTCTAGTATATAGAGCTGATCTATATAGATAATCTACATACGCTCAGATATGTACCACAATACAATTCCTATTCCCAATATTGCATACCATTTTAGATTTTTTTTATTCATGAAAATATTCGCAGAACCCAAACCTTCATCTTTGTAGGTAGTTAAACGAATTTTTCTCATCTCAAAAGCCTGACCAACTAATCCCACTACTAGCAGAACAATTGCTACAAAACCTAGAATCCAATTCATAAATTAACTAGTATTTTATCCGATATTTAGTTTCCACATTCAGTAAAAATACAAAAAAAGATAATTCTTTAAATTAGCTGTGTTTTTTTCGACTCCTATGAAAGAAGTTGGTAAAATTTGGATGAATGGGAAATTAGTACCATTCAAAGATGCCAAAGTTCACGTACTAACCCACGCATTACACTATTCTACATCCATCTTTGAGGGAATTCGATGTTATGATACTCCTAGTGGATCTGCAATATTTCGATTACCAGAACACCTTGACAGATTCTTCAAATCTGCAAAATTATATTCAATGAAAATGCAATTTACAAAAAAAGAAATTTCAGATGCAATAATTAAAACTGTCAAAGCAAGTGGACTTAAAGAATCATACATTCGACCACTTGCATATTATGGATATGGAACAATGGGATTAACTCCTACTGAGAATAAGGTAGATGTCTCTATCGCATGTTGGGAATGGAAGATGGGTGAATCAAAAGCTGGTAAATTCTCAGGAGCAAAATGCAAAATGTCAAGCTGGATGAAAATTGATTCAAGATCCCAACCAATGCAAGCAAAAGCTGCATCAAACTATGCAAATGCTGCACTTGCTAGAATGGAAGCATTGGAAAATGGTTACGATGAAGCAATAATGTTGAATTCACATGGTAAAGTTGCAGAAGGAAGTGCTGAAAACATATTCGTTGTAAAGGACGATATTATTCAAACTCCTCCTCTTTCAGCAGGTGGATTAGAGGGAATTACTAGAGATAGTATTATTCAAATTATTGAAGAGAATAGTGGATTTGTAATTGAACGAGATCTTGAAAGAGATGATCTTTATTCAGCTGATGAAATTTTTATGACTGGTACTGCTGCTGAAGTAAAATCCGTTACTCAGGTAGATAAAGTGAAGATTGGAAATGGTAAGATGGGCAATATCACAAAAGCACTTCAAAAATCCTTTTCTGATGTGGTAATGGGAAAAGATGAAAGATTCTTGCCATGGTTGACATTTATTTAATTTTCACGACATTTTTTACCTACAAAATTGATTAAAAATTATGGATTCGTGTGCACCTGGAGAAACTCATGACATTTGTTGGTTTTGTAGAAAAGGACGTCATGAAGACTGCATGAAAGAAATCCCAACACAAGGAAAGTCAGATGGACCACATGATTGCACTTTTGATACAAAACTAATTCCTTGTAAATGTAAGCATTGAATAATTAATATCAAATACGGCTTTGTATGAATAATTCTATGAGATACAACAAGGAATTTTGGGACAAATATGCAAATGACAATGAAGCAAGATACAATGAAGAATTTGCAAAATTTACTAGAGATTTGGCTACATCCTTGCATTGCACAAGCATCTTGGAGATAGGTTGTGGTACTGGAATTGACTTGAGATTATTTTCAAATGACTTTCAAATTTATGGAGTTGATCTTAATGAAAATGCACTAGAGATTGCAAAAGAAAAGATACCTTTTGCAAATTTTAAGAAATCAAATATCACTGATTTACCCTTTGAGGATTCTTCAGTTGATTTTATTTTTACACACCAATTATTGAATTATTTAGATGATGATACACTTGATAAAGGAATTGCCGAAATGTATCGAGTTACTAGAAAATATATTATGAATTGTGAAAAATTTGAAGAAACAGAAAAACAGATAGATGAAAATCATAAATTTCGAAATGTCTACAAAAGATGGTTAAACTACAATGTGCGTATTGTAAGCAATGTGGATATGCATGAAGACATTGATCCTAATAAATCTAGATTTACCTTGCTAAAAAAACTATAAACTTTTTTCAATTTTAGAAATTTCTTTTAATTCTTTTGGAATCAAAATAGTAAATGTTGTAGGATTGTTTTTCACAGAAATTTTACCTAGATGTTGTTCTATTATGTTCTTACAACTGGCCAATCCCAACCCAGTTCCTTTTTGTTTTGTAGTAAAAAGTGGTTCAAATACTTTGTCAATATTTTCATCTGATATTCCTTCTCCAGAATCAATGAATTCAACTACTACAAACTCATTATTCTCAAATGATTTTATCTCGATATCGCCACCATTTGGAATTTCTTGAATTGCATTTACAATAAGATTGATAATAACAGCTTCAAGCTTTACTGGATCGCACTTTATTTGCAAATTATTTTCAATAAATTTCAATTTTACATTTTTTGGCACATTAATTTTTTTTATACAATTTTGAATCAGTTCTGATAAAGATACTGACATTAATTTTAATGGAGAATTTCTTACATAACCCAAGACATCATCTACCTGATGAGAAATTCTATCGATGCTTTTCTTAATCAAATCTAATCGTTCTTTTACTTTGACATCAGAAATTTTTGTATCTCTATTACTCTGATTTATCAAATCTACAGACATTTTCATTACTGACAATGGATTTCTCATGTCATGTGCTAGACGACCAGATAATTCACCTATTGCAGATAGGCGTTCAGATTTTAATAATTCCTGAGTTTTTGCCTCTACAAGATGTTCTAGATTATTTTTTTGCTTTTCAAGTTCTTCAGTTCTAATTTCAACTAATCTTGTTAAGTTCTTATTTATGATTATAACAATCATTACAAAAACTCCAAGTATTGCAAGAACTCCGAAAATTAAATTTTGAGAAGAAATTCCTTCATTTGATTGAATGAAAATTGCATTTACTAGTGAAATGACACTAACCAAACATACAATAGATAAAGTCAATGGAATTCCAAACTGTTTGATAGTTTCAAATTGTATATTTTCAGTAAAAAACATCGCTTGTTTTTCGATTCCTGGTAATTTTGCAATTTTCAATCTAATATGTAGTGCAAAAATTAGCAGGATGAAACTATATACAAACATCAAATCAACTGGGTGTCCATCATAATACGAATCATCAAGCTCAGCAAAAAGGAAGAATGTATCTGAAATATTGTAAACTATCAATCCGAATAAGATAAGCATCCATGAAAAGTTTGCACCTTTTTTGGCTAGAAATAATATGCCGATTATTGCTGGAACTAATTTGATTGAAGCCAATATTGTATATGTTAGTGCAATTGATATTGCAAATGCATCTTCACCTACAATGTCATTGTATGATGCTAGAATGGATGGAATCAACAAAGCAAATGATAATGCCATTGCAAACAACCAAGCATTTCTAGAAACTGTTTTGATTATTGGTTTTATTGAAATAAATAAAAATGCAATCATAAATGGATATGATGCAAGATAAAAAATATCAGCTTCTGACGGAAATGGTTCACCTTCCCAAATATGATCATAAGCTTGCCAAATTTGTTCAGCTATAAACCACGCTGCAGTAGCTAATGCAAAGAAAAAAAATGCTTTAGCTTGAAAGTGTTTTTGTCTAAATAATTTTATTGCAAGGATACTGGAATAAACTGTAAGTAATCCTGGAAGAATTGAATATGTTGGAATTGAAATCCAACTAAATTGTTCATCATTAAGAAATGGTCTTAACTGATAGATGGCACTAATTGCTACTAAAACTAAAATTAAAAAAATTAGAATTTGTTTATAATGAATGCTTGATTTTGATAAAACATCACTGCTCAACGATTTGACCTCTTCGAAACACATTTTTTCAGAATGTATAAAGATGTATTTTTTACAAAATTCAATTTTAGCCTCATTTTCAAATGATGTTATTGTCTGTACTAATTGTAACAAACGTAGTCTTTAATAGTAAAGTATGAGCATATGATATACATGAATAGTATTATTCTATTAGTTGAAGATGATAAGGACTTAATTTCTATCTATAAAGAAATTCTAGAATTGCATGGATTTGAACTTCAAACAGCAGTTAATGGAGAAGAGGCAGTTGAAAAATTCAAAAATGTCAATCCTTCTTTAGTAATTATGGATGGTGATATGCCAGTTCTTGATGGATATGAAGCTTTTAAACAAATCAAAGAGATTGATAATAATGCCAAAGTTGTAATGGTAACTGGATATTCGCAATTTGACCCAAAAAATCAAGAAGCTGCAAAAGAAGGATTAATCAAAATAATCTCAAAACCCTTAGGTGTAGATGAATTAATTGCTCTTGCACAACAATACACTGAACCCAAAATAAAACAGTAATTTTTTAAATTAAAACAACGAGAAATCATTGGAAAACATATGAGTCTAGGAACGATTATCATAACATGAATTGTTTTCCAAACCTATCATTCTACTACGCAGAACAACGGATTCTCGTCAACATTATTACGTCAAAATAATATTTAACCTTGTTCAGGATTTTTCCCTGATGCTAACATCTAGAATTATTTTCTAAAAAGTATCCAGATTCTAGAACCGACAAAAATCCCAACAGCTCCTATTATTAATGCAATCATTATGATTTGTCCTACATCTTCCATAATTCTCTTAGTATCAAGCAGTTCTTAAACTATAATGAAATAAGTCTTACATGGAAAATATTGATGTAAGAGAGGCTTCAAGTAAGGATATCCCCATTATTCTTGGATTGCTTTATGATCTTGGTCGTCCAAAACCACAAAAAGATTCTGATGTTGATTATTTTAGAAAACTAGTAAAAAATTACATTACTGATAATGATAAAAAAATTCTTGTTGCGCTACATGATGATACTGAAATAATTGCAATGGTAAGTATTATTTTTCTATCAAGACTTAATCAAAATTCTTTGGAGTTATACATTCCCGAATTAATTGTTCGAGATAAATTTCAACATATGGGAGTTGGAAAAAAACTAATCAGTTATTGCATATCTATTGGAAAAGAGAAAAAATGTCATAGAATTAGGCTTGAATCTGGAAATAAACGAACTGAATCACACAAGTTTTATAAAAAATTAGGATTTGATCAATCTGGTCTTTCATTTACACTTGCTTTGAATTAGAACTATCGATAAGATAAGAGATTGGATTAGTTCATCCAATCTTACAACAACTTTTACTTTGAAGATCTCTTGTAATCCAAAAAATGGAGAAAATCAAAACTCCCACTGAAATGAATTTTAATTCTAATCCTTGCATTGGAAATAACGACAATCCACCAACTGCTCCCAAAATTACAGCAAGTGGAGCAGTACATGCAGGGCATCCTGGAGTAAATGCTGCAAAGGCACCTCCTAAGACAGCTGATGAATTACCTTTGATGGAATTCATCATCTTCATTCTTTTAATTTTAAAAGCCATCAGTGCAAAATTGATTCCAGCTAAAGCTGAAATTATTACTGTTAATGTAATTGTTGTAATGATATAAGATGGCATCAATTCCATTGTAGTCTCCAAATGAGATGCTAGCATTGACATTGTCAAAAAATAATAGATTATTCCCAATCCAAGACCACTAATTATTGCAATTGTAGCATATCTTCTTGTTGTAAGAACATTAGAAATTAACTGTAATTTACTTACCAAACAGAATCATTTACAATTCATCATATTTTAACTATTTATCAACCAAAGATTCTTAGCCATAAAAGAATTAAAACAGATATGGCTGATTTCACATTTGAAGAAAAAACTATTCTGGTTCAATATGCAATTAAAAAATTTGAAAATGAGGAAATGGTCCTTGAAAAATTAAAAAATATCTTATCTGAAAAAGACATTCAAAGAAATATTGATACTCTTATTGGAACCCAAAAAGTAAGACGAATTGGTCCAGAAAATATTCAAAATAATGAGAGTCATACTGAACTCCCTGAACTTCCAGAAAACCTAAAGTCCATTATTGAAAATCTTTAATCTAAAAATTCTTAAATCACTCTGATTCTAGATTTAATATGAAAAAGTTATTTTTATTTTCATGCATCGTGACTTTGACGATTATTTTGTCTTTTTCAGCTGATTCAGCTTTTGCTCATCCACATCACGGAAATGTTTTAATCAATAATCATGATCATGAACCATCTATAGAGATTATTCCAATTAATTCAATGATTGGACTTGAAAAATCAACCATTTTCTTCCATGTTCCTCCAGGAAATACATTGCCATGGGGATTTGTTGAAGGAAAAGTCACAAATCATGTTGAAGTATATCCAGTGATTATCCAAATCTTCAAAAATAATGATGCAGTTCACTTTGCTCAAACTGATATTGGAGAAGATGGTGTTTATGAATACAAATTTAGAATATTAAATTCTGATAAAAATCACATTACCAAAATATTTGAAGGCGATTATTCAGTAAAGATTTTCAAAGTTGTATATCTAAATCAAGAAAATATAATTTAGAATCCTCTTAGACCTTGTGGACGCATTATTTCTGGATGCTGCTTCATCCATTCTACTTTTTCTATCATTTCTTGCTTGTCTTGAGGAAAAGTCCCCTTGATTGTATATGCATTTGAACCGTGATTTGCTCTAAAGACAATCTCTTCTTTTGTATCAATCTGACTTAGTAAATCATGAAGTTCGTCTAATGATTCATCATCATTAATTTTGACAAATTCTCCATCATACTTGTCAATAAATTCCTGTTTAATCCCATTTTCTAAATACAGGGTAAGAGCACCTACATAATTTGGAGAACATGCACTTATCACTTCAGCAGTTCCTTTGATGTGCTCTTTAGAATATTTTTTTCCTCCTAATCCCAAAATCACCATGCATGACATGATGTACCCTGCTTCTTTTGCTTTGTTAACAGACTTGATGATTGTTTTTCCAGTTGCCCCTTTTGTAACTTTTTTTAAAACAATATCTGAACCACTTTCTATACCCAAATAAAACATGTCTAAACCTGCTTCATTCATTTTCTTTAATTCTTCAGATGATTTTTTTAGAATATTCATTGGCATTGCATAACATGAAATTCTTTCAAGATTTGCAAATTTTTCTTTAATGTATTTTACAATTTTTATCATATACTCAGAATCAAGATTTAATGCATCACCATCTGCCAGAAAAACTCGCTTTGTATCTGGAAGATAATTTGCCATCGTATCAATTTCAGCTTTGACATCTTCCCATGGTCTTTCTGAATATTCTTTTGATCTATACATATCACAAAATGAACATTCGTTAAAAGAACAGCCTAATGTTACCTGAAAAATTAATGATCTAGCTTCTGATGGTGGTCTGTATAACGGTGCATCATAATTTAACATCATATCTTTCAAAGAAAATTATCTTTTTCTGTTTTTATACTTTCCATTTTATTTCAATCCCAAAATACCTTTTAGTAGTAATTCAAAAGAATTTCATAACTTATGGCAAATGATCCCGATGCAAAAAGATTACTTTGGTTTGTTTTTGCAGGTTCGCGTGGAGGATTAAATAGATTAAAAATAATTTCAAAACTAAAAGAAAAACCATTCAATACTAATCAGTTAGCTAAAGAGATGAATTTAGATTACAAAGCCATTCAACATCACATTAGGGTTCTTGAAAAAAATAACATGGTTACAAAAATTGGGGAAAAATATGGTGTTGCATACTTTATCTCTAACTTTCTTGAAGTAAATATGGAGACATTTGAAGAAATTGAAGCAGAATTGGACAAAAGTAAATAAAAGCTCAATAGGTGTTTTTGACTAAATGGAAACTACCTCTCTTATCTTATCTATTGTTTCAATTGCAAATATGGGAATATTGGGTATTTTAATTGCAATATTTGGTAACATGTACACTAAGACACGTGCGCAGCTTCCATTAGGAATGATTGTTGTTGCAGGTATGTTATTTTTACATAATGTAATTGGCTCTCTTGCATATTTCTCAATGGAAGAAATTTTCTCTCATGAAATTTTTCCATACATGTTAGGGGTAGGAATTGCAGAGCTAGCAGGATTGTTAATCTTCCTTAAGATTACTTTAGATTGAGTTTAATTGTAACAAACAGAATCAAAAAATGTGTTACAAGAGTACCTAAAGCTTAACAAAAATATTCTAATTGCATTTGCAGCTTCCATCATCATTTCTGCATTGATTGCACAAATTTTGTCTGACCAAGCAGATGTTCTAAATACAACATATACTACTATTACCGATTATGTAATTTATTTTTCAGTTTTTAGTGGATTATTTTATTTTGATAATAGAAAAAAATACCAGTTAAGTTCTGGGGGGACTGATACTGCAAAACTAAAGGCAGATCTCAAAAAATTAGTTACATCGCTTGGAATTGCAGAAATTGTTTATACAATTGTTAGATGGGGTTTCCAATTTTATTTTTTGACAATTAACTATGATCCTTATCTGGCATCAATTGCATCGCAAGGAATATCAACAATAATTTACATGATAGTAGTTAATCTTAGTGTGAAGATAACGAGGTTGTACAAAGATGGAAATTAATGTATACGTTGATGGGTCTGGAGGTCCAAATGGTGGTTTTGGATTTTTTGTAAAAGAAACAGGAGAATCATTTTATGAAAAAAAACCAGATATTACAAACAATCAAGCTGAATATATGGCAATAATTTCCGCATTGAACAAATTTGTTAATTCCAATGATAAAATTACAATTTATAGTGATTCTAAAAATACTGTAAATCAACTCAATCATGAATTTGCAATAAATAATGAACAACTTCGAGATCTCGCACGTGAAGCATGGAATGTAATGGGTAGATTTTCAAATCTCTCAATCATCTGGATTCCACGAAAAGAGAATTTGGCAGGAAAGATGTTGGGAAGCTAAAAATACAGAGATCAGAATTTTCTATGAATAACTTTATTATACAAAATCCTTAGATCCAATTAATCATGGCAGATTCTGTAATTTTATCACCAAAATCAATTGCTGTCATAGGTGCCTCTGATAAAAGAGGAAGTGTCGGTGCTACAATTACATCAAACATTATGAATGGTTTCAAAGGTTCAGTTTATCCAATTAGCCCATCACGAGATACAGTATTTTATAAAAAAGCATACAAGAGCGTTTTGGATGTCCCAAAACAAATTGATCTTGCAGTTGTTGTAATTAAAAATACCCTAGTTGCACCTGTCTTAGAAGAATGTGGTAAAAAGAAAATCAAAGGAGTGATAATCATTACTGCAGGTTTCAAAGAAGTTGATGAAGAAGGTGCAAAACGTGAGCAAGAACTAAAAGATATTGCTAAGAAATACAATATTCAAGTTATTGGACCAAACTGTCTTGGTGTGATGAACCTTGATCCAAAAACAATGATGAATTCTACATTTCTTAAAGTTACACCAAAGTCTGGAAAAATTGCACTTGTATCTCAAAGTGGCGCAATATGTGCTGCTCTAGTTGAAGATGCTAGTGCACAAGGAATAGGTTTCTCAGCAGTTGTAAGTCTTGGAAATAAAGCTGTAATGAGTGAAGTTGATGTTTTAAAGATTCTTGCCAATCACAAACAAACCAAAGTAATTGTAATGTATCTTGAAGACATGGGTAATGGCCAGGAATTCCTTAAAGTTTGTAAAAATATTACTAAAAAACTCAAAAAACCAGTTCTCGTGCTCAAATCAGGACGAAGTCCAGAGGGTGCAAAGGCTGCAATGTCTCATACTGGTGCTTTGATGGGTTCAGATGAAATCTATGATGCATTACTAAAACAATCAGGTGCAATCAGAGTAGATACCATGGAAGAACTATTTGATTATGCAACTGCATTTTCAAAGCAACCATTACCAACAGGTGGTGATCTAGTAATCGTATCAAATGCTGGAGGTCCAGCAATAATCTCAACTGATGCATGTTCAAAAATGAAAATAAAAATGGCAGACATTACTAGTGTCAGAAAAAAAATTGATCAAGTTATTCCACCATGGGGAAGTTCCAGAAATCCAGTTGACATTGTTGGTGATGCTGATTTTAATAGATTCCATAATGTTTTAGATAGAGTACTAAAACATCCAAAAGTTGGCTCTGTAATTTCCATGTGTACTCCATCTGGAACCCTCAACTATGACAAACTTGCAGAAGTAATTGTTGAAATGTCAAAGAAATACAAAAAAACAATGTTGGCAAGTCTGATGGGACTTGATGAAGGAATTACTAACAGGGAAATTTTAGCTGATGGAAATGTTCCATACTACACATATGCAGAAGGTGCAATCAGAACACTTTCAGCAATGATTAGATTTTCAAATTGGATTAAAGCTCCAAATGGAAAAATTACCAAATTCAAAGTTAACAAAGCAAAAGCAAAAAAGATTTTTGATAAAGTCAAAAAAGAAAAGAGACCAAATCTTTTAGAAGAAGAAGGACAAGAAGTTCTAAAAGCATATGGGTTACCACTACCTCAAAGTGCTCTTGCAAAAAATGAAACAGAAGCAATAAAAATTGCAAAAAAAATTGGCTATCCTGTTGTAATGAAGATTGCATCACCTCAGATTATTCATAAATCTGATGCGGGCGGTGTTAAAGTGAACCTTACAAATGATGATGATGTTAAAGATGCATTCAAAACAATTGTCAAAAATGCTAAAAAATACGACAAGAAAGCCGAGATTAAAGGCGTTTTAATTGTGGAGATGGTAAAAGGTGGCAAGGAACTAATCATAGGCTCAAAACTTGAACCTGGTTTTGGTCCAGTCATCATGCTAGGAATGGGAGGAATCTATGTAGAAGTTCTAAAAGATGTTACATTCAAACTTGCACCAGTTACTAACCTTGAAGCTGATGATATGATAGCCTCAATTAAGACTCAAAAACTTCTTCAGGGTGTAAGGGGTGAGAAACCATCTGATATTGTAAAACTTTCTGAATGTATTCAGAGATTATCACAACTAGTTTCTGACTTTAAAGAAATCAAAGAATTAGATATGAATCCAGTACTTGTCATGGAAAAGGGTAAGGGTTGTCGTATTCTTGATGTACGAATAGGACTCTGATCGCAATTCATTCCTAAAATCCATTCATACACTTTTAGAATATTTATACAGCATCAAAACCTATAATGTTAGATGGCTAATGTCTTGAAGACAATTAGAACAGGCGATGATTACATAGAAAGTCTCAGAGGACGGGATCTCAAAATTTACCTCTTTGGAGAACTTGTAAAAGAACCAGTAGATCATCCAATGATTAGGCCATCAATTAACGCAGTTGCTGAAACTTATGATCTTGCAGTTAGAGAGGAAGAACTAGCTTCTGCTAATTCATCTCTTACTGGATTAAGGGTTAATAGATTTTTACACATTGCAGAAAGTGCTCAGGATTTAGTTTTACAAAATAAAATGCAAAGAAAACTAGGACAAAACACTGGAACATGTTTCCAGAGATGTGTTGGAATGGATGCACTGAATTCTTTACACTCTACTACATTTGAGATTGATGAGAAACATGGGACAGATTATCATAAAAGATTTTTAGAATTTGTAAAGATGGTTCAAAAGGAAAATCTTGTCATTGGTGGTGCAATGACTGATCCTAAAGGTGATAGAAGTAAAGGACCTGCAGATCAAGATGATCCAGATCTATTTACAAGAATTGTAGATAAAGATGAGAAAGGAATCTATGTTTCTGGTGCTAAAGCACATCAAACTGGATGTATCAATTCACATTGGATTATTTTAATGCCAACAGTTAGACTGACAGAAAATGATAAAGACTGGGCAATTGTTGGGGCAATTCCAGCTGATGCAAAAGGTGTCACTTACATCTATGGTAGACAATCCTGTGATACTCGTAGTATGGAAGAAGGTGACATTGATGATGGCAATGCAAAATATGGTGGACAAGAGGCATTAATCATTTTAGATAGAGTGTTTATTCCATGGGACAAAGTTTTCATGAATGGAGAATATGAATTTGCATCAATGCTTATTGAACGTTTTACTTGTTATCATAGACGAAGTTATGTCTGTAAAACTGGACTTGGAGATGTATTAATTGGTGCAGCAGCAACTATTGCTGATTACAACGGTGTTCCAAAAGTTTCACATATCAAAGATAAAATTATTGAGATGACTCATCTAAATGAAACAATTTTTGCCGCAGGAATTGCATCTTCTCACCAAGGTCAAAAGATGAAATCTGGTGTTTATCTTAATGATGATATGCTTGCTCAAGTTTGCAAGCATAATGTTACTCGTTTCCCCTATGAAATTAGTAGACTTGCACAAGACATTGCAGGTGGATTGGTAGTAACTCTTCCATCTGAAAAAGACTTTAGACATCCAGAAGCAGGACCGCTTTTGAAAAAATATCTGGCAGGAAGAAAAGGCGTTGATGTTGAAAATAGAATGAGAATATTGAGATTAATTGAAAACATGACTCTTGGTAGAAATGCAGTTGGTTATCTTACAGAATCAATGCACGGTGCAGGTTCTCCGCAAGCACAAAGAATTCAAATTCAAAGACAAATGCAAGTAGGTTACAAAAAGAATCTTGCGAAACATTTGGCCGGTATCACAAATGATGTTGAAGAACCACATGAGCCATCTGAATACTTTAAGCGAGTTTTCAAAACTAAAGAATCTGTTCTTTAAAATTATTTTAAATTCAATAAGCAATTAGATATTCCACTTGAAATTTTTTACTAATTCATAAGTGATTCTACTCTTGAAACTTATAATTTCTGAGTATCATTTTTTAGTAAATTCCTCATATTGATACCACCAAGCAAGCAGGACGATCTATTGCTTGAATCTAAAGAGCATATGTGAACCTGTTTGCCTGATTTCTAGCAGAACTTTTCAGTTCTTTTTTTCATCAGTTTTATCATCAACTGATTTTTCAATTGATTCATCTATGTCTTCCATTTCTTTTTTCATTTCTTCCATTTTTTCTAAATATTCAGAATCATCAACGTCTCCTAACTCATCAACTTCTTTAGATTTTTCTGTATGCTCAGAATATTCAGTGTCTTTCTCTATTTTATCAATATCTGATAACTCATCAGTAGTTTCAGAGTTTTCTGAATTTAGCGGATCTGAAAGTGGAAGTTCTTTTTCACTTTTCTTCTTTGCCATCTGTTTTACAACCATTATGCCTATCACAACTGCAATTATGACATAGTTGATTGGTGGTTTTAGCAGCTGTGTGACATATCCAACCTGTGGAATCGTATAAGCGACTTTACCTATGTATTCTTTTTCAGTAATCGGAAAATCAGTTCCTGGAATTGATGCTGGATTTGCATCACCTTTTGTTCTGATTGTTTTAGGATCATCATCGATTATTGAGGCTACTCTATGCACAATCACTCTATTATGATCAGATGGTCGATTAAACACAATAATGTCCCCCACTTCAATGTCCTCAAATGGTTCATGTCCTTGTACCACTAGTACATCATAAACTTCTAAAACTGGAATCATACTTCCGCTTGCAACCACATAAAATGGATTTTGGGTTCCAAAAGCAACTTGTAATCCTATCCAAATAACTAAAACTCCAACGCCTACAATGACAATATCTTTGATAACACCTTTGGAGATGGATTTTTTTGCCAATTACATTATCGCCTTAGTGTCATTGATTAAATTTTCTAACTAAATCTTGGTTCCACACTCTTCACAGAACTTGGATCCTTCTTTATTTCCAAATCCACAGTTTGAGCATTTTCCTGGTTGAACTGTTTCTTCTGGATTTCCCAAAAGAATAACTTCACCAACCTTTTTGATATTGCTCCACGGAATGCTACCTTCAGAACCATCATTTTTAGTAATTACTAAAACCATTGATTGTGTTGAATCAATTCCGACTTGTTTTGCAGTTCCAATCTTGTTTGCATTTTCATCATACACTCCTCTTCCTTCAATGGAGCTGACTGATGTTGATGGGCCTGGTTGTGTAACTGTTTCCTGTGGGGTTTGTACTGTAGGTTCCACATTTTGTTCTGGCGCACTTTCAACTGAAGGCTCTAATGGTTTTGCAACTCCTACATCTCCAGCTTCATCTTGTTTTCTAAATTCTCTATACTCTGCAATTGATGCATTACATGAATTGCAAATGTATTGACCTTTTTCATATAAGATTAAATTTTCTGCAACTTCTTCATTTGGGTTTTCAAACTCTATTTTTGGAGAACCCTCAAATTCTTTTTCACAAGTATTGCAAAAATGTTTAGTAATTCTTTCTGCTTCCAGTCTTCCGATAGGTGCTAAAAATAGATCTGGACCTCCTAAATTCCCTTTCATCTGTTGTTCATCTGTAACTGTGGCCATAACATAGCCTCCAGAACCTCGTAATTTCTTTAATCTAAGCTCTGAACTCATATCTGGATTTTGTCAAAACGTCATTTAAGTATATATGAAATTTTATTGTACAACAAAAAAATGGTGTTAATTCTGGTGAACATTTTTAGGTACGTTTAACTCAATATGATTACAATGGGAATTACTCAAATTTCAGATGCAAAGTCATGGGAAGTCGATGTAATAAACTCTGACGTTCCTGTATTTGTAGACTTTTGGGCCGAATGGTGTGGTCCATGTAGAATGGTAGGTCCAGTAGTTGAAGAATTGGCTAATGACTATGATGGCAAAGTAAAATTTGTCAAGGTTAATGTTGATGAAGCCAATGAATTGGCATCTAAATACAATGTCTTTAGTATTCCAACCTTAATCCTCCTTAACAAAGGAGAAATAGTTAGCCAACAAGTAGGTGCAGCTTCAAAAGAATCATACAAAAATATGATTGATAGAGCACTTGCGTAAACTCAAACACGTTTTCCTCTTTTTTGATCCTAAAGTAATTAATATTCCAAAACATTACTGAGAATATGTCATTTGGTGAAGTAGATACTCTCAATATGCTATTTGATAAATTACAGAGTTTGTTTGATGAATCTCAAGGCTACTATGAATCTTTTCTAGATACAAATAACATGTACAAAAAGGGTCAGATCAGTGACAAAGAATTCTTCCAAAAATTAGGTGATTACACCGTAGCCTATTCTGCATTAGAATTCCTTGCAATCAAAGTAATATTTGAAATGAAAAAATCAATGGGATCTGGATCTGGAAATACACAGTCTCCAGGCTTGATGCCAGGAATGGCTAATCCTGGAATGATGGCAGGAGGTATGGGTGCACCACCAAGAGCAGGAACTGCACAAAATCCAGTTGGCGGAGGTCCACCAGGAATTGTATCTGCACAAGAAGCATTTGGAGATGTTGGAACTTTACCATCACCTGATCCGGCATTGATTCCAAGACAAACACCCCCACAAACTAGTGGTGATGGATGCTCTTCATGTGGTGCTGCATTAAGAGCCAATGCAAAATTTTGTACAAAATGTGGCGCTAAAGCATAAAATTATTTGAAAATTTTTTTAATTATTTTATTGTGTTGTACCACATTCAGGACAAAACTTTGCAGTAGCAGATAAACTAGATCCACATTCTGAACAAAACTTTCCATCTGTCTGCACTTCATTGTATGCATTTCCTACAACTGCTGAACTTCTTACAGCCCCTGATGGTTCATATTTATCATCATCAATTAAGACTGGTTGAAAGTCCTGCTCTGTCAAATAAGTCATCATTCTTGGAATTCCTTCTCCCTCATTTTTTGGATCTGGCACTGAATCGCCTAGCCAAAATGCAAATCTCATTAGAGTTAATTCAGGTGTAGAGAATGCTAAAGTATGTTTTGACATGTAATCTTGTGCAGCCTTTTTGCCGTCAAAAACTTCCATGAAGATTATATTTTTTATTTATGTATAATAGTTTCTGGATAGTATTCATTCGAAATGTTTTAACTAAATGGGGAGCTATTATGTTTGGGTTAAGGGGCATGGGAAAAAATGACATTAAAGAAAAGCTTATTGTGATCGGGTTCCTTGTAGGGGTATTTTTGCCTCTGAGATTAGTTTTCGTGGAATATGTCTCTGATCACTGGTTAGGCAATTTTGGTCTAATTACTGGATTAGGTATTATAATTTTGATTTTAGCCAGAAAAGAAAGACTGGGAAAAATTGGCAGTATCTTAGAAAAGCAAATGAAAAAGACTATTTTTGGAAAAACAGGAAAATTTGTAATAGGAATCTCTGTTCTATCTTTGCTTTATTTTGGTAGTTCTATATTTTTCATGGAGAGAGGCGAATCTATTTTTTCTGAGGATAAGACAATGTTTTATGATGCTATAGTTTCAAAAAATGATTTGAACCAAATTAATCCAAACAATCTAAAAAATATTCAGATTGTATATGATTCTGAGAACCGAATATACTCCACATTTGACTATGCATTTTCAATTACATATGCTATAATGAATGAGTTTTCTGGTGGGTGGTTAGAGCACTTGTATTTCATTTTACTTGTGGAGCAAGTTGAATTTTTAGGTATTTTCCTCTTTTGCCGTATCCATTCTAGACCAATTATTTCAGTACATGCATAGTTTTCAGATTAATCAAACACCATACTAAGTGTAATAATTGTGTTGAATATTTGTGAGAATTTATATTCCAATTAGACCATCAAGAAAAAATATTTCTGAAGATACTGATGATGACCTAGATGAATGGTAATTAAATTAAAAATTAAACTAATGTTATATTTATTACAAAAGTAATGGTGGACCGGGAGAGAATCGAACCCTCGACATCCTCGTTGCGAACGAGGCATTATACCCCTAAATCACCGGCCCAATGAACTATCTCTTAGAGTTGCGCTTTTATTCATTTTCTCAACGCATAATAGACTGCAAGCATAATGTTTTGATATGACGTATGATGCTGTGATTATTGATTCACACGTTATTCTTCCTCAAGGGATGGTTGACAAAAATATAATTATTGATGAGGGAAAAATAGTTGGATTAACACATGATACTCCTGCATGTGATAATAAAATTAATGGAAATGGTTTGATTTCTGTCCCAGGCCCAATTGATACTCATGTTCACTATGGGGTGTATTCTCCAATTAATGAAGCAGCAAAAACCGAATCACATGCAGCTGCAATTGGAGGAATTACAACAATGATGAGGATGCTTAGATTGGGAGATCCATTTACAAAATCACTACAATCTCAACTTGATGCAGCATCAAAGTATCATTATGTTGATTATGCAATACATGCTTCAATTTTTACTAAAAATCAAATCAATGAGATGAATTTTTGTGTTGATAAAGGAATCACATCTTTTAAGATTTACATGAATCTAGGTGGTGAAATTGGTCATGTTTACATGGATATGCCGCCTGATTCATCTGATCTTGTTGCAGCCCAAGTTGATGTAACTGATGAAATAGTTGAACAGACAGTAAAGACTGCAGCATCACTTGGTTGTCCAGTACTAGTTCATGCTGAAGACTATGAGTCATGTGGTTGTGGAATTAAAACTGCAAAAGAGAAAAACCAAGATGGATTGCATGCCTGGTCTGAAAGTCGCTCTACAGAGTCTGAGGCAAAAGCAATCAAGACAGTTTCTAAATTTGGACGAGATTACAATTGTGTAATATATTTTGTGCATATTGGTTCTGAGAGGGCTCTTGCACAGATTGAAGAAGAAAGAAAACTTGGGACTAAAATTTTTGTTGAAACCTGCCCACACTATCTAACGCTATCTTATGAGAAACAACAAGGGTATTTAGCTAAAGTTATGCCTCCAATTAGAACAGAAAAAGACTCCAAGGCTGTTTGGAGCGCTTTATCAAACAATTTGATAAACACAATTGGTACAGATCATGTTGCAAATCAATTAAAACTTAAACTTGGTGGCGATGATGTTTGGGGGGCTCTTGCAGGTTTTCCAGGAATTGGAACTGTACTCCCAATCCTGCTCAATGATGGGGTAAATCAAAATAGAATAACTCTAGAGCAATTTGTAAAGTTTACTAGTCAAAACGCTGCTCAAATTTTTGGAATGTATCCTAAAAAAGGAACGCTTGAAAAGAATTCTGATGCAGATATCACTATGATAGATTTGAAAAAAGAGAAAAAAGTTACATCTGATTTGTTTGGAGGCTTTTCTGATTATATTGTATATGAGGGAAGAATTCTAAAAGGATGGCCCGTAAAAACACTTGTGCGTGGAGAAATTATTGCTGAAAACTTTGAAGTCATTGGTAAACTTGGACACGGCAAACTAGTCGAAAGAAAAATAAATTAAATTTTACCTAATTTTATGCGATGACTTTTTATGAATAAAAATTAAATTTATTCTATTGAATTTTTATTTTGCTTTTTTACTTTTGATTGCTCTTAGTATTTCTATGATATCACTTGAAAATTCTTTTGCACAAAATATGTCTCCACATCATCAATGGAAAAATACTGCAGATCCAGATACTATTACCTGTAAATCTGGTCATTTGTTATTGCAAAAAAATGATGGTACTCCTACTTGTGTGATGCCTTCAACATATCTAAAACTGATTGATAGAGGATATGGCAACTATGATTCATCAATTATGAGTAATCGTCCTGAGATGATGAATCAACTAATGCAAAATATGGTATCAAATGAAAAACTAATGCATCATTGGCATGAGATGATGCAGAAAAATCCAATTATTATGATGAACACGATGAATGATTGGGTATCTCAAATGAAGGTGAATCCTGAATTAATGAAAAATATCTTGGGCCCTATGGCAAGTGATCCTCAATTACGTGAAAAAATGATTCAAGCAATGAAAAAACACTCTAACATGGAAAACTCTCTAAAAATGCATTCAAAGTGGATGGATTCAGTTCATCACCCAATGATGAAGTCTGGAATGCATGGCTCTTCATGTTTATGGTGTCCAAATTATCAGATTAACTCTATTTCTCCTTCCATCGGATTTTCAAATTCAGATAGAATGATGGGTATTATGCATGAGTTTTGGGTTAATTCTGGTATGAGTTATGATATGCACCAACTAATGATCCAAAATCCCTCACACATGTCAAAGATGTCTGAACAAATGATGAATCCTATACTTGATTCAATAATGGATGATGAAGATTTACGTCAACAAATGATAGAATTATTGTTAGAACATCCTGAATTTATGAATTCTATAAGACATTCTGATTCTGAAACAAACACTGATAATTAAAATCATTTAGGATAATTTGCAGAGTGTTTTAATTGGAAAAAACACCAACTTGTTTAATTGAGAAATAAAACAATAGAAAAAAAATACCAAACAGCATTAAATGATTTAATTAATTATTTAAAAAATTCACGATTTTTAAATGATAAAAATGTTGAGGATGCTTTTAGAAATATCCCTAGACATGAATTTGTTCCAGAATCTGAATTAGATTATGCATATAACAATGAACCACTACTTATCAAGAACAAACAAACAATTTCTCAACCAGGTGTAGTTTCAAGAATGACTGAATGGTTGGATGTTAGGGAAGGACAAAAAATACTTGAGATAGGTACTGGTTCTGGATGGCAAACTGCTATTCTTTCTTACTTGGTAGGAGAAGGAACTGTATATTCTGTTGAAAGATATTCTGAACTCGTAAAATTTGCACAAGAAAACCTAAAAAAATTAAACATAGATAATGTTCATGTAATTCTTGGTGATGACAGTGTTGGATTTGCAAAAGAATCGCCTTATGATAGAATCATTATTACTGCAGCATGTACTGAAATCCCTTTACCTCTAATTGAGCAACTAAAAGAAGGTGGACTCATACTTGCACCCGTTGGTGATTCATCACAATCATTAGTTTTGTTACAAAAAACATTCAAAGGAATTATTGAAATCAAAAATGAATCACATTATGTTTTTGTTCCACTGCGTGGAAAATTTGGGAAAAAGTAAACATTTTCTTTTTTAACTAAACAAATTTTATTGAGCCGTAACCTACTACTGATTCTGTATCTCCTGATACATCCCCACTTGTTGCATAGCTTAGAAGTTCCCCTTTTCTAGCACCCAACTTTTTACATGCAATCATCGCTGAAGCCATTGCTCCATACCCACAGGCGGTTACTCTTTTTTCATACAACACTTGATAAAATCTATCCACATCCAAATCTAAGATGGGTTCTATCAGCGATTTGTCTTGTTGATGCGCAAATGAATTTTCTTCATAATGTGTAAAATCAGATGAGGCAATAATTATTGCATTTTTCTTTTTTGCAATTTCATATACTGCATTTCCAACATCCATAGCGGCTTTCATGTCTTGTGCACGCAAAATTATGGGAAGAATTTGAAATTCATTTGAAAGTATTCCCTGCAGCATTGGAATCTGTACTTCTAAACTATGATCTTGAGAGTGAGAATACTCGTCAATTTCAATAAACTCTGATATTTCTGCTATTTGTTTTGCTGAATCTGAATCTACTTGAACCATCCCTAAAGGTGTCTTCCATTGTGCATCAATCATGGTAGCAGCATCTTTTCCTACGCCGAAGTGATTTGGTCCGATAATTATTGCAAGTTCAGGATTCTGAGATGAGATGGCCTTGTAAGAATGACATGCAGTGGGCCCAGAGTAAATATATCCAGCATGTGGGCAAACAATTCCTAAAACCTTCTCTGTTGATTCTATTGAATCTGAACCGGGACCAAGATTGTGATTAAAACAAGATTGAATCAGGTTTTCCAAATCCTCTTTTCTATCAGGATAAAACTGACCTGCAACAATCGGCTCTCTGATCATCAACACACTTTACACACTATTTTATAAAAAATGATTAGACGATTCTCTGATTATTTCTCCATTAGGTGACTCTTCTTTGAAAATCATTCCTTGAAATCTTGAGATTTTAGTTTCTTTGTCTTTCCATGCATCTTTTTCTAGCCCTGCTTTTTGACATGTGTATTCAAGAAATTCTTCTACACTCCAGTTGTACTCTATAGGGACTTGTGGTAAAAGTAAACCTGATGTAAATGGATTTTCTACGATTAATCCATCTTTTCCAACTTTGATCTCTGTAAGATATTCTGAAAAATTATTCACTTTAACTTCTTCTGGAGGAGTGAGAACTGTCACCTCAAAAACAATCTTGTCTAATTCTTCAGGAGTTACTGGACTGAATCGTGGATCTTGAGTTGCAGCAGATATTGCAGCATCAACTAGTCCTTTTGATAATTTCATTTCTGGAAGAGGATATCCGATACATCCTCTCAATGAATCTTGTTTGTTTAAAGTAACAAAAACACCTGAATTAAAATTAAATTTAGAATTAAATGAAGGCTCTTCAATCTTTGAATCATTTCTCAAAAATTCAGTTACAGCTTTTCTTGCCATCATTACTAATTCTTTACCATCAGAATCAGAAAGTTTCTTTAACTCATTCATACTTGTTAAATACGTAAAAACACAATAAAAAACATTGACAACTTTACTTGGAAAAGAGGCAGAACTTTATGAGACATTACCTGATGACAAAGTAAAGTGTACAGCTTGTGCACGTTATTGTGAAATTGGTAAAAGGCAAATTGGTTTATGTGGAATTAGAGGAAATGAAAATGGAAAACTGCAATTATACGCTTACGGTAAAGTAATTTCAGGTCATGTTGACCCTATTGAAAAAAAACCACTAATTCACTATAACCCTGGTAGCAAAGTATACTCTATTGCCACAACTGGATGTAATTGGCTCTGTAGATATTGCCAAAATTCTGATATCAGTCAGCGTAGAACTGTTGAAGGAATTGATATGACTCCTGATGAAGTTGCAAATACTGCAGTAAAATATGGTGCACATGGAATTGCTTACACATACAATGAACCCTCCATCTTTATTGAATTTGCCCGAGATTGTGGAATAGCTGCCAGAAAGAAAGGCTTGTTCAATGTCTTTGTCTCAAATGGATATGATACTCCTGAATCAGTTTCAATGATGAATGAATTTCTTGATGGAATCACTGTTGATTTCAAAGGAAGCGCAGAAAAAGAATTCACTAGGAAATTTATTGGAGTTCCTGATCCTCAACCAATCTTTGACACTCTTTTAGAAATTAGAGATAAAACAAAAATTCATGTTGAAATAACTGATTTGATTGTTCCCAAAGTAGGCGATAATCTAGATCATGCAAGAAAACTTTCAAAATTCATTTATGATGAATTTGGACCTGAAATGCCAATTCACTTCTTGAGATTTCATCCTGATTACAAAATGATGGAGTATCCTAGCACTCCTGTTGAAACTTTGGAAAAACATTATCACGTTGCAAAAGATGTGGGTTTGAAGTATGTGTATTTGGGAAATATTCCTGGTCACAAATGGGAGCACACATACTGTTCTGAATGTAACAAAATAGTTGTAAATCGTTATGGATTTAGTATACGAGAGTGGCATCTTGATAAGAAAAATTGTTGTGAATTTTGTGGAAATCCAATACCAATAGAGGGTAAATTACAAGAAGGATACAAACAAGATCGTTTTCAGTTCGTATCTTAGATTATGTGAAACAAAAAAAAAATAAAATTATTGTACACTAACTGATTTTTTCTTTTGTACTTGTGTGGGTTTGCTTTTTGGTAGAGTCACATCTAAAACACCATCAGTCAGTTTTGCCTTTACTTTTCCAGGAATTACCTTCTCAGACAATGGTATGGTCTGAAAATATGACATACTATGCCTTTCCTTTCTCAAATAATTTTTCTTCTTTTCTTCCTCTTTGTGCTCTCCTGTCACCTCAATCGAATTATCTGTTACATTGAGATTGATCTCATTTTTCTTCAATCCCGGCATATTCATCTTCATACGGAATTGTTTTCCCTCATCAATTACGTCACATCCAGTTTCATACAATTTCGGAAATGATGAAAAATCTATTTTTGGGAAAGAAGAAAATGATTTTTCTAAATCTCTTCTAAAATTGTCAAAAACTCTATCAAACTCAGAAAAACTTGACTTTGCTGGTGTTGATGCTAGTTTTTTTACAGGTTTCTTTGCCATGCACAAAGAAAGTTAAAGTGATTATCAACTTTTTTGCTAATTATCATAAATGAAAATATAGCACTAGTTTAACTACAAAGATTCCTGCCTAGAACCATGACATCAGATAATTTCTGTCATTGTGGTTCTTGTGGGCATGAAAAAATTGATGAATGTTATACTAAACAGTGTGCATGTTGTTTGACTGATCATCAGGGTCCATTTGGTAAAAATAGATAATGAAATGAATTTTAGATAATATCAAATTTACCATCTGATTTGGCTCTGTAAATAATATCTGGCTTTCTTAGAAAAATACCCGACTCTAAAACTCCTGTTGTTTGCTTAATTTTCTGAGTAAGAACTTTGGGATTCTTTATTGTTCCAAAATCACAATCTAAGATTATGTTGCCATTTTCTGTAAAAAATGGATATCCTCTATCTAGTGAGCGTAATTCTGCCTTTCCTCCTAATTTCTCAATAGATCTTACTACTGAATTTCTTGCAAGTGGATGGATTTCTACTGGAATAGTTCTTGTGAAATTTTTTACAAACTTTGTCTTGTCTGCCATCACTACAACTTTTTTTGCAAGACTAAACAAAATATTTTCTCGTAATAATGCTCCTCCGCCTCCTTTGATAACATATTTTTGAGAATCAATTTGATCTGCTCCATCGAATACGATATCAATATGATTAACTTGATCAGCCTCTGCTAATGGAATGCCTACTTTTTCTGCAATCAATTTGATTTGCAATGATGTTGGAATTCCTATGATACTATAATTTTTTAGTTTGATTAATTTTCCAAGTGATTTTACAAGTGTAGTAGCTGCCCTACCACTGCCTAAACCGATGACAAAATTGTCTTTAACCGACTTTAATGCATCATTTGACAATGCCACGATGGCATTATCGAAAGACAATTACTCTACCTCTGCTTGATCGAGCTTTGACAAAACTCTCATGATGTTTCCTTTGATTTTATCCAAATCATCGGTATCATCATCAAAGTCATCGTCTAATGTTGTAGTCTTTGGTTTTTCTGGTTCTGGTAATGCTTTATGTTCTGTAATTTTTGCTACTTCTTTGTTAATGTCTGGTTTAGTTTCAATCCTTACTTCTGGCTTTGGTGTAACTGTTTGAATAATCTCTATTTTATCTTCTACTTTTGGTTTTGGTTGAATTATTTCTTCAACTATATCTTCTTTAGGTTTGATTAGTTCAGTTTGTATTACTCTTGGCTCTGGCATTGGTTTGACAACCTGTTTTTCTTCTTTTTCAAACAGTGGGAATTTTGGTTCATTTTTTGAAATGTTTGTTAGTGTAGTTAATTCAAATGATTGTCTTGATCTTGTTGCAGGAATCTCTATTGGTTTTGATTCTGTCTTTTTTGGGATGTCAAAGTTGAATGTATTTTTGAAAGACTTTGAAATATCTTGTTTTGGTTCTTTCTTTACTTCTTTTTCTTTACTTTCTGTCTCAACTTTTGAAGTTACAATCTTTGATGATAACTCATACAACCTATCATCTAGCTTTGATAGTTTTTGATCCATCAAAGTAATCAAACCATCGCCAACTGGACCTAAGTCAGGGTGCTTGCTTGCTTGGTCTAGTTTTTCTAGCTTTGCTAAAACAATTCCTAACTGATGTTGATATTTGAGTAATAATTTATCTTTTTGAATTTTAGAAAATTCTGTGTCTGCTTGATATAATCTTGAAATTGTTTTAGTTAGAATATCTTTTTCAATTTTTAGGGAATTAATTTGACTTTTAATGTGAGAACTAGCTCCTAAACTAAGTAATTGATTTTTGTCTCTTGGCATTTTTCGTACTGCAGCAGCCGTTGCAACACCTGCTAATGAACTAAGAATTAAAACAATTTCTTGCATCTATGTATACCATTTAATCCAGGAATACTTTCTGCGTTTAGCCTCTGGGAATCCACAACTTGCGCATTCATGATGACGCTTATGGAGTGAGTTTTTACCACATCGTCTACATCTGATGTGAACTTTTTTCTTTGTAAAACCACCCATAGAAGTTGTGCCTTTAGTCATCTCAAATCACCTAATGTTGTGCTGGTGGAGGGGATATCATAACGACATTGTCTCCTCTAACTACAATGCTTCCAAGGCTTTTAGAATCGCCTTCAGCAGGAATTTCCTCTGAAGAATCGAGTAGCAGGTTCATGTGTTGGTCAAAACCTAGAAGCATTCCTCTAATGGTTTTGTTTCCTTTGAGCTTTATCAATACGACTTGATTAATACTCTCATCCAATACTTTTACTGCCATATCAACGGACATCTATAATCACTTATTGACTTGGATATTGAGGCGTTATATTAAATTTCCATTGGTGAAACTATGAGCTATGCCCAGTAAGGCAAGTTTGACACCTTTTTGATAGATTATTGATGATTTCAGCTAAAATTGCTTGTCCATCTTTCTTTGTAGCTTTTGTTGGATCTCCCCAAATTCCATTTTTGGTAGCTTTTGGAAATGATTGATTTGCCAGTTTTCCAAGTTTTTGAATTTCTTTTTTTGTCATTTTGTCTGTGATGAGTCCTTTTTTAGCCGAATTCATTTTGACATTTTTTGATATTGCAAGCATTAGTGATGTTTCGACAAACCCTGCATGATCAAACTCCCTTTTCATAAAATGCCAATATGATAATGAAAAAACCTTTAGCTTGTTTTTTGAGAGTTTCTTTAATCTGGTATCCATATTTTTTATTGGTTTAAGATTACCATGATGCCCATTAATTATGAAAACTGTTTTAATGCCATTTGATAATAATGACATACACAAATCAGAGATAACTGTACGGAGAGTTGATTGTTTAATACTTAGATTGAAAAATGGTGCATGCTCAAATGAAACGCCATATGTGATAGTTGGAAGTAGGAAAAATCCCTTTATCTCGGAAATTCTTTTTGCAACTTCCGTTACAATATCTGTATCAGTTGATATTGGCAAGTGTGGACCATGTTGCTCAATTGAACCTACTGGAATAACTGCAACTTGTTTTTTCTTTAAAATTAATCTTCTAAGATTTGGATCAAATTGAGATTTAATTTCTACCATCTGATTCACTTAGATTTGATGTGAACCTTTCTCCAGCGAACTTCCAGCTTGTTTTCTAGATGCATCTTTGTTGCTTTGAGCAGTGTATCTGCCTCTAGTTTTTGCCCCTTTGCTTTTATTTTTTCAAGAGTATCATTAGGATCAACCTTGAATGAATCTTGAAATATTATTGGTCCTTGGTCCAAGTTTTCCGTAACGTAATGTGAAGTTACACCAACAATTTTTGTGCCTCTCTCAAAAGCCTGTGCATATGCTAATGCGCCTGGAAATGCAGGCAACAGTGAAGGATGAATGTTAATGATTCTATTTGGATATCTCCAAACAAAGTTAGGGCTAAGAATTCTCATGTATCTTGCAAGTGTGATCAAATCAATGTCATATTTTTTACAGATTTGAATAATTTTCTCTTCTGCTTTGTCTTGATTTTTTTCTTCTACTGATACAAATGGAATATTTGCTTTTTTTGCTAGTGGCTCTAATGTTTTTTCAGTACCAACTATAACTGATATTTTTCCTTTTAGAGACTTTGCATTTTTAAGAATAGTTTCAAGACATAATGGCTCTTTTGTTACAAATACTGCAATATTTTTTTGTGAATTAGTTTCATGATGAGTACTTACATCCATCTTTTCTTTTTTAGCCAAATTTTGAATCTCTGAATCAAATTTCTTTACATCCAGTGATTTTGAGAATGATACTTCTAAATACATTCCAAAAAGACCTTTGATTACATTCTGATTTACTTTCTCAATGTTACCGCCTTTTGAAAATGCAAAATTAGTAAATACAGCTACAATTCCCTCTCTATCTTTACCAACAACTGTAATTCCAACTACTGTCTTTTTCATGACTTTGTTTGATGAAGACTTTCTCATTATTAATCATTCACAGAAATAAAATGGTGCGGGAGGTGGGATTTGAACCCACGAACTCCTAAGAGATAGGGTCCTAAGCCCTACGCCTTTGACCAGGCTGGGCGACTCCCGCAACGATTTTGCCATTAAACACAAATTTATCTATTATTGAATACTTTCATGGCAAAATTTTTTGGAACTAATGGAATACGTGGTGTTTTCTCCGAAGATTTTACTTTAGAATTTGTACATGATATGACTTTGGCTATTGGAACTTACTTTGAGAGAGGACCTGTTTTAATTGGATATGATGGACGAGAATCAAGTCCTATCATATGCAAGGTTGTAAGCTCAGCTCTTAACTCAATTGGTATTGACTGTAATGTTGCAGGAATTGTTCCAACACCATGTCTTGAATTTGGTGTAAAGAGTTTAGGATATTCTGGTGGTATCATGATAACTGCATCACACAACCCACCACAATACAATGGCATCAAGCCTGCTGCAAAAGATGGTGTAGAGATTTCCCGAGATGATGAATTAATAATTGAAGATATTTACCTTAAAAAAAACTGGATTACAAATCCTCCCAAATGGGGTACTACAGGAACAGAGGAGAGGACAATTGAGACCTACCTTAATGGAATTTTGGCTCATATTGATTCTAGTATTATAGAATCAAAAAAGTTTAGAGTTGTTTTAGATTTAGGAAATGGTGCACAGGCAGTATCTGCACCAGATTTTTGTAAAAAGTTACAGTGTGAAACTTTTTTGGTAAATCAAAATATTGATGGCAATTTCCCAGGACGAGGTTCAGAGCCAACACCTCAAAACCTCTCAGCACTTTCAAAGACAGTACTTGAAAATCATGCAGATGTTGGAATTGCTTTTGATGGTGATGGGGATAGAAGTATCTTTTGTGATGATAAAGGTAATATTTTAACTGGTGACAAGTCTGCACTTTTACTAACCCAACATATCTTATCGAATAACCCAAACTCTTTGGTTGTAACTTGTTTGAATTCAGGATCTAATATAGAAAAAATTTCTGAGAAGTTTAATTCCAAAGTTATCCGTACCAAAGTTGGAAGTGTTGAAGTGTCCCGAAAGATGGTTCCAACTAATGCTTTAATTGGATTTGAAGAAAATGGTGGATTCATGTATGGCAAGCATAACCAAGTAAGAGATGGTTGTATGACATTAGGATTAATGCTTGATCTTTTAGCAACTTCTGGAAAATCCCTTTCTGATGAGGTTTCTCTTTTACCTCCTTCCTTTACTACAAAGGACAAGGTATCATGCCCCCCTGAAAAAGTAGTAGAATTGATCTCTTCTCTTAAAGAAGCGTTCCCAAACTCAGATGTCACAGATGGAATCAAAATTTCAAATGATCCCAAAAACTGGGTAATGATTAGACCTAGTGGAACAGAACCAATAGTTAGAGTATATGCAGAAGCTGAAAATCAAGATAAACTAGACTCTTTGATGTCTGAATACCTCAAAAAAGTCAAGACAATCATTTCCCGATAACACTTTTAAAACCATTCCAACGTTTTGAGAGAATGGAGAATGAACCCTAAGGGTGACGAAGTATGGGAAAATCATATTATGTTAAATTTGAAACGCCAGAGGACCTCGTAAATCCAATCTTAGAGGCAGTTAGAGTAGCATCAACTAGCGGTAAAGTAAAGAAAGGAACTAACGAAGCCACAAAGGCAATCGAACGTGGTACTAGCAAACTAATTGTTATCGCTGAAGATGTAGAACCACCTGAGGTAGTAGCACATCTTCCAATTCTATGTGAGGAACAAGGTGCAGCATATGCATTTGTACCAAACAAACAAGAATTAGGTAAGTCTTTGGGTATTGATATCACTTCTGCCGCTGCAGCAATTTTGGATGCTGGTGATGCACAACACATCGTAGACCAAGTTGTATCATCAATTGCTAAAATTAAAGGCGGTAAGACTGAAGAATGAGTCAAAACGCTGAAGAAGTAGTTCAATCTGAAATTATTCAAATTGTTGGACGAACTGGCATTGCTGGTGAAGTTATTCAGGTTAGAGTGAAAGTTCTTACTGGTAAAGATAAAGGTAGAATACTTACAAGAAACGTCAAAGGATCTGTTAGAGTAGGAGAAATTCTAATGCTAAGAGAAACAGAGAGAGAAGCAAAGAAAATCAAATAGGTGATATGATATGAGTCTTTTAGTTAAACCATGTAATTTCTGTGACAGACCTGTCGCCAAAGGTTCTGGAACAATGCTTGCCAAAAATGATGGAACCGTTTTATGGTTTTGCTCTTCAAAATGCAAAAAGAATATGCTAGAATTAAAACGTGATCCAAGAAAATTAAAGTGGACAAAGAAATACGTCAAAGGCGGCATTAGAAAGAAGTAGCATTGACTGAACAATCTCTATTCATTGTAAAACCAGATGCAGTAGCTAGAAATCTAGTTGGTGAAGTAATATCAAGATTTGAAAAAAAAGGATTCAAACTAATAAAATTAAAGATGTTTACATTTTCTCAACAACAAGCAGAGAACTTTTACGGTGTGCATAAAGACAAACCATTCTTTGGTGAATTGACATCCTTTATCACATCAGGACCTGTAGTTGCAGCAATTATTGAAGGTAATAATGCAATTGCAACTACTAGAATAATGATTGGAGCTACAAAATCATTTGAAGCTGAACCTGGTTCCATAAGAGGAGATTATGGATTAGGATTTAGTGAAAACATTATTCACGCATCAGATTCACAAGAAAGTTTTGATCACGAATCGAGGGTAGCATTTGAGTGATCTGATTTGCAAATTCGTCAGCCCATAGTGGCAGTTCTTGGTCACGTAGACTCTGGAAAAACATCTCTTTTAGATAGAATTCGTGGAACTGGGGTTCAAGGTAGAGAAGCAGGAGGTATTACTCAACATATTGGTGCAAGCTTTCTTCCATCTGAGACAATCAAAGAAACATGTGGAATACTATACAAAAAACTTGAACAGGCAGAACACAAGGTACCTGGAATTTTAGTAATAGATACACCCGGACATGAAGTTTTTACAAATCTTCGTTCACGTGGGGGTTCAGCTGCTGATATTGCAATTTTAGTAGTTGATGTAAATCGTGGATTTCAACCGCAAACCAATGAAAGTCTGAAAATCTTGCAGAGCAGGAAAGTGCCTTTTGTAGTAGCTCTGAACAAATGTGATCAAATTTCTGGATGGAGAAAATCAGAAACAAAATTCATTTCCCAAGCAATCAAAGAACAAGACGCATCAATTCAGACTGATCTTGATCAAAAAATCTATGATGTTGTAGGTACCCTGTCAATTCTTGGATATCAATCAGAGGCATTTTATCGTGTTAAAGACTTTAAATCCGAAATTGCCATTGTTCCAATCTCTGCAAGATCTGGTGTTGGAATACCTGAACTTCTAAGTGTTTTAGTAGGATTGACTCAACAATATCTTCAGAAAAGGCTCAATCAGGAAGAAAAAGAACCACGTGGAATAGTTTTGGAAGTAAATGATGAAGTAGGATTGGGACAAACTGCCAACATCATTCTAATTGATGGATCAATAAAAAAAGAAAATAGCATTGTTGTAGCAAAAAGAGATTCTGTAATTGTTACAAAACCTAAGGCCATATTATTACCAAAACCTCTTGATGAAATGCGAGATCCTCGAGATAAATTCAAACCAGTACCACAAGTTGACGCAGCAGCTGGCCTAAAAATTGCATCTCCAGATCTTGAAGGTGTACTTCCTGGAAGTACTCTGTATGTTGCTAGAAATGATGCTGAGATTGAAAAATTTACTAAACTAATTGAGGCTGAAATGAAATCGGTCTTCATTGATACCGAAACAAATGGAATAATCCTCAAATGTGACACTATAGGTTCGCTTGAGGCAATTGTTGAGATGCTAAGACGATCACAAGTACCCGTGGCAAAAGCCGACATAGGCCCTGTGAATAGACGAGACATAATGGAAGCCAAAGCAATCAAAGAAAATGATAGACATCTTGGAATAATTTTGGCATTTAATGTAAAGATTTTACCTGATGCAAAAGAGGAATCTGAAGATAGCCATATCAAAATTTTTGAGGATCGAGTAATCTATAGCCTGATTGACAATTACAATGCATGGGTTGAAGAAGATACTGCAAACGAAGAAGATGCAATGTTTGCAGAATTAACCCCCATAGCAAAATTTAGTTTTCTTAAAGGAATGGTCTTTAGAAATAACAATCCTGCAGTATTTGGTGTTCGTGTAGATGTTGGAACTCTAAAACATAAAATCCCATTTATGAATATGTCTGGACGTAAAGTTGGAACAATTCACCAATTACAACTTGATAAAAAAACAGTATCTTCTGCAAAGGCAGGTGATGAAGTTGCATGTTCTGTTAACGATGTGACAATTGGAAGACAAATTTTTGAAGAAGAAGTTTTCTATACGTTTCCTCCATCCCCTGAAGCTAAAAAATTACTTACCAAGTATATGCATAAACTAAGTCCTGAAGAACAAGAAATTCTAAATGATATAGTTAGAATTCAGAGAGAAAAAGAACCAATTTATGGTTATTAATTATTGAGTGTGTTTTTTACAAATCATATGAATTCCGGGGGCTCCAACTGCTCCCATCATTTTATCTACAATCTGGCCTGACTTAAACATGATAAATGTTGGAATTGATTGTACGCCAAACTTCATTGAAATATTCTGATTTTGATCTACATTCACTCTAGCAAATTTCACATTGGGGTATTTTTTTGAAAGACTCTCAAATATTGGATGCATAGACTTGCATGGACCACACCATTCTGCCCAAAAATCTACTAATGTTGGATTATCAGCTGATACTACCTGATCAAAATTTGTTCCATTCAAATCTATTATTCCAGGCTCAATTTTTGGCTGGTTTTTTTGATCAAGCATTTCTGCTAATTTTTTTTGCATTATTTTTTGAATTTCTGGATCTTCAGACATTGATTACAAGAAAACCCCTCTATTAAAAAATCTAGCCTACTTTTTTTACCACAAATTAGCACTATGAATAAAATAACTTTCTGATTATATGCTAAAAATAGATATTGCCATTATGAAAAGAACTTGCAAGAATTGCAATATTGAATTTGAGAATCGGTATAGTGATTTTTGTTCTCAAACTTGTTCAATGGAATATGTTCAAAACTCAATCATTGATATCCAATCAAACCAAAGTCATCTTAGTGCTCAATGATTGTAACTTAATCCTTATCAATATTTAGTGGAATTGCTTCAAATCTCCTTGATTTACACATAGGACATTGGTCTATGTATTTTGTAAAGCTGACAGAAGTATATGCAATACCACAGTCACCACAAATTCTAAGATTTCGACTTAGCTTTCCCATGTTAGTTCTGATAAAACATTATGATTAAAACTTAACCCTTTTTGATACTTACCAAAATTGCCACCAAGGTTTTACAACTGGTTTCTCAATAATTGTGCACACCCCTTCGATAAGCTTTGTTCCGGGACCACATATTCCAAACTTTTTCTCTACAACTTTAGGTTCTTCAATTCCTACTGCCTGATAAATTGACTCATACTCTGAAAAATTATCATCAAACCATTTCTTGTAGCTTGCCTCATTGTTGTATCTGTCAACATAACTCTGCGGATCTTTTGTTTCATCAACGAATGAAGCTGGAATTTGTAATGGCTCCTCAATTCCTACTGCCTGATAAATTGACTCATACTCTGAAAAATTATCATCAAACCATTTCTTGTAGCTTGCCTCATTGTTGTATCTGTCAACATAACTCTGCGGATCTTTTGTTTCATCAACGAATGATGCTAATCCAAGCTCTTCTGGCTCTGTTTCTGGCTCTGTTTCTGGCTCTGTTTCAGGTTCTGAATTACCTACAATATCATTTACAGTAATTGTAATTGCTTTTTTATCTGATAATCCATCCTTTTTTGCTACAACATCAAATGTGTATGTTTTCCCACCATCTGATGTTGATGGAGTCCATGAAAACATGCCTGTGTTTGAAATAATTTTTGCACCCGCTGGTGGATTTTTTTCCAAACTAAATACGACATCCTTTACTGAATTATCTACAAGTTTAACAATAAAAGATAGGAATTTTCCTTCGTCAATTGTAAGTTTCCCTATAGGACTGATTTGGACATTTGTTGATTTTGGTGTAGCAGAAAATTCATTTGATGGCTCACTTGTTCCTACATTATTAATTGCTGAGACCTTATACGTATACTTTGTATTTGTAATTAGGTTTGTATGTGAGTATGTTCTAGTTGTACTTTCAGAATCTTCAACTAATGTAGTGTATGGATTACTATCTTTTTTCACTTCAATTTTATAACCTGTTATTGGAGTATTTCCATCCATAACTGGTGGACTCCATGATAGATTGATCTGAGTTCCTGAAACAACTGTTGCTGTTAATTTTATTGGTGGTGAAGAAACTGTCATTTGAACTGCCGTAGATTCTATAGGTTCTTCTGTTGTATCTACAGAATCATTTCTTGGAGTTGCTGATGCTGTGTTTGATTCTTGTGTAGAACCAAACCCAATCTTTGCACTTACTGCAAAAGAGTATGTTTTGTCAGTTGCTAAATTACTAATAATCAATGTTCTAGTGCTGCCATTTGTCTCACCTACATCATCATAGACTCCTGGAATAATTTCTCGTTTGATTTCATATCCTTTAATTGTTTGACCAAACGTTTCTGATGGTGGTAACCATGAAAGCTTTATCTGACTGGGAGAAATTGCTGTTGCAGTTAATGCTGTAGGAGTTGTGGTATGTTCTGGTTTTACAGAGACAGTTGATGAAGAAACACTTGTGCCTTCTGAATTAATAGAGTATACCCGATAAAAATAAACTTCATCTGAATCCAGTCCTTGATGAATAAATGATGTAGATGTACTTGCAGTGTTTGCAGTAATTATGATAAAGTCTCCTGAACTAATTTTGTATTCTATCTTGTATCCCGTGATTTTAGGTACATCTTCATCCATTATCGGTTCATCCCAAGAAATCATTACTGAAGTTGGTGATACTGGAAATGCCTTTAGATTGTCTGGCTTATCTGGAATTAATGCAACTGGTTCTGGATTTACATTAAATGCTTGTATTCTATCGTTATCTGAATCAGCTACGAACAATAATTCATTTGTTGGATCAAGTGCTATTCCCATAGGAGAATCAAAATTCCCATTACCTGTTCCCAAAGTACCAAATTCTTCTACAAAACAAACACCATCTATAACCTCCTCAGTTCCACTAGGACAAGTTGTACCATCAATTATTTCAAATATCTGTATTCTATCGTTGTCCGTATCTGAAACATAAAGTAGATTATTGGTTGAATCAAATGCTAGACCCGAGGGATCATCAAATTCCCCATTATCATCCCCTGAAGTGCCAAACTGTTTGACAAAACAAACACCATCAACTGATTCCTCAGTTCCACTAGGACAAGTTGTATCGTCAACTAGTTCAAAAATTATAATCCTATCATTTCCTGAATCTGTAACATATAACATATCTTCAGAGTTATCCATTATCATGTTTGTTGGATTTTGAAAATCATCGTTTCCATCAAATGAATCAAATTTAAACAGAAAATCACCTGAAGAATCAAAAACGGAAATTGAATCCCTTTCAATATCAGAAATTAAAATATTATTTGTTGATTCTTGTATTGTGATTCCTATAGCTGACCCAAGATATTCATCAATACCACTATCTGATGAACCAAATTTAAATTGAAATTCTCCATCATCATCAAATACCTGAATTCTAGCATTATCTGAATCTACAACAAAGAATTTCCCAAATGCATCCTTGGCAATGCTGACAGGATCGTTGAATTGACCATCCCCATCTTCATCTGCACCATCTGCATTACTATTACAATTCTGAATTTCTACAATATCACAAAATGAACCATAAAGAAAATCATCGTCCCCATCATCCTCAAAAACATTAATTCTGTTATTCTTGCTATCTACAACATAGAGATTTTTCCCATTTTTATCCATAATAACATCAGTTGGTGTGTCAAGTTCATCTTTGTCTGAGCCTACTGTTCCAAATTTGAAGGCAAATTCTGGCTCAGCATATACATTTTGAATTGATGCTATACAAAGCAGAAATAGTATACTAAAAATTATTTTCATCTTCAAGTTTTAATTAATTCCTTGAAGGGAAATTTATTAAACTGGATAATTAATTTCACTACTCATTTGATCAATTGAGGTTAACAATATTTGCAAAATTTTTTAAATTTTCATGTATTTTCTAGATTTTAAAATTATAATTGCAGGTGCCACAAAATACAATCCTATATTCATCATAATGACACCTATTCCATAACCTAAAACTTCTGATTCTGATTCTGCAAATGATAGAATTGACAATGATGATAGTAATGGAGTAATTCCAATCTTTACTGCTTCTCTAAATACTGGATTTTCCCTTTCAATATCTGCAATTGTTGGTGAGAATGAATAGTAGATTTGATTAAATCCTGACATAAATGATGCACCAGATTCAGTGTTCATTAATTGATTATCACGAATTTCTCTTAGTAATTGAACTTGTGGGGCCATCTCTGTACCATATGTTGCAGTTGCAATGAGACAACCTCCTCCTCCAGAATTATCAATAATTACACATACTCCATCTACCAAATCAGTTCCTTCTCCACACTCGCCACTCTCTGGTTCATCCATTACTGGTTCTTCAATTACTGGTTCTTGAATACCTACAGCATCGTATATTGTTATGTCTGGATATGTTTTATCAAACCATTTCTTGTATGTGTCTTCCCTATTGTATCTGTCAATATAGTATTGAGGATCCAAATTTGGATCAACAAATGCTGCTAATTCTTTAGGTTCTTCAATTCCTACTGCCTGATAAATTGACTCATACTCTGAAAAATTATCATCAAACCATTTCTTGTAGCTTGCCTCATTGTTGTATCTGTCAACATAACTCTGCGGATCTTTTGTTTCATCAACGAATGAAGCTGGAATTTGTAATGGCTCCTCAATTCCTACTGCCTGATAAATTGACTCATACTCTGAAAAATTATCATCAAACCATTTCTTGTAGCTTGCCTCATTGTTGTATCTGTCAACATAACTCTGCGGATCTTTTGTTTCATCAACGAATGAAGCTGGAATTTGTAATGGTTCAGGTTCTGGTTCCGGTATGGTTTGTTTTGGTTTTGGTGCAGGCTCCTCATATGCCTTTTTTACAGTAATTGTTATTTTTTCTCTGTCTTCCTGACTTCCCTTATTTACAACAATGTCAAATGTGTAAAAGACATCTTGTATGTTTCCTTGTGATTTTGTTGGAGTCCAAACAAACTTGCCCGTACTAGAATCAATTGTAGCACCAGTTGGTTCTCCCTCTAAACTAAAAACTACATCTGTAATTGAGCTATCAATTAGACCCGCAGTAAATGAAATAGTTTTTTCTACTTCAACTGATCTATTCGCAATAGATTTTAGTTCTAATACAAAGTCTGGAACTTCAAACAATTTTTTTCCATCAAATTCTAGTTTTATTGTAAACCCTTCTTCTTCTTTTTGACTATCGACAAAAGCTGTTGCATTATAGATTCCTTCACTGGTAAAGAAATTTGGAACCGGTCTTGGAATTGCGGTGAATTCCCCTTGATCTGGTGAAGGATCAGATAGCATCCCTTTGAAATTACCTCCTGCATCACGAATTATGATGAAAACGGTTTCTTTCCCGTCTTGGGTTCCAATTAATTTGAAACTCTCATCAGTTGTGTAAAACCCCTTTTCTAGGGACATTGAAGTTACATTGGCATAAGCCGGTGTCATTACAACTAGCAATAACAATAATGCCGATAACCCAGATAATTTTATGAGCACAATGTATGCTTGCTAGAGTTTATTTTTAAAAAACACGTATAATTTCTTCTTGCTTTAAGCAAAGAAATTTTCACCACGCTCATAAATCAAGTAAAAATCTCATGTATACTTCACCATTTGTTCTAATTTCCATGTCATAAAATGTTGGAGCCTTTATCTCTACTTTGAAATTGTGCTTTTGCACATCAAGTGGCTCCCCATATGCTGTTGCACTTATGGCATAACCGTCTTTTTCCTTAAGATCAAACTCTATTCGTTTTATTGCAAATCCTTCTGTAATCATAAGAAATGGGATCTCTTCAAGCCAGCTGAAAAGAAGATAACGTAAGTCTTTACCACTTGCATTGAAGTCTCTCTTTTCTTTTTCTTCAACTTTGTCTTGATCAAGTGTGAGATTAATTTCTGCTTCTGCTGCTACAGCAAATGCCTCTTTGATATCTTTTGCAGTAACCTCTATGATTGCATCTGTTGCATGATCTAAAAACTTGTAACTCAATTGTATTTTTTAGAAAACTTTCTGATTATTAATCTAGCCTATATGAAGTATGGCTAGACAATTAATTATTTTCTGATTCTAATTGATATCTCTTTGACCATATCTCTTTAAAATATGATTTATTGTTTCTAATAATGTTGTAATTTTAGGAAAATCTGAATTCATCAAATCCTTTTTAATGATTGATAAATGATTTCTCTTTTGTTTTATCTCTCTTAGTTTTTTTGATTTTGATGCATCATAATTTTTTAAATCACTCAAGTTTGCTGAAATATCACAAAGTTTGATTAATTTTGCTTCAAATGAGGCTTGCTTGAGTTGTATTCTGTATGTTTTTTCTCTTTGTTTTCTAGGTAGTGTTTTATCTTCAGTCAAAGATGATACAATTACAGTAATTCTATTTCCAAACTGCTCATACAAATTATCAAAACTTACATCTGTATCTTCAATAATCTCATGAAGCCATCCCGCACTTAGAAGTTCATCATCAATAACACCTAAACTCTTGAGTCTGTTCACTACATCTTCTAGATGCTTTGAGAAGGTACTGCCATCCTTTCTCAAATGTCCTGCATGTTTCTTTTTGGCAAGTAGTTCTGCACTTTTTACTAATTCCAAGATTTATTTCTAATGTGGTAAAATTTGTATTTTCATAATTGTATGGATTAATGCGCTTTCTCATCCATTTCTATAATTCCAAACATGTTCCCTTCAGTATCCGTGCACTGGGCAAACCATCCAATTTTTGGAATTGCCATTTTTGGAACAATTAACTGCCCTCCTTTTTCTAGAATTTTTTTAGAATATTCATTTATCGATGGAACATTGATTGTATTTGAGATTCCTATCTGTCCTGTCATTCTTTTTGACAACCCACCGTTAATTCCAGGCTCTTCTGTTCCTGTGGTGGCCATCCAATAGTCCATTGGTCCATCCCACTTCTCAAATTTCCAATCAAATACTTCTTTGTAGAATTTTTGTGCTCTTTCAGGATCATCTGCAGGTATATCGAAATGTGAAATTCTTGGCATGATTTTTGTCCTCACTAAATTATTTAAAATTGAGCTTTTAATTTTAAAAAATTTCAGTATTTTAAAATTGGATACTTTATGAAATGATTTGATGAAAGCTGCTTTTTTTGATGGCAAAAAAATTATTTTTGATCAAAACTATCCAGAACCAATTTCTTCTGAATCATTAGTTAGAGTAAACTTGGCGGGAATTTGTGGAACTGACTTGGAGATCCTAAACGGGTACATGAAGTATAATGGAATCTTGGGTCATGAATTTGTCGGGACTGTAGAAAAATCAGAAAATTCTAAACTAGTTGGAAAACGAGTTGTAGGTGAAATTAATGCTGGATGTGGAGTTTGCAATTCTTGTAAAAACGGAATGTCCCGTCATTGCCCTAACAGAACAGTTCTTGGAATTTTAAAAAGAAATGGAGCATTTGCAGAGTTTGTTTCACTTCCAGAAAAAAACTTGCATGTTTTACCTGATTCAATTAGTGATGAACAAGCTGTCTTTGTAGAACCGCTAGCAGCAGCATTTGAAATCAAGGAACAAGTAAAACTTGATCCTATATGGAATGTTGCAGTGATTGGTGATGGAAGGTTGGCACAATTAATTGCACGAGTGATAAAGTTATCTTGTAAGAATATCACCTGTTTTGGTAGACACAAAAATAAACTACAAAGTTTAGAGAAACTAGGAATCAAAACAAAGATTGGAATTGAACCCTCAGATGAATTTACTTTTGATTTAGTGATAGAAGCTACAGGTAGTAACTCAGGATTCTCTGATACTTTGAAACTAACAAGACCACGTGGAATTGTAATCTTAAAATCAACTATTGCTTCTAGAGAAAATTTAGATTTGACTCCAGCTGTAGTAAATGAAATAACCCTCGTTGGTTCTCGTTGTGGTTTGTTTAAACCTGCAATTGATGCACTCGCTACCGGAATGATTGCAGTTGATGACATGATTGATTCTACATTCCCTCTTGAGAAGTTTCAAGAAGCAATAATTCATGCAAAAAAGCCTGATACACTAAAGGTATTTCTAAAACCATGATTTGAATTATTTTTAACTATGAATTGATTATTCTAAAGGAAAATCAATGTTACAACAAGTACATTTGCCTCTTTTACCTTTGTAACGTATTTCAAAATATTCGATAATCTCTGTACTGCATACCCAACATGTGATTTTTTCATTTTGCTCTTTCACACTAATAGATACTTTTCATAGTTTTTATTTATGATGTAAATTATCTTAATGAAAAATATGAACCAGAGTATTTTGAAGAATCTAAATCTCAAAAATAAAAAAATGAATTAAATTATAAAATATTATTTCAATATGGCTAATTGTTTGAAGCAGGCCATCAATCCATACACCTCGTCAGATGTAAGCTCCCTTTCTTGTTTGATTGCTATTTTTAACATGTCTGCCATTAGGCGAAATTCTTTTTCTTCCATTACTCCCCTAAAATTCGAATTTTTTTTAAATTATAAATCTCTTATTTTGAAATATTTCATTTAATGGATCTATTTTATGATCGATCACTTTTGTTTATTTTAGAAATTTATACCTGAAAAAATAAACTGTTAAATTTTTTAAAAGCAATTTATGAAAAAACCGATCACAGATTTTTTTAAAATGTTAATTTTGATATTTTCTCACAAGATTGGAAAATATGTTTTGGATATTACGAAATTCTCATAATTGTCATGTAGTGACTAAGTCTATCATAGTTTTCACTCGGAAAGTAATTTAGTAAGATTTCATTTCCAGAAGCAATTGGAACCATTTGATTCATTTCTTATCTGGATTGCAGAGTTTTTAGGAGAGCATCTTTACGAAGGAATCTTCTTGGCAGCCTTACTTGAGACTATTGTTCCTCCAATTCCCACTCTTGCAGTATTTCCTACTGCTGGATTCTTGGCATCTCAACAAGGTATCTCTCTAATTGGTCTTATTCCTATGATTCTACTTGGGGGAGTAGGTGCCACTATAGGTACATCTGCAATATACTTAATTGCATTAAAGCTAGGTAGAGTTGTTTTAATCCGTTATCTTCGATATGTTCGAGTATCTGAAAAAAAATTAGAGCGAGTAGAGATTTGGTTTGAAAAATACGGTGACAAGGCTGTATTTTTAGGAAGAATGGTTCCAGTAATGAGAGAAATGATTTCAGTTCCAGCTGGATTATTAAAAATGAAAATTCCAAAATTTGTTATTTACACATTTGGAGGTTCATGTGTTTGGTCTACTGGAACAATTCTATCAGGATATTATTTTGGTGAGGCAATTGGACTTGGCACTAGCACTATGGCATCATTGCCTTAAATATCAAAAAGGTACTATAACTTGTAACATCCTATTGTTTGGCTGGATGCATAGCAGAGATTCTTCAATGCTCCCCTAGTTATTGAAGAATTTCTGTTTAAAAATTACCTAATGTTTTTTGTCTCTTCTCTTCCCAAATCAACTCACTCATTCCTAGTTGCATCCGCAAAGAATTTGCAGTAGCAGGACCAAACCCTTCAAAATGATTATTTGTCATTACCATTGCAAGTGGAATGTCTTGAATACTTTCTAGTTTCTTTGCCCAGTCTGTGATCTTTTCTTTTCTATCTTTTGTAACTTTACCAAATTCTGAATCTGGAATGGAACGATCTCCAATTAATCTAACGTAAAGATAATTTGCTGTTACTGGAAATGGATTGTTTATTCCTGCAACATCATTCCATACTAGGCAGTGTTTATTTTGTTTTAGATATGACAGTGCTTCATCTGAAAACCATGATTCATGTCTTCCTTCAATTGGATACAAAAAATCATCAGGCAAAATATCAAATAACTCTTCTAGTCTTGGTTTTGCCTCATCAAATGATAGGGATGGTGGTAATTGCAAAACCAGGGCTGAAACCTTTTCGTGAATTGGAATAAGAGAAGATAAAAATGAAAAAACTTCGGAATTTACTTTTTCTAACCTCTTTTCATGCGTAATAAGTGATGGAAATTTGGCTGTAAATCTAAAATGCCGTGGAGTGTCAGCATTCCATCTTCTTATTATCTCTTGAGAGGGAATTTTGTAAAATGTAGAGTTTATTTCAGTAATCTCAAAAATCTGTGAATAATATCTGAGCCAATCTTGACTCTTTAGATTTCTTGGATAAAATGTACCTGACCATCCTTGATAACCCCACCCAGTACATCCTATTTTGATATTCATAATAATGGTTGATTATGTGGTATTTTTAAAAATTTGAAAGCTGACTGTTGCGGATTAATCTTTACTCAGCCTTGCTGTATGCATAGACCGGTAAACAATCACCAGCATTTGGACAATAGGATGTTGTGTCAGCTTTCTGATATACAATATGCATTCATTAAATAAAAAGTAGATCACAAATCTCAACTAGTATTAATTAAATTTGTAAGAAATTTTTTTCTTCAAATTCATTTAAGAATAATTTCTACTTGATGTTTATATTAAAATTCCAAAATATGGAAGATATGTTTAATTTCAGAAAGAAAAGAGAATTTGTATTTATTCGTATTCCTTCAATTCCATCAAGTAAAATCCCTAAAGACTAGATTTTGATGAATCCGTTATTTATCATCCATTGAATGTTTTTGAAAAACTCTTCATCTGATATTAATCCCTGGCTCCACCATCCAGCATCTTTTCGTAACCATGATGGTAATTCTTCTTCAGAGTCTCCTTCAAATATTATTCCAAAGGGCATTGAAATGATATTATTTTCTAAAAGATATTGGAGCCCTGATGAATAGTCGTTATCTGATATTTGATTTAATGACCACCACTTTGCAGTATTTCTAACCCATTCAGGAATTTTAGAAATTATTTCCACAAAATGTTTGCCATCTTCAGTTCTGCACTGTCTTGGATATGATTCCAATATTGGATTCCCTGATTCGGCACATTCCTCAAAACTATTGATTACATTTATGGGAGTAATTCTCAAAATTTTATCATCATTAGGATTTGGAAATCCTCTACCGTCTTGATTGCTTGTAAGGATGTACAAAAACCCATCAGGTCCAGTTTGCACATCACGCAGTCTTCCAAATTCATCTTGGAATAGTTTTTGGTGGGATAAAACCAAGTTATTTTCTAAATCAAACTCTATCATGTGAAGATGACTTCCTCTGAGTGTAGCCACAAAATATTTCCCTTTCCAGTCAGGAATTTTATCTCCCGAATAGAACTCTGCGCCTGATGGTGCCCATGTATCATCCCCCGTGTGAAGGATAGGATTTTGTAATCCCTCCAATGTTTCATCACCAATAATGTCTGGCCAGCCATAATTTGTACCTGGAATTATCACATTAATCTCATCATGGGCTACTCCTCTCCATCCTGATGGACCATGTTCTGTTGCAACCAAATTCCCAGATTCATCCCAATCAATCCCTTGAGGATTTCTATGGCCAATTGAATAAATCGGAGAATTCTTCCATGGGTTGTCATTAGGAATTGTTCCGTCAGAATTAATTCTTAGAATCTTTCCACCTAAGGAATTCAGATCTTGAGCTAATTTGGGATCTCCTGCTTCTCCTGTTGTAATGTATAATTTATCATCTGGACCAAATTGAATTCTTCCTCCATCATGAAATGGGCCGCCAGGAATCCCATCAAGTAATATTTTATCTTCTGTTAATTCGCCATCTATAAATTGAAATCTAACAAGTTTGTTTATTGTTGATAAAAATTCATTGTATGTATAATAGAGATAGATGAAATTATTTTCTTCAAATTTTGGATCCACTGCAATTCCTAGCATTCCTCCCTCAACTCCTCCAACTCCAAGTGACAATATCGGCTCCTCCAATAGTTTTCCGTTTTCAATAATTCTGATGTGTCCGTTTCTTTCTGTAAATATAACGGTTCCATCAGGTAACCAATCAATACTCCATGGAATAGTGAGGTTGTCAGCTAGTATATCCACTTTCACTCCAAGATCATGATATTCTTGAGCTAGTGCTACAGGAAATGAAAACAAAAAAATTGTAAAAATTACTCCATAGAATAAATCATTCATGCTACTCTTACATTGAACGTAGATAAATAATTAGACATTTTTTAGGAATTTGGCTGGCCTTGATATTGCCCTTTCTCACAAGAATCATAAATCTCTTTGATGATTAATTTGACTTTATCTACGTCATTTTCAAATTCAGCTTCAACAATAGCATTCTCCTCTTCATATCTGTGACCAAACTCCTTGATTTTATTTGGACAATCACATTTGTTGCATTGACATTTTTTCACATTATTTTGGATGTTACAACTAAGTATTTACTTTAAAATCTATTAGATGATTTGTTACGAAATAGGAAACGAGGTAAACTGGAAAACTACGAATTCTAGACGCTTCCATCTTTTTTCGTGTTTTCCTTTTTTTCTATCTGTCCACCTCCTCAAATTTCTCTTTTTGAATTTCGGCAGATATGATAGACCTCGTTATTCTAGTTGTGCAAAAATAAAATTTAAAGAGTTCCGTGTAAAATCTTAACATTTGTTTATTATCAATTATTTTATCATACAGATGTACAATAATTCGTGATTTGTACTATCTTCCATTATAAATTTTAGAATCATTTTTGCTAATTGTCTAATTGTGTTAAATACACAAAACCACATCTAATCCAATATGATAAATGAGAAATTTTCAATTGAGGATATCAAAAATAAAATCAAAGATATTTTGGCTGAGCCTGAAATTCGATATTGTGGTTTAATTGATTGCAAAGGGGAATTAATTGCAGGAGATTTTAAGGAAGGCGTAATCCCTTTTGAAAATGATGCAAGACGAAGACAGACATTTCAAGAACTAGCACACAGAGTTGCAAACAGAAAGGGATTTGATGCAAATTTAGGCAGAGTCAAATATTCTTCTTCAAGGCGAGAAAAAGTTGTGATGATGAGTTTTCCATTTGGAAGATACATCTTACTAGTTATTGCAGAGCCAAATGTAAACATCGATAGGCTTGGTTGGAAAGTCATTTACAAACTAGAGCATCAGTGGTCTGAATTTCATGGGCTGTAGAAAATTGTAAAAACTATACTTTTTTGAGTATTTAGTACATTGTTTGTAATCTATAATTATAATCAGGTAAATTCCAAAATTATATCAGAACACAGATGTTATACCATGATGAAGAGTTAAATGAAAAAGAATTAGAAAAGATATTTGAGAAATTAGATCCTAAAACTATCGAGCAAATCCAAAAACTCTATGAAAATACTGATTAAAAAAAATCTAAAGTTGTGATTTTTATTTAATTTATTTCTAGTCTGCTATTTCTCTTGCAATTTTATCATGACAAGTGCACTTACAAAATCTGTAAAAATCACCATCGTGCTCCGGATTGCATCTTGAACACCCATTACCTGATGCCATTTTTACTGTAAGGGAATTTTGAATATTTTAATTTTTTGCTAGGAATGTTAACTCAAGAAATTACAAGTTTTTTTGCCTTTGCAAATACTGCAGACCATTGCACCCAAGTTAATCTTCCTGTTTGTGTATTTTGCTTTGAAGGATGATATGATGTGATGATCTTTATGGTGTCGTATTTGAATAGTTTATTGTGCCCAAATTTTTCGGGTTTTACCTTGTATAATTTACAAGTTGCATCATATGCGATTTTTCCAAGACAGAGAACTATTGTAATATTTTTTAGAATCTTTCTTTCCTGCTCCAAAAAACCAAAACAAGTGTCCATCTCTTCTCGGGTTGGTTTGTTTTGTGGTGGTGCACACCTCACTGCTGCGGTAATATACGCATTTTTGAGTATCAATCCATCATCAATATTTTGACTAGTAGGAATAGATGCAAATCCATGTTTGTGCATTACTTTTGCCACCCAGTCTCCAGATGAATCACCTGTAAACATTCTACCTGTTCTATTTCCACCGTGTGCAGCCGGTGCCAAACCAACAATGAGTAGTTTCCCATTTACATCACCAAATCCAGATAGTGGCTTACCATAGTATTTTTCATCTTTGAATCGTCTAACCTTATTTCTTGCAACATCTCTAATGTAGACTGTTAGTCTTGGACATTTTTTGCATCTTACAATCTTTTTGTTTAGTGATTCAATTGATTTCAATAGTATTGAATTAAATTTGTTGTATTAAAAATTCTACTGAGTATTTTTTTCAATAAAACAAGATTCTATGTATCCGCTGCTGTTTGAATAATGATACACAATTCCATGTGGTAGTTTTGTTTGTCCAATTAATTTCATGATTTTACCTTAAAATTTTTTTACTTAACAAAATGCGTGTTCAAAAACTACACCATCTTTGGATCTCAATCTAGATTAATTCCCAAGGATTTAAGTCACCTTGATTCCCTCTACAAAACCATTTTCTTTTTCTTAAGCACAAGAAAATTATCATCAAACCAAGAAAAGAAATATTCACAAACTAATCTTTTTTCAAAACTAATTTGAGTTTAGAGCATTTTATTTTTCTACTAAACCAAACTTATATTTTCTAGGCGTGAATTATTCAAAAATTGTCTCATTTGTAATAATACTTACTATGATATTGACCGACATCCTTTATATACAAAAATAGAGAATTTGCGTAATGAAAAGTACACAACTTCTAAGCGTTGTTTTTTCACTGATCATGTTTACTGGAGTAACTGCCGGTAGTACAGCCTTTGCTGATACAGATGATCTTGAAGATAGACTAGAAGACTTTTGTGAAATGAACATTGAACAGCAACGTGACTTGTTCACTGATTATCCAGATATGGCAGAATATGACGAAAAACTTTCTGCAATTTGTGATATTGTAGATGAAGAAGAGCGTGATGATGCACTTGATGATTTCATTTTCGATGTTGTTCTAGCTAGAGATGATGTTGAAGACGACTTTAATTCCGAGTTTGAGGAACTTGAAGATGAGTTCAATGATGATGGAATAGAAGTAGAAGACGATAGAGACAACAAGTATGACAGACATGCAGATCTTGATGACAGACTAGAGCACTTCTGTGATATGACTACAGATGAAAAACGTCAATTCTTTGCAGACCATCCGAGATTAGCACAATTTTCTGATAGATTAGAAAATTACTGTGATTTATCTGAGGATGACCGAGAAAATGAAATTGACAAATTTGTTGTAGAGCATAAAGATATCATCCGTGATTACATGAAAGATAAAGTTCATGATAAAATAACTGATATGGATTATGATAGATTATGTTCAATGGCAGAATCTGACAGAGCAGCTGAAATTACCGATGTTGCAAAACTTGATAGAATCTCAAAATGGTGTAATATGACACCCAAAGAGAGAGCTGATTACAAAACTGATCACATGAAAGATGTTGTCAAAGATCATATGATGGATAAATTCTCACATATGGATTTTAAGAAATACTGCTCAATGACTAACGCTGAGCTTGCAACTGCAACATTTGATAGAGAATTTGTAGAAAAGGCTTCAAAGTGGTGTGATATGACACCTGAAGAGCGAGAGGACTATCTAAAAGATCACATGAAAGACAAAGTTTCTGAGAGAATCAGAATGTCTGATATGTCTCCACGACTCAAGGCAATGATCATGGACAAACATGAAATTTCAGATGAGAAACGTGAAGAAATCAAGATGAAATACAGAGAAAAATACGGTGAATTGACTGATGAGAAAAAATCAGAACTAAAGATGAAGTTCAAAGATCACATGGAAAAAGTCAAAATCAAAATCTCTGATGAGCGAAGATCAGCAATTCATGACAGATTATCTGACATGAAAGCATTCAAGGCAGAACTTCGTGAGAAAGCATCTGAAATGACTGATGAAGAAAAACAACAACTTAGAGAAGAATTCATTCAAAAGGCAAAAGACATGCAATTAGCATGGATTTCACCACGTACACAAATTACTGCAGGCATTGATGCTGCAGAAGTCGAGTGTCGCGAAGGTTTCAGCCTTGTAATGAAAGCATCAAACGGAGTTCCAATGTGTCTCAAAGCAGATACTGCTCTTAAGATGATAGATAGAGGAATTGTTGTTCCTACTAACTAATCTTTCTTTTTCATTTTTAAAAAAATTCTATTTTGTACCATTTAATCCCATTTAATTGAAAAATTTTATTTAAAATTAATTTTCTTCAAGCCTGCAAATATTTCTCTTAACAGGATTCTTGAAGGATATCACTTCATAGCATTTTCTGATATATATCCATACAGAAATTTAGAAAGCATGGTAATTTTACAATCCCTTAGGATTCACAACCAATACCGTCTTTGTCTGAATCAAATCTATGTGGATCTGGCTGTAAAACTGTAAATCCCTTTTTCTCAATGTCTTTACAATCCAAGTCTGGTGGACTGGATGGAATACAAAAGTCTGGATATGACGTATCACAATTACTTTTGGCAGGTTCTGGATTATTATTTGAATTCTCTAATTCTGAACCAGAGTTTGAACATCCATGTTTTTGGGCCCAAGATTCTTTTCCAAATTCACTTGAATCACAAAATCTGTCTTGTAGATATCCTAAATTAGCATCTAGCAATTCTGAATTGAGATTTATACCATTGCATGTTATTACACCAACCATTCTTCCATAACTTCCAAGTACTTGTCCATCATCTTCATCTACCAAAACTTTAGATCCTACTGGACAAATCGTTTCTATGAACTTCTTTGAATCCTGACCTTCAAACATCTTTAGTTCAGGAGCTGAAGATAATGAAAATCTAATTGATTGACCATCTACTATGATTGTATCGCCATCAATAATTTTAGTAACTGTACCCTCAAAGCATTGAGCAGTACCAGAACAATCTAATGAAGATTGTTCACTATGAGGTGATTCTAATTCAATTTGTTTTGGATCTCCTGGAGTTATCTCTGACTCTCCTAAATCAAAAGATGAATGACCATCTCCGCCTATGAAAATCATTAAAATTATGAGGGGAATTCCAACACCTGTTCCAATTATGAGTTCTTTTCGCATATTTCTAAAATAATTCTGTAAACTCGAACATATTAAAATAAAGTTTTAAAAAAACTGCCTAGTTTTGCATAGTTTGGATGAATTTTTCTACCTGTATTCGGCTCCACAATCCCCGATTTTCTCAAACAAATCATTTGATTTTACTGTAACTAAATTAATCAATGAAATATCATCATTATCTAATTTCACATCAAAAACTTTGGCATTGTCATTTCTGTGATTAGTAATTCCTAACCTTGCTCCTATGATTACTCCTGCAACTTGAGGTTTATCAAGTACAAATCTGGTAGCAATATTTGAAATACTGCACTGATGTTTTTTTGCAATTTCATCCAAGGTACAAAGTAATTCTTGAAATAACTGCCATCCTCCCCAAATATCTATCATATTCTTGTATTTTTGTAAGCTAGATGTAGTTAATTCCGATCTATGTGGTTCATCTACTCCCAAATATTTTTCAGAAAAGAATCCCCCTAACAGAGTTCCATATGTTAGAATCTTTATCCCGTTTTTAACAAAAAATGGTATCATTATTTTTTCTGGTCTCTGATCTAAAATAGAAAACTGAACTTGGTTTGATACTATATGAAATCCATTTTCAATCATTATTCTAATTCTCTCAGTATCAAAGTTTGTCAATCCCAAATGTTTGATTTTTTGTTCGCTTTGCAATTTTGACAAGTGATGAAGTGCATCAAGATAACTTGTATCATTATAATCCCACCAGTGAAATTGAAGTAAATCAATACAATCAGTATTCATTTTTTTTAATGATTGCTCAATGTAGTGGGTGACAATACTGTTACTCATTGGACCTGGATTTGGAACAAATTTTGTTAATGCTTGTGATTTAGCTTTGTCAATTTTTTCTCTAAATTCTCCTACCAATGATTCTGCAGGACCGTAAATGTCTGCCAAATCCCAAGTTGTAAATCCTGAATTATGATATTCTATCATATCTGCAATCGCTAAATCCTTCTCAATCTGACCATGGCCTCCTGCAACTTGCCACATTCCATTTAGTATTCTACAAACTTCCAAATCCTTTGCAAGAGTAATTTTCTCAATAGACACAAGTTTCTTAGAAAAAATCTCTTTAAAAAACTGGTATTCTCACAGAAATATCTAAATCACAACCATCTGAGAAAGAATCATCTTGGAACTACCACGAGGGATGAAAGATTTTGAGGGTGCAGAAAATGCAAATCTTGAACATATTCGATATCATTTCAAGCAACTTTCCAATTTGTATGGGTTCTCATTCATGGATCCTTCTCCAATTGAACTACTATCTACTTTAGAAACAAAGTCAGGTCCAGGAATTAGAGATGAAATTTACTATTTTAAAGATAAGGGGGACAGAGAAGTCGCATTAAGATTTGATTTCACAATGGGTCTGACAAGATACGCAGCTTCGCAAAAATCTATGAAACTACCCGCAAAACTCTCAAGTTTTGGAGGTGTGTTCAGATATGATGAGCCACAAAAGGGAAGATATCGATATTTCCATCAATGGGATATTGAGGTATATGGAAAACCCTCAATTGAATCAGAAGCTGAAATCATTGAATTGACCTCCAGACTATTTGATTCACTTTTACTTAAAGGAATTACAATTGACATTAATCATAGAAATCTAGTAGAGTCTTACATTAACAAAATTTTCAATTCAAAAGAATCTGAACTAGTAGCTGATATTTTGAGAGCAGTAGATAAAATTGCAAAAAAATCAAAAGACGAAATTCTAAAAGAATTTCAAGCAAAAGGATACGAAACAGAAAAAATAGAAAAGATTCTAGAGTTCTCACAAATTAAAGGAACAATTTCAGAAGTTGAAAAATTATTTGATACAACACAATTAGATTCCTGGGATGAACTAAAACAACTATTTGATTCACTTGAAAATAGAGGTGTTTCTAATGTTAGAATTAATTTTGGTATAGTTAGAGGATTAGATTACTACTCAGGAACTGTTTTTGAAGTATTTGATAAAAATTCCACATTAGGAGCATTAGCAGGTGGTGGTAGATATGATACACTAACTAAAGCATTTGGAAGAGAAGATATTGGTGCAACTGGAGTCGCAGGTGGAGTTGAGAGAATTATTCTTACAATGCAAGAGCAAAAAATAATTCCAGAAATATTCCAAAAAAGAGTTGCAGTATTATACATCAATGAGGAAATGCAAAAAGTCGCTCATTCCATAACCTCACTATTAAGACTCAATAACATCCCCACTGATATTGACTTGGCAGGAAGGAATCTGAAAAAGCAAATGGATATTGCAAACAATGCAAAGTTTTCAATTATAGTTGGACCTGATGAACTTGAAGAAGGAAATGTTGTTCTAAAAGATATGGTTAATGGGACAGAAGGGACAATTCCGCTAGAGAAATTGACAGAAGATCCTAAATCTGTTCTTAATTTAGAAAAGCTCTAGTCAACATCATAATTTCAGGACCTGTGGTTAGTGATCCAACAATTATGGAATGATTATTTGCTAATATCCCTGATGCAACATATGGAATTCCATTATTAATGGAACATTGCTCAATTTTTACGCCTAATAAATTGGAAAATGTCTTCATATCTTCCTCGTCGGCTTCTGGATGGATGGCAGCACCAGAATTATTTGCAACCATTACAGAACCTGTTTGATTAAAACCTGCAATTTTTTTCTGAATTACTTCGACCCCTAAAACATCTGAAATATTTTTACAGTCTTGAGAAGATAACCATGGAGAAACAATTGCTCCTTTATCATTTGTACAAATTACATTTCCTAAGGCAGATAATTTTGAATCAAGAACTCCTATTTCTAATCCCGTTTCATTTTTTAGAAAATCATATTCATCTTGATATGCAGTTTTCGGAATAAGTATTCCTTTGTTATTCATTACACATAATGATCCAATTAGTCTTGTGTTTGCAATTGACATGAATAGACATTCCACATCAAGATGTTTTGCAAGTTTGTCTGCTTTTGATTGTGCATATCCCATTGGAAGTAAAATTACACTATCGTTTACTCTAGTGTAAACCCCAATGTTAGGACCACGATATACATCAAATTTGATAATATCCATATCCAGAGAATTGATGGTTCAGCGTTATGAACGTAAGGAAATCATTCCTAGTAGATCGATTTTTTACTGTGAATCCATAATTTACCTTATCTAGCTTTAAATAATAACCCTGAAAAATTAAACCATGCCAATAGCAGAAAATTTCCCAGAAGGCCTAAAGCCTATTGGAAAAGTAAATCTCGATGATGGAAATTTCCATATCATGTGGGGTCCAGGTAAAGAAAAGAACACTGATGGTTCACCAGCTGAAGCATTTGCAGATTCTGATGTAGTAGCAGCATATACTACAAGAGGAGAAGAACATGTTCCTCTTGGTGTTAGTGGAACAATGGTTGCAGTAGATTGGGATTCATGTGTAGCAGATGGAGCATGTATTGAAGCATGTCCTGTTCAAGTATTCCAATGGTATAGAACTGAAAAAGATATTCCAGCCAAAGATGTTGTTGGTCAAACTTTTGCAGGAACTGGTTCAGCTGAAAAAGATCAAAGAAAAGATCTAACTGATAAGGCAGATCCAATTAGAGAACATGATTGTATTTGGTGTATGGCATGTGTATCTGTATGTCCACCTCAAGCAATCAAAGTTGATCAATCAAATGTTGAAAAACATGAAGCAGCTGCCAAAACCCTTTAGAATTTCAAGACCCGATTATATCTAAAAATTTTTATTTTATTTTTTATTTAGTCTCGACTAATTATATCTAGATTTAAATAATATTTTGAGGTAGTCTGTTTATGGTAGATCTACAAATACCCGAAGACTTTTGTCACAACGATGTAAAACCAAAAGGAAAAACAAGCCATGCAGATGGTGAGAATTTCCACTGGATTTGGGGTGAGGGAAGAACTGATGGTGCAGCATTCTCAAATGAAGATGTAAAAGCAGCCTATGAAGCTCGAGGAGAAAAACAAGTTCCTCTTGGAATTCATGGAACTACTGTTGCAGTCGATTGGGATTCTTGTGTAGCAGCTGGTTCATGCATGAGTGTATGCCCAGTTCAAACATTCCAATGGTACAGAACCGAAAAAGATATTCCAGCAGAAAAAGTATTGGGAGAAACTTTTGAAGGAACTGGCCTAACAGAACAAGATGAAAGATTAGATTATACGGACAAATCACAACCAATCAGAGAACACGATTGTACTGTTTGTATGGCATGTCAAGAAATCTGTCCTGAAGGAGCTATTCGTATCGAATCAGCTAACCAAGAATGGCACGAGAAAGCAGCCGGAACATATGTAATTATGAAATCTGGTTCTGAAAACCCACACGCACACGATTAAAGAAATTTTTTCTTTTTTCTTATTTTTCTATTCTACATCAACAAATTTTAATCACTTCTATCGAAGAGTTTTCGCAGAGGTCGCCTAGCTCGGTAGGGCGCGGGCCTTGAGAGCCTGTGTGCGCAAGCATACGGGGGTTCAAATCCCTCTCTCTGCGTTTTAATTTTCTATTTTTCCAAGTTCTGCTAGCATTGCTGATAGCTGAATTTCAGAATTAGCACCAACTAGGACTCTATAATCATATTTTGCAATAATCTCTAAAATATCTGATAATTTTTTATGTTTTGATTTGAAAACAGCCGAGTTGAGATATTTTAGAAAATCTGATTCTGACATTCCATAAACCTTGATTAACTCAATCATCTTCTCTCTTGCTTCTCCGATCTTGCCTGATAAAGCAATCTTTAGAACATCATCTACATCAGTGGTTTTAGTCAGACCTGCTGAACTCTTGACATACTCCTCGGTAATCCCTCCAAGACTAGCAGTTGCTTGCATTAAATTAATTGCGTGTCTCATATCTCCTTCAGAATAATCATAAATTGCCTTGAGTCCTTTTTTATCAAATTTGACTTTCTCTTTTTTTGCAATCTCTTCTAATCTTTTGATAAGATCCTCTTCAGGAATTGTTGTAAACTTGAAGGTAGCACATCTACTTTGAATTGGATCGATGATTTTTGATATGTTGTTTGCAATGAAAATAAATCTACAATATTTTGCAGTGTCTTCTATAATTCTTCTAAGTGCTGTTTGAGCATCTGCAGTCATCTCATCTGCTTCATCTAAAATTATTATCTTGAATGGAACTTCTCCCATTCCAGCAAATCTTGAAAATTTCTTTACTTTCTCTCTAACCATACCGATTCCTCTCTCATCAGATGCGTTTAGCTCTAACGTGTAATCTTTGAAATTTTCTCCCAAAATTTGGTTTGCGATACATAATGCAGCAGTTGTCTTTCCAACTCCAGCAGAACCTGAAAACATCAGATGTGGCATATCAGTTGGATCTTTGATTAATGCCTCCAAACTACCAATAATTTCAGTTTGATTTACAATTTCTGATAGTTTTGTTGGCCTATACTTTTCAACCCACATTCCACTATCCAACATGAGTCCTAAGGGCTAATCCCCATTAATAAATCCGAATTGGTTATAGTATCATACCATATCTTAAAATCAAAATCTGGTCAATTCTCTTGCGATCAGCCTGAAATTAATTAGGATCAATTGATCTCACCAAATTGTTAACAGAATTGATCGATCCGATACTTGAGGATCTAAAAGAGGATAAGTGATCTCGCATGGAAATTGATAAAGTTGAAAAAGTTCATTCTATTGGATACCGCCTAAAGGATGCTAAATTTACAGTAAATCAGGATTTTAAGTTTAATGTTACTGGAGTAAAAATTGAAGCAACTCAGGGTGATACAAACAATATCCCTCAGTGGGTTGGAAAGATTCTATCTGACAATAATTTGGGAGTATTAGATTCTCCTGATATGATTACTGAATTAAAACAAGCACTATCAAAAGAAAAGATGGTTGGAGAATATCAAATATCAACACTTGATCCGCACTTTTACATTAAATTAAGAGAATCATTGAAAGAATTGAATCGTGATGATTTTGATAAAGTTGAAAGTATGATGCTTGAATTATTTAGAATGCGAAGAGGTAAACTCGTAAAGATGGCAGACTCTATCAAACTTAATTCTGAATTATACAACAAACTTACCGTTGAAGAAAATATTTTCTACAAAACTATCTATGATAACAGCAAAGAATTTGAAAAACAAATAACAGGAGGCATAAATGAGCACCAAACAAACTAGTACTTTTACTGATTCTGCTTTATCTGATAAAGTAAAAGAATTTCTAACTAGATTCAAAGACAAGAATGGTGTCTACAAGTACGTAGACGCAATTGATGAGATGATGCCAAAGAATACCAAATACATCATCGTAGATTATAATGATTTGGTAGTAGAACCACAAATCGAAGTAATTTTCTCTTCAAACCCTGATAGGATATTTGATGCATTTTCTAGAGCCATCAAAGAAGCTCTACAAACAAGATTTCCTGATTATGCTGAAAAAATCAAAGATGAAGTTCGTGTAAGATTAATTAATTTTCCATTAGAACGAAGTTTGAGACAAATCAATGCTGAGACAATTGGACATATCACTAGTGTTTCCGGAATGGTAGTTAGAGCATCTGAAGTAAAACCACTAGCAAAAGAATTAGTCTTTGTATGTCCTGATGAACATACTACCAAAGTAATTCAACTAAAAGGCATGGATGTAAAAATTCCAGTTGTATGTGATAACCCAAATTGTAAACAACGTGACTTTGAATTAAAACCTGAAGCAAGTAAGTTTATTGATTTTCAAATTCTTAGATTGCAAGAACTTCCTGAAGATTTACCTCCAGGACAACTTCCTCACTATATTGATGTCACAATTAGGCAGGATTTAGTAGATAATTCGAGGCCTGGTGATAGAATTATTCTTACAGGTGTTGTGAGAGTAGAGCAAGAATCAGTAGCAGGAATTCAGAGGGGTCATAGTGGATTATATCGATTAAGAATTGAAGGAAATAATATTGAATTTTTGAGTGGACGTGGTTCCAAAACTGATAGAAAAATTGGAAGAGAAGAAATTTCACCTGAAGAAGAAAAACTGATCAAATCTCTTGGTCAGAGCTCTGATGTATATCAAAGACTGATTGATTCATTTGCACCACACATTCAAGGACAAGCCTTAATCAAAGAAGCCATTTTGTTACTAATTGTAGGTTCTAATCAGAGATTACTTGGTGATGGAAGTAAGATTAGGGGAGACATTAACGTATTTCTAGTTGGAGATCCTGGTACTGCAAAAAGTGAGATGCTAAAATTCTGTGCAAGAATTGCACCTAGAGGTTTGTATACTTCTGGTAGAGGTTCAACTGCTGCAGGACTTACAGCTGCTGTAGTACGTGATAAAACAGGAATTATGATGTTGGAAGCTGGTGCAGTAGTGCTTGGTGATCAAGGTCTTGTAAGTATAGACGAATTTGACAAGATGAAACCTGAAGATAGAAGTGCCCTGCACGAAGTCATGGAGCAGCAATCAGCAAGCATTGCAAAGGGAGGTATAGTTGCTACACTAAATGCTAGAACTTCAATTTTAGCAGCTGCAAACCCAATGTATGGAAAATATGATCCATTCAAAAATATCACAGAAAATGTAAACTTGCCAATTCCATTACTTACTAGATTTGACTTGATCTTTGTTGTACGAGATATTCCAACCAAAGAAAGAGATGAAAAGATTGCAAGACACATTATTCAAAGAAACACAACACAGGGAACCGATAAAAAATCTGTTATTGAAGTTGATTTACTTACAAAATATCTATCATATGCAAAACGTGGAATTCCTGAATTAACAAAAGAAGCAGAAGAGAAAATTCTATCATACTATCTCCAGATGAGAAATGTAGAGTCTGAAGAAATGATTACTGTAACTCCAAGGCAGTTAGAAGGAATTATTCGACTCTCTACTGCTAGAGCAAGACTACTCATGAAAGATAAGGTAGAAGAAGAAGATGCTGAGCGTGCAATCTTCCTAATTCAGAGCATGCTTCAAGATGCAGGAGTTGATGTCAATACTGGAAAGGTCGATCTTGGTGTCTTACAAGGAAAGCCAAGAAGTGAGGTCTCAAAGATGCAACTATTCATGGATGTGCTAAAAAGTCTAGAAGGTGACAATAAAGTTCCAGTAGAAGAAAGAACATTTGTTCAAGAACTTGAAAAGAGCGAAAAATTCACTGAAGAGGAAGCAAGAAACTATATTCGAAGAATGCTCAGAGAAGCATCTATTTATGAATCAAAACCCGGTCACTATAACCGAGTATGAAAATTGAAAAATTAGATCTTCCAAAATCAGCAATTGATTTTTTACAATCACAAGGTTTTGAAAAATTATACCCTCCACAAGCTGACAGTGTAAAGTCTGGATTGTTAGATGGTAAAAGTATTCTAGTATCTGCTCCGACTGCAAGTGGAAAGACTCTGATTGCAATGCTTGCAATGATTAGTTATCTTTCAAAAAATGGTGGAAAGGTAGTTTATCTTAGTCCATTACGAGCACTTGCTGCTGAAAAGTTTTCTGAATTTAAAAAATTAGAAAAAGTATCATTAGGTAAAAAAATCAAAGTTGGAATCTCTACTGGTGACTTTGAAAATATTGAAAAAAATCTAGAGAAAAGTAACGTATTGATTCTAACAAATGAAAAGATGGATTCGATTATTAGACATGGTATAGAATGGGTTGAAGAAATTGGTCTAGTAATTTCAGATGAAGTACATTTGATAGGAGATGAAAGCAGAGGTCCAACGCTTGAAATGATTTTGACTCAGCTAAAACTTTTGGAGACAAAACCCCAACTTGTAGGTCTTAGTGCTACAATTACAAATTCTGACGAGATTGCAGATTGGCTAAATTGTAAACTAGTAAAAAATGACTGGAGACCAGTACCTCTCTCTGAAGGTGTATGTGATGGAGGAGAGGTTACTATGAGTGATGGTAAAACCTTTCAAGTTGACCGTAGTCTACGTGGAACTCCTATTGATTTAGGCGTGCAATCAGTCCAACAAGGGGGTCAATCCCTAGTATTTGCCGAAACTAGAACTCGCTCAAAATCCTTAGCAACAAAGGCTGCTGATGCAATTTTTCAGATTTTAAAAAAAAATGAATTAAATGATTTAGAAAAAACATCAAAAAAAATTCTCTCTGAAAATGAACATACTGAATTAGTAAAAACTTTAGCAGTTCTTGTTAAAAAAGGAGTTGCATTTCATCATGCAGGCTTGAATCAAAAATGTAGAGAAATAATAGAGACTGAATTCCGTAAAGGAACAATCAAACTATTGTCATCTACCCCAACTTTAGCTGCAGGGGTTAATCTTCCTGCAAGACGAGTTGTAATTTCAAATATTAATCGATATAATGCAAAGGTTGGAGCAAATAGACCAATTAGCATCTTGGAGTACAAACAACTATGTGGTAGAGCTGGCAGGCCTCAATACGACGATTATGGTGAATCAATCATTGTTGGAAACGGAAACACTGAAGATCTTATCGAATATTACATTAACGGAGAACCAGAACCAATTGTTTCAAAGATAACTGATGATAAATCTTTGAGAACCCATATTCTTAGTGTAATAGTAACGCATCCGGGAATTAAAAAAGAAGAAATTTTGGAATTCTTTTTGCAAACCTTGGGGGGATTGCAATCAAGAAAACCTACATTGAAATTTGCAATTGATATTTCTTTGCGCTTTCTTTCTAGCAAATATCTGATAATCAAAAAAGGAGAAAGATATGCAGCTACTGAATTTGGAAAAAAGACATCGATGTTGTATATTGATCCTTTAACTGCAACATATTTTAGAGATGCAATTGAAAATGTATCAAAAGAAAGAAATCATACTTTTGGATTTTTACATTTAATTTCAAATTGTAATGAATTTTTTCCAAAATTTTCACTACGACAAAAAGACTATGAATCAGCTAGTTTGATGATAGAAAATAATTCTTCAGAACTCCTAGAGCCAATTTCCGAATATGACTGTTCAAGAAGCCTTTTGGCCTTGCAGTCATGGATTACCGAGTCTTCAGAATTATCTCTCGCTGATAGCCTTGGAATAGAGTCTGGAGATATGCATAGAATGGCTGAAAATGCTAATTGGCTTACATATTGCTTAAGAGAGATTTCAAAACACGTAGAGAGAGCTGATTTGCTTGATGAATTGGCTGATATACGAACAAGAATTGTATATGGAATTCGGAGGGAATTACTTGATTTGGTTAAAGTTAAAGGAATTGGAAGGGTAAGAGCTAGAATTCTATACAAACATGGAATAAAGAATTTAGATGATTTGTCAAAAATTCCTGTGAATAAATTGGCAGAGATTGATAAAATTGGTTCAACCATTGCGGATAACATAAAGGCAGAGTTACGAAAGGTTAGATAATTGATTGAATTAATACTGCCAGCATCAGTCTCTTGTATTGTTGCATTTTTTGTAGTTTTTGTAACGACTCCTCCTTTAATTAAATTCCTTGAAAAAAGAAATTTTGCAGTAAAAGATGTTAATAAAAAAGAAGATGTAATGGTTGTAAGACCTGGAGGGATATCGATTATTGCAGGAATAATTGCGTCAGAAATTATTCTTTATGCATTTTTACAACTAAATGAAATTCTTGCAATAATCATTACAACATTTGCAGCTTTTCTAATAGGATATGTAGATGACAGAAAAGTCATGGGTGGTTGGTTCAAACCTGTAGCACTTGCAATCGCTGCACTTCCAATCATTGCATTTGGTGTTTATGATACAGATCTTGCTTTTCCTATATTTGGTACAGTTCAAATTCCTGCATTATATCTTGGTTTGATTATTTTTATGATTCCAATTACTGGAAACACAATAAATTCAATTGATGTCCTAAATGGAGTTGCTAGTGGCTTTATGGTTATCGCAAGTTTTTCCTTGTCAGTATGCTTGTTTGTGATACAAAATTATGAAATTGCAATTATTAGTTTGCCATTAGGATTTGTTTCCTTGGCATTTTACAAATACCATAAAGTACCAAGTAAAATATTTCCTGGAGATTCTGGCGCATTAACTTTGGGTGCAATGTATGGTGCAATTGCTATTGTAGGAGGAGTTGAAATTATAGCAGCTGTTGCACTATTGCCTGCTGTTATCAACTCGTTTTTGTTTCTTTCAAGCGTAAAACGAATAGTAGAACACAGACAAGTAAAGGGGAAACCTGTAGAGCATACCGATGATTTTAAACTAAAAGCAACTGATGACAAAACAGCTCCTGTAACTTTGGTCAGATTAATTCTTGCTGGAGGACCACTTACTGAAAAACAGGTTGGATTTGCAATATTCAGGCTAGCCATATTTTCAGGAATCTTGGCAATTATTACTGCATTTTTGATGGGAGTGTCCATATGAAATCTGACTTGTATGGATTTTTGTTTGCAATGTGGATTTTGATTCTACTTGGTGGTGGAATTCTTGTTACAATTTTAGGACCAATCTCAATTTCTGGATTTGGTCAGTTAGATCTTTTCATTTCATCAATCATTAAAGCTATTATTGCTCTAGTACTTGTTGTAGTTTGGATTCTAATTTTGGCAAAATTAAAAAACTGGATTTTTAGAAAAGAAATTAAATCTTAATTTTCTTTCCACTCTCTCTGCTTCTTATCGTATTCTTCTCTACTATATCTAATGGTTGCAGGCGAACCAATCACAACTGAGTTTTCAGGAACATCTCTAGTTACTACTGCCCCCATTGCAACAACACTATTTTTTCTTACAGTAACTCCTGCTTTGATTACTGCACGTGCACCAATTATTACATTGTCTTCAATTATCACTCCTACCATTTTATCACACATTGGATATGGATCATTCGTTAGTGCAGCTGCAGGACCAATGAAAACATTCTTTCCAATTCTAGACAATGGTGGAATGTATGCCTGCCCTTCTATCTTTGTATTCTCACCTATTTTTACATCATAATCAATGTGTGCAAGAGAACCTATCTTGACATTATTGCCAATCTCTACATTATCTCCTACATATGAGAAATGCCATATCTGAACATTCTCACCAATTTTTGCCTTATCTGAAACAAAATTTGTAACCATTATCTTACAAATGCCATGGATTTCCTTGTGTTATAATTTTTTCAGGTAATCTCTCTTTGTAATTTTGTAGAAAATTAATCTCTTGTTTTTTATCTCTTAATTCATCAGGAAGCATTATTGGAATTCCCTCTATGATTGGATAAAATCTTGAACATTTTTTACAAAATAATGCCCCTTCTGAAACCACATCATCTTTTTCTTTGATCTCAAATAATTCTAAAGGATGATTTTTATCAATTGGACATGCCAATATGTCCATCATTGTTTTATTCATTTTAAATCCAGATAAATTGGAATTCCCTTTAAACTAGATAAAAGTGCCGCTTCTGCTATTTTTGTCACGTTTACTGCTTCTTGTGATTTTACAATGTGCTCATTTTTGCCTTCAATTGCTCCAAGGAAACTCTTAATTTCTAAAAATAATGGCTCTTGTTTCTCATTTTGAATCGTTTCATTATCTTCATCTTTTTCTATTGTTATTTCTTGAGTAATAAAATCTGATGAGATGATTGCATCAGTACACACAGCATTAAATTTTCTTAGTTTTTTTGGAGTAATCCAATTTGATGAAATAATTGCAACCTTGTCATCTTTGTATCCTAACATGATGCTTGCAAAATCTTCATGCTCATGTCTAATTTTACCTGCTCTTGCAAATACAACATGAGGCATGTCGTCAAATAACCAATTAGCAGTATCAATGTCATGAACTGATGTATCATAAATTATTCCTACATCTTTGATATGGAGAGGCATTCTATTTTCACGGTGAAATTCTAGCATTACTAAATCCCCAAATTTTTTTTCTTTGACATATTTTTTTACAACATCCACTGCTGGATTAAATCGTTCAATATACCCACATGTAAGAATCACTTTATTTTTTTCTGCAAGTTTTACAAGTACTTCTCCATCCTCAGATTTGTAGGTCATTGGTTTTTCAACAAATACATGTTTTTTTGCCTCTAACAATTTTTTTGCAATTTGTGTGTGTGTTGATGTAGGAGTTACAACAAATGCACCATCAAATTCTTCAGATTTTAGCAATTCATCTAATGAATCATAATAGTTGACAGAATATTTTTCTCCATACTCTTTGCTTTTTTTAAGATCCGCATCACATATTGCTGAAAGCACGCCCAATTGAGATAAAATTCTTGTGTGGTTTTTACCCCATCCTCCAGTTCCAATTTGAATAATTTTCATCTAATACACTTCCGTCAACCAATGCGCATAATCGATATTTTCGTTCATTACAATATCTGTATACTCTTGCATCATTTTCTTTGTGATGTTTCCTGGTTTACCATTTCCAATCTTTTTTGAATCCATTGATATAATTGGCGTAATCTCAGCTGCAGTACCTGTAAGAAAAATTTCTTCTGAAATAATTAACTCACTTCTACTAAGATCTCTCTCTACTACGTCCATATCCAAATCCTTTGCAATTTTTAATATTGCATCTCTGGTAATTCCTTCAAGTGCAGATGATGATAATGTTGGTGTTATCAATTGCCCCTCTCTAACAATAAAGATATTTTCCCCAGGTGCCTCACTTACATTTCCATTATGATCTAGTAAAATTGCCTCATCAAAACCATTTCTTTTTGCTTCCTGTGTTGCAATAATTGAATTGAGATAATTCCCACCCATTTTTGCTTGTGGAGGTGTAGACATGTCTGAGAATTTTCTCCAAGATACAACTCCTGCGGTGATTCCATTTTTGTTAAATAAATCTCCGAAAGGAAATGTAAAAATTGCAACATTTGTTGGTGCCTTTTCAGTTACGTGTAGATTAATTCCATAATCTCCTACAAAATAAAATGGTCTGATGTAACATGATTTTTTTATCTTATTTTTTCTACAAATTCCTATGATGGCGTTTGTGATTTCTTTGTCTGAGAAATTAAGTAAAATATTGTAAAATTGTCCCGATCTTCTAAACCGCTTGACATGCTCATCTAGTCTAAATATGAAAAGATTTTTTCCATTCCAGTATGCCCTAATTCCTTCAAAGATTGATGTCCCGTAATGAATTGCATGTGTCGTAATTGGAACTTGGGCTTTTTCTAAAATGACATACTTTCCATCAAACCAGACATATTTTGAAAGTGGGAGTTTCATAGAAAAATTTTAGCAGTTGCGTATTAATCTATTTTCAATCTAATGAATCCACCATTTTGGTAATTGGAATGTACGGATTTCTTCTTTATTGAGATTTTTTTGACCATCCTTCTTTAGGAAATTTCATACCTACAACTCTGGTAGTCAAATCTTCTGAATTTGCATATTTCTCAACTGTTTTCCAATTATCCTCAATTATTTTGGCAATGTTTTCTGGAACGTGCTCTTTCCATGAAGGCTCTTTTCCAAGAGCAGCATCATATAATTTCTCTTTTACAGAAGCAGCAGAAAGTGCTTTTCTTTCCCCTATTTTGGGTTTCAATCTATAGATTTTCAACATATACCCTTCTGCCTTATCACCTGTGTATGAAAAAAATTTTCCCTCCACTCCTCTAAGAATTTGCTTCCTTAATCTCCATGATCTAGGTGCTAGTAGTGGTGGCAAGTATTTCTTGAATGGAGAGCAAAAAGCATAATCATCAGTTATTTGAATTGAATCCCCAAAAACTGACAAAAGCATGTTCTTTCTAGTTTCAAAATTAAAAGGGAAACTTTTACTGTTGACTTCTTTTTCTCCATCTTTGAAAACTACTGGCATGACTTTAACAATATCTGCCTCTTTTTTTAACTCAGAAATTATTTCAACATGAGCATTAGTTACAGGATTTAGGTGTGCAAGATATAGAGCAGTAATCAATTGATTTTCCTAAATGAATCTTCTATTTCAATGATTGATTTTTAGACTTGTCTTTTTAAAAAATTATCCGTATGATTCGTATTTGACTTCAAAGCTTCCATCCTCACGTTTATCGTGTTCTGTGACAAAGCCTTTTGGTTTCAAAAAGTCCATTACTCCATCTATTGTTCCCTGCCAACCACAAACATAGAACATTGTGTTTTCTTTAGTGATAGTGTCACCAATCAATTCTTCTAGAGGTGACATTCCATTCTCTCTAGGTCTCAAAAATGTTTCAACCCTACCAATTTGACCTGCCCATGATCTGTTAAACCATTCTTGAGGTCTACTGATTGCTGCCCTATATTTGAAATTCCATTCATCTTTGCCTCTTGCTATACTTTCATTTTCAAGATTCGTTAACAAATCTTTGTAACTTAATTCATCAACATAACTTGCACCGTGTAAAACTATGATTTCTCTCTTATCGCCAGTATCATGAAGATGTTGTGCAAAACTCACAAATGGTGCAAGACCTGTTCCACCACCAATACAAATAATTCTTCTGTTATCTTTTTCCCCGTTTGGCAGTTCTTCATTAATTAACAATGCTCTACCTGTAGGTTTTAACCAGAGGATCTCATCTCCCTCTTTTGCATTAAATATTTGAGTAGTTAATCTGCCTGGAAGTGGTTTTCTTACCCATCTAATTACAAGCTCAATGTATTCTCTATTTTCTGGATGAGATGCAATTGAATATGCCCTTCTAACTATTTTGCCCCCTTCTGCAGGATTTGGTAATCCTAATGTGATAAATTGACCTGCTTGATAATCTGGAACTGGTCCTTCTTTTGGAACTAATCTAATTATGACAAGATCCTCTTTTAGTAATTGGACATAAGTGACAGTTGCTTTGTTATCTACTACCATAACGATTGAACCATCATTATCAAGGTTAAATATATTGTGTTAATTTTACAGGTGGATTACAACAAAACCGCTAAACGTTAATAACCAATTTAAAAAATCCTATTCAATCAGATTTCTGATAATTGGGCCGGTCGTCTAGTCTGGTAGGATAGGTGCATGGCATGCATCGGATCAAGGGTTCAAATCCCTTCCGGTCCACTATAATTTTAAAAGTAATTTTTTAATATCAGGATCGTCCTGTTTAATAATTTCCTTTTTTCTCTCTTCAGAAACTGAAATTTTTAGATTAATTATTGCATGAAGTGCACTCTTTCTTACTTCTAAATTTGAATCTAGAAGTGATTCTAAAAAAATCTTTTTTGCATTTTTTGCCTTTAGGTGCCCTAATGCACCTATTGCACAAGATCTAACCATAGAACGCTTATCTTTTGTAAGTTTGATTATTTCTGGGATTGAATTTATTTCATTTCTGTTTGCCAATACTAGGGATGAAAAACCTCTAATGTTTTTGCTTGAAGATTTTAAGCTTTTAATTAAAAAATCAGAAATATTATTTTCATTTAAAATAAGTGAACTAAAAGCTTCACCTCTTACTTGAATATCATCATCATCTAATTTTAAAATAATTTTTTCTAAAATTCTTGGATTGTTTATTTTATCCATAGTTTCTAAAATCTTGATTTTCTCTTGACTGCTCCCTGATTCTAAAATTTTTGAAATGTTTTCCAAGTTGGCTAGAAATCCTCTTTTCTGGTTAATAATAGTTAAAATTTTTCAATATTTTTTCAACAAATTCAAAAAAACACTTTTAGCTTTAAATTATCCTTAAATAGTAAATTTTCTATGTCAAACGAAGCCAGAGACACCATATTCATTGGTAAGAAACCATTGATGGCATATGTAACATCAACGCTAATTCAACTGGCAAACTTACCGGCCGTCAACATCAAAGCTAGAGGACTCAGCATTGGTCGTGCTGTAGATGTAGCTCAAATCATTGCAAGAAAAACGGAAAATGCAGGCTACTCTATCGGAGAAATCAAAATAGGCTCAGAATCACTAGAGTCACAAGACGGTAGAACCAGAAACGTTTCAACAATAGAAATTGAAGTAAAGAGAAATACAGCATAACTGTATACTTTACTTGAAATTTTTTCTTTTATCTTCTCTTTGAAAATCCGTACTTCTTTTCCATCTTTCTAAATTTTGGAAGTTCTACTAAGTCATTGAACTGATCAAAATTTACAACTTTTTGTTTGAATTTTGCAGTGGTTCCCGTTTTCTTTAACTCTTGTAAAATGTTCATTGTAGCAAATGTATTTGCAAATAGTACAGATAGTGGGTATAGTATTATTTTAAATCCTATTTTATGTAATGTTTGAGCAGAACTAAGTGGTGTTGCTCCTCCCTCAATCATATTTGCAACAAGAGGTGCATTGATTGCTTTACCAATTTTTCTCATTTCATTTAATGATCTTGGTGCTTCAATAAACACTGCATCAGCTCCTGTTTTTTTATTTTCAAGTCCTCGTTCAATTGCTGCATCTAATCCTTCTGTTGCTCTTGCATCTGTTCTAGCAACAATGAAAAAATCTTTACTTTCTCTTGCATCAATTGCAGCTCCCAATTTTTCTGTATATTCTTCTTGTGGTACAACTTCTTTTCCTTGCATATGCCCACATCTTTTCGGCCATCTTTGATCTTCTAGAAAAATTCCAGATGCTCCTGCAGATTCTAGTTCTTTAACTAGCTTCCAAACACTTAATGCATTTCCATAACCTGTATCAGAATCAACAATTACTGGAACGGTAACTGCACTACAAATTCTTCTTGCATTATCTACTGTTTCAGATGCCCCGATAAAACCATAATCTGGCATTCCAAATAACGTTGCAGATGTTCCATAACCAGTTTGGAACATAGCATCAAATCCCACTTTCTCTGCAATCTTTGCACCAATTGCATCATAAACTCCAGGAATTACGATGGATTCATTAGATTTTAACATACTTTTCAAGTTTTTCATATCTGTATTCTTTTTCTAGATTATTTATGATTTTAATCAAATAATTATTCTATCTTGATTTCTTTTCCTTTCTTTTTTGAACTTCTTTCATCCATATTCTTTAGTTCATCTTGAAGGAATTTTCTATATTTTTGAGTTTCATCATCTGTCATATTTGATAAGTTGGAACTTAGAATAGATCCAATAGTCGAGATCTTCTCTAACAAATCTAAAGCAACAAATCTTCCAACATTTCCTAATCGAAAAAGAACTTCTAACTGTTTTTTCACAATATCATTAATCTTATCTACATCTTCGGCAGTATCTGATCCTTTTTTTGTTAGTTTGTATCTTCCATCTTTTGTTTCTTCAATAAGCTCCTCATCTAGTAATCTACCTAATAATGGATAGATTAATCCTGGAGATGGTTTCCAAATCCCATTGCTTTGTTCTACTGCATAATCTATAATCTCCTTACCTGTGTGAGATTTTTTCTTCAATAACTCTAGTATGAAATACCGTGAAAATCCTCTGGGTACTGAACTTCCAACTCTTTGAAACCATTCAGATACCATCACTAGTGATATCACTAGCGATATATTTTAATTTTTTGTGTTGTGCCTAACAATTACTACATATTTATCCCACATCAAGCAAGTTTGTCTGAAAATGGTTGATTCCTTAGAATTTGATTTGATTATTTGTGGTTCAGGTCTTGCTGGATTAAGGGCTGCCATTTCTGCAGCAAAAAAGGGACCTCATCTCAAAATTGGTGTTGTTTCAAAAGTACAAGTCATGCGTTCTCATTCTGTCTCAGCAGAAGGAGGAACTGCAGCAGTTCTTTTTGAGGATGAAGGTGATACCATTGAATCTCATGTTTATGATACTGTAAAAGGAAGTGACTTTCTTGCAGACCAAGATGTTGCTGAAAGACTTTGTGTTGAAATGCCAAAGGAAATTCATCAATTAGACCATTGGGGAATGCCTTGGTCTAGAAGATCTGATGGTAGAATTGATCAACGAAACTTTGGAGGCTATAGTTTTCCAAGAGCAACATATGCATCTGATAAAGTTGGTTTCTTTGAAATGCAAACTTTGTATGACACATGTCAAAAATTCGAAAATATTGAGTATCTCAATGAATGGTTTGTTACATCTATTATACACGATGGAAAAAAATTCATGGGTGTAACTGCAATTGAATTATCTTCAGGAACATTTTATACAATAAAAGGAAAGTCTCTCATTATCGCAACTGGTGGAGCTGGGCGATTATACAGTTTCTCAACTTATGCTCTTTCATCAACTCCCGATGGATTGGATATGGGATTACGTGCTGGCATGGCACTCAAAGACATGGAATTTGTACAATTTCATCCGACAGGAATTATGCCTTCTGGAATTTTGATTACAGAAGGTGCCAGAGGAGAAGGTGGTTATCTTCTAAATAACAAAGGTGAGCGATTTATGAAAACTTATGCAGCTGGAAAAATGGAATTGGCACCACGAGATATTGTATCTAGATCTATTATGACAGAAATTCAAGAAGGACGTGGATTCAAACATGAAACCGGTGTTGATTGTATGAAACTTGATTTGAGGCATATTGGTGATGAAAAAATTAAAGAGAAGTTAGGAGGAATAAGAGAAATTTCTATTAAATTTTCTGGCATTGATCCTGCTACGGATTTACTTGATATTAGACCTGTTTGTCATTATATGATGGGTGGGCTTCATACTGATATTGATGGTGCAACAGAAATCCAAGGTGTTTGGGCTGCTGGAGAAGCAGCTTGCAATAGTGTTCACGGATCAAATAGATTGGGTGCAAATTCCACATCTGAATGCATCGTTTGGGGAAAAATCACTGGTGAATTAGCTGCAGAATATGCAATGAATGATACCTCGTCAAATCCTTGGCCACATCATTTAGTTGCTGCTGAAGAAAAGAGAATCTATGATGGAATATTTAGAGGAAATGGTGATGTTAATCCATATGAGATTAGACAGGAACTCACTGACACCATGAATGAAAAAGCATATGTCTACAGAAATGAAACTGATCTTATTGCTGGTCTTAAAAAAATTCGTGAATTAAAGACACAGACTTGGAAACATGTGGATGATAAAGCCAAAGAATACAATACTAATTTTGCAAATGTGATGGAACTTGATTCAATGTTTAGAGTAGCAGAAATTGTTTTACTTGGGGCAATTAATAGAAAAGAATCTCGTGGTGCCCACGCAAGAACTGACTATACCAAACGTGATGATGCAAACTTTTTACATCATACACTTGCATATTATGATCCTAAAGAACCAATTATGAAAACACATCCTGTAACAATTACAAAATATCAACCAGTTGAGAGGAAATATTAGATGACGCGAGACGAACATAAAGAAGGAATCAAAGGGATGGCTAATCCTGGCCGATATGGGATTGAACGAGTAGCTTATTGGTTAATGCGATTAAGTGGATTGGGGCTTTTAGCATATTTTGTAGCTCACATTTATGAAACAAGTAATATTTTGAGAGGTCAAGTTGGATGGGATGAATTTCTAGAATTAACTCAAACTACTGAAGGACATGTTTTCTTGGCAATTGTAATTGCTATGTGTGTATTTCATACTGTTAATGGAATTAGAGTGATGTTGGGACATGGTGGTGTTGGTGTAGGAAAACCTGCAAGACCTGATTACCCATATGATCCAGCATCACAAAACTACAGACACAAAATTGGTATCTACTCTGCAATAGTTCTTGCTGCAATTGCTATGATGTATGGATTAGCTGTAATGTTTGGTGAATAAAATGAGAGAAAGCACAATTATGAAAATTCACTATGGGACCGCTCTTGCAGCAGTAGGTTTAGTTGCAGTTCACATTTTAATGCGACTTACAATGGGATTTGCCGAGTCTTTAGAATATGAAACTGTTTTAGCAAATTACAAATTCATTCCATATGCAATAATGTTAGAGTTGATATTGATTCTACTTTCTGTTCATGGATTTAATGGATTGAGAGTTATACTATTAGAATTAAAACAAGGACGTGTTTATGAAAAAGCTGTCTCATATGGTTGTCTTGCAGCAATGTTTGGTTTAATAGCATACGGTTCGAGAACAATTATTATGACTAACATGGGGATGATATAGAGATGGCACAAGTATCTCACATTGCAGATGAGCAAGCATCCTCTCCAGTATCCTCATCAAAATCAATTACACTCAGAATTGCACGATACAATCCAGAACATGATGATTCTAGTCAATTCATGGAATTCACAATTCCTTATGAACGCTGGACAACTGTTTTAGAAGCAATTTTAGAGGTCAAAAAACATTTTGATCATTCAGTTGCAGTTCGTTATTCATGTAGACAAGCTACATGTGGTTCATGTGGAATGATGATTAATGGAAAACCTCGATTGGCATGTTTTACAAAAATCAGTGAATTAAACTCCAACGTTGTTACAGTAGAACCTATGAATAATTTCCCTGTAATTCGAGATCTTGCAGTAAAATTTGAAAGATTATTTGACACTCATCAAAAAATCAAACCATTTCTTATTCGAGATGATACTGAGTTAGAATCTGATGAAAAAGAATTTTTACAATCTCCTGAAGAAGTAGAGCAATATATTCAATTTGCAAATTGTATCAAATGTGGGTTGTGTAATTCTGCATGTCCTACGATGGCAACTGATTCTTCCTTTGTTGGACCTCAAGCATTAGCTCAAGCATATCGATATGTTGCTGATAGTAGAGATAAAGGAAAAGATTCAAGACTAAAAATTATTGATGAGTCTCACGGAATTTGGAGGTGTCACTTTGCTGGCTCTTGTAGTCAGGTATGTCCAAAGGGTGTTGATCCAGCAATGGGTATTCAGCTTCTTAGAGGTTATTTGCTAGGTTTTAGAGATTAACCTAATTTCTTTGGGTTTGGACTGTTATTCACTTGATTGTTAATCTGCTCTGCCATAAAGTGATTTGAAACATTCACTTTAACATCATTAACTCCATCTACTTTCAAGAGATTATCATGAACATCTTGACAAATCTTAAAACCAAATACAGCAGGACAGAATGGACTGGTAAGATGCAAATCAACTTTGACATTACTGTCATTGATATCTACTTCATCAATCAATTCTAATTCTACGATCGAAGTATTAATTTCTGGATCCACAATCTTTGATAATTCATCAAAGATTTTCACTCTAAGCAGTTTGATATCTTGACTCATGTCGGCAAAAGCGTCGATGCTATATATAACCATTCTAGAACCTTAGATAATGTATCGTTCACGTCTAGGTACTGATTTGAGTGATATTACTTTAGACTATGTTTCATCTATTAACGATGATTCTGAAATCGCTTATTATGATATTATTGGAAGTCAAGCTCACACTTTGATGTTGTACCAAAATAATATAATTACCAAAAATGATGCAAAAAAGATTCTATCATCTCTGGATATTTTAAAAAATGAAAAATTTGATACATCTTCTGGAGCTGAAGATATTCATGAATTAATTGAATCACTTGTAATCAAAAAGGCTGGTATGGCAAGTGGTGGAAAGATGCATACTGCAAGATCTAGAAATGATCAAGTTGCTTTAGATATTAGAATGAAAATTAGAGATGATGTAAACATTATCTGTAATTGTCTTTTAGATACTATTGAAGCCCTAGTCTCTATAGCAAAAAATCATCAAAAAACAATCATGCCACTTTACACTCATCTTCAACAAGCTCAAGCTGGTTTATTTTCTCATTATCTATTGGCCCATGCAGATGTGTTGCTTAGAGACTTTCAAAGACTCTATGGAACCTTTGAAAGAGTTAATCAAAGCCCATTAGGTGCAGGTCCTGTTGGAGGAACTAGCATTCCAATCGATAGACAAAGTACTGCAAAAATGCTAGGTTTTGATGGTATTGTTGAAAATTCAATTGATGCTACAAGTACCCGTGATTTTGTAGCAGAATATGTTGCCATGATTTCAATTTTAATGACAAATCTAAGTAAGATCTCTGAAGATTTTGTGATATGGTCAACATCTGAATTTTCATTTATTGAACTATCTGATGAATTCACATCTCCTTCAAGTGTAATGCCACAAAAAAAAAATCCGGATATCTTAGAATTAACTCGTGGTAAAACATCTGAAATTATTGGAAATCTTACTGCAATTCTTACAACCATTAAAGGATTAGCTTCAGGTTATGGACGTGATTTACAACAGATAAAATCTTCAATATGGAATACATCAAAAATCTCTATTAGCGCATTATTGATTTTAAAATCCATTCTTCTTACGTTAAAAGTAAATGAAAAACAAATGAAAAAAGTTACAGAATCCAGTAATCTTATTGCACTTGATATTGCAGAAAAATTAGTACAGGAAGGAATTCCATTTAGAGTAACTCATAAAATTTCAGGCGTCTTAGTTCAATTAGCATACCAATCAAAAAAACCCATCTCAAAATTAACTTTAGAACAAATAAAAAAATCTGTCTCTGATACTAAAGTAGATCCAAACATTGTATCTAAAATCATTTCAAGTACATCTGTTGTATCCTCCCTTAAAAATAGAAAATCTTTGGGTTCTTCAGGATATGATGAACAAAAGAGAATGATTTCTGATAGAATTCAAAAGATCAACGAATATAGAACATTTGTGACTAAAAGAGAAAATAAAATTAGTTCTTCAATTGAATCCTTGACAAAGCAAGTCGACGAAATTATAAAATAAATAAAAAAAGTAGCGGGTCTAAAGGGATTCGGACCCTTGACAACCGGATTAAAAGTCCGGTGCGCTACCTGGCTGCGCCATAGACCCTCATCAAAAATGCTTTTCGTGTATAATTTAGTCTTTTACAAAATATTTTCTTATGACAGAAACTTTTAATCTGGCAATTTTGTTCAAACAACTTGTGCCCTTGTAGTATAGCCCGGTCTAGAATTCGGCCCTGTCACGGCTGAGACGCGTGTTCAAATCCCGCCGAGGGCGCCATTATTTTTATAATTTCAAAACTATATAGCGATCAATTTGACTTTCCGTGTTTGTTGATGAAAAATTCGTGATCACTTGTTTGTCTACAAGAATATTAAAATTCAGGCAATTTTAGTAAAATTTGATGTCTGAAGAGAAAAAAGAATCTAAAGTAGACGCAAAATCTACAGAAGATTCATCCTCTGAAAAAGCATCTATTGAAGAACCAAAAGTCGATTCAAATGCGGTTGATAAAGTAATTGAAAAAGTAGAGGCATCTACAGAAGCTGCAGAAGCTTCAGCAAAAAAAGCCGAAGAAGCAAACGTAGCTGAAGAAGCAATTTTAAAAGCTGAAGCCGCTGCAAAAGCTGCAGAAGAAGCAGAAGCTGCAGTAAAAGATGCTCTTGCTAAAGCAGAAGCTGCCAAAGCAGAAGCAGAAGCTGCAGCCGAAGAAGAATACAAGGCAATAGCTGCAGAAGTCAAAGCCGATGCAGCTAAGAAAGATGATTTTACATTCAAGCGACAAGGTGAAGAAATCTTTAGAAGGGAAATGGGTGAACCTGAATTTTTCTTAGATAAAAAAGATAGATTCCCAAGACCAATTCTTTCTCAAGATGAACAAGAGTCTTTAACTAGACAAGCTGAAATTCCGCAGGATCAAACTCCTGCATATGTTCCTGAACATGTTCTAAGTCCAGAATTTGGTGGGGTTTCAAATTATGAACGTGGTGTTGATTCATTTTTAGAAGAAGCAAAACTAAAACTAGAAAAATTAAAAAATAATCCAGAATCATCTCAAAAAGAAATTCAAGACACTGAAAATGAAATCATTTACTTGGAATCATTACATGAAAATTTCTATATTGGGATGAATGTTTTTAGAACTGCTAAAGGTGGACGGGATAAAGTTAAGGCATAATAGGTGAATGATGTGGGACAAGTATCTTTTGATGTAATGAATGCGAGAGTAACTTTCAAAAATGTTCCTATACATACATTGGCAAAATTTTCTTTCAAAGATGTTTCAGCAGCATGTCAAGAATTTAAAAAAATTCCTGGCGTAGAAGAATGTGTAATTATTCAATCTGCAACTAGAGTGGAAATCTTCACAGTTAGTAATGTTGAAACTACTGATTCACCAGATGCAAGAAGACCTGAAGGTAAAACACTAGTGTTAAATCAAATTAAGGATACTTGGGTTTCTTTATCATCATTAGAGCAAATTGACATTGATCATTTTGATCAAACCTTAGAAGTTTACAAGGGTGATGATGTTTATCTCAATCTTTTAAGATTGGCCTCTGGATTAGATGCACTAGTTGTTGGATGGCAAAATGTTTTCGATGATGTGGTTAAGTCATTAGCAAATGCAAAAAATGCAGGAACAACTGGTCCAATATTAAACAAATTATTTGAAAGTGTAATTCGATTATCTACTAGAATGAGAGAAACAACCGGAATTGCAAAAGATGTAGTTTCACTTGGTGATGTTGCTGTAAAACTTGTGGATGAAAAAGCCGGTCTTGATTCTAAGAAAAAAGTTTTGGTAATTGGAACTGGTGAATCTGCTGCAACGCTTGTAAAAGCTTTGGATAAAAAAAATATCTCTTTTGATGTCGCTAGTAGAACACTTGAACGTGCAACTGGTTTTACAACAATTCTAGGTGGAACTCCTGTAGATTTTAATGATGTTTTAACAGGTTTTGATAAATATGATATTATTTTTGTTGCAACTACGTGTGATTATTTCTTAATCACGTATGATAGAATTAGATTAGTAATGGAAGAAAAGAAAAAAGGTACACTTGTTTTAGATTTATCAGAACCTAGAACTGTGGATGAAGGAATAACAGCTCTTCCTGGAATTAAATTATTGTTCAGAGATCAAATTGCAGAAATTTATGAAGAAAGTGTACGAACTAGAACAGGTATAATTCCTGCAGTTGAGAAAATTATTGAAAAAGAACTTCCTGTATTATCTGCTAGAATGAAAAGATTAGATGCTTAATTTTCTATAAACCTTGTTTTCTTAAGAGAAATTGCATTACTGCTTCTTTGGAATAATCAATTCCATGTTCCTCATCGGTGTGTGTTCGAAAATCTTCAATTACTTGTTCCATTTCCCCATCTGCAACAAAATCACACTCAAAACCATAATCTCTGCATTTTAGTTGTGCCATACTTTGCTGAAAGATTATCAATATAAAAATCCACAGGTGTGTAACAAATTCAAATACACTAATTTGATATTCATAAAGACTAAACTCTAATTGATAATTATTTAATGAAAATTCTATCCGTAGGATTCGTATTTAATACCAAAACTCCCATCGGGCTTTTTTTCATGTTCAGTTACAAATCCTTTTGGCCCTAAAAATTCGATTACTCCGTCTATTGTTCCTTGATAGCCACAGATATAGATGATAGTATTATCAGGAGTTATTTCTTCACCTACCATCTCTTCGACGGGAGATAAACCCGTCTTTTTATCGGGCTTGAAAAATGATTCTACCCTTCCTACATGACCATTCCATGATCTATTGAAATATTCTTTTGGTCTGCTAATAGCTGCTCTGTATCTGAAATTCCATTTGTCTCTTCCTCTCCTTTCACTTTCTAATTCTAAGTCCGTTAAGAGACGTTTGTAACTTAATTCATCAACATAACTTGCACCGTGTAGTATTACGACTTCTCTTTTATCATTTGTATCGTGAAAATGTTTTGCAAATGCAATAAATGGTGCTAATCCAGTTCCTCCTCCGACACAAATCACTCTTCTGTTATCTTTTTGACCGTTTGGTAATTTGTCACTAATTTGTAATGCTGCTCCTGTAGGTTCACCAAGAGATACCTCATCACCCACACTTAGATAAAATAATTCAGTAGTTACTCTACCTGGAAGTGGTTTTCTAACCCATCTAATCACAAATTCAAAATAGTCTCTATTTTCAGCGTGTGATGCAATTGAATATGCTCTTCTAACAATTTTTTTTTCTGATGGGATTGGAAGCCCTATTGTTAAAAATTGACCTGTTTTGTATTGAGGCATTCCATTTTCTGGTACCAATCTAATAATTACAAGATCTTCTTTTAGTAACTCTCTATAGACTACTTTTGCTTTCATCTCAGTTACCATACTAGATGTTTTTTTGTGACTTTGGATAAATATATTTCTGTTAGAATTTAATTCAAAAATTACATAATTGTTCTAATTTGGTAAAATACTAGTTAAATTAATCATAAAATTTGCAAAAATGATTCATTAAATTATTGATCGATCAGTGATGTTATTTCATCAAGAATTTTCTTGTTTGCAGCTGCAATGAAAGAAACTCTTGTCTCATAACTAAGATCTGAATCAAGTGAATTCAAATTTGTATCCATTAATAGTCCTCCAGCTTCTTTGACAATCAAATACCCTGCAGCAATATCTTGAATTCTGATTTTTCCTCTAAGATCAATAAAAATGTCCATCAATCCTCTTGAAAAAAATGCCATTTCTAGAGCATTTGCTCCAAAGTGTCTTAGATGTTCATTTTTTTCAAAAATTGGAAGAAATCGTTTAACCAGATCACTTGATGCCCCTGAAATATTGATTCCTATTATTTTATAGATTGGAATATTTTTATGCACATTGATTCGTTTTCCGTTAAAAAATGAACCTTTGTTTTTTGAGGCCCAATACATTTCCCCATTTGCTAGATTTTTAATCACTCCGTCTGTAATTGAACTAAGTTTATTTTCTGTTGCAAAGGCTAATGAACTACAGAAAAAAGGAACTCCTCTTACAGCATTTGCAGAACCATCAATTGCATCCATAATTAAATATCCTTTAGGATTATCTGATAATTCGATGCGTCCACATTCTTCACCTAAAACAATACACTCAAAATTAATTTCCTTGAGAAATTCTATTACTGTTTTTTCTGCAATAATGTCTATGTTTCTAGAAATATCTCCCCCTGCACCTCTACCAAAATCTCCAGCTGCATGTTCAGTTCCGGCAAGATCTTTTACATTTTCATAAATTCTATTTGATGCTTCTTGAAGAATTTCTATTACTTCCACATTGAATATTTACCACTTCGTAATTTAAGTGAAGAAAATTTTTGTATTGAAAGCATAAATAACAATAAAGTAGCTTACGTTTGTGAGTGGAAAAGATCAATCTGTCGTAAGCAAAGAAGCTTTGATGAGTACAAAACCTGGAAAACAAATAATGAAACAAGCATTATTCAAATCTAAAGGTTACAAATTATTTAATAAATACAAGGAAGAAACAGAAAATGAATTTCCAAACTTCGCAGAAAGATTTGCTAAGGGTTTACTGAATGAAATTAAATCTGATACAAACCCTAATTCTACCCAACAGGCATTTGGAGATGAAGTAGGTTCATCTGAAATCATTCTAAATTCCTCTGAAATTGAACCAATAAAATCAAAATTAGAGAGCCTTGAAGTATTACAAGATAGAGTCAATCGAATTCTAAATTCTAATTTTGTAAAAATGACATTTCCTGTTTTCAATGGATTGTTTGATGCTGCAGCAGAATTTTCTGAAAGAAACGATCCACAACTAAAACAGGATATGGTTGAAGGACATATTCTAGCAATTGATTTGAGTGAACCTATGGATCGAATTGTAGATAAAGATGAAGACTTAGACTTTCTTGATGATTATAAACTCATGAACCCATATATTCTCAAATTAGCTAGAGATAAAATTTCAAAAGGAGGAGAAAAAGTTCTAAAAGAATTTGAAGATGGATTTAAGGATGCGCGAATTGGGCAATATTTGGATGAGAAATTAAAATCAAAGCCTACAACAATCACTGAAGAAGAAATGACTTTGTCTTACAAAAAATACCGAGCCGTAATGGGTACAGCAGGTAGAAACATGGCTCTGGCAGAACGACCCTTAGGAGAGATTTTCTATTTAGGAATGGCACGAGCTGCTGAAGGTGTTGGATGTGGAAACGAAATCGAAGATTCGATAAAAAATGGTTTTGTGAAAATCCCTTCTTGGCCACTATACTATTCTTTATTGGCAAATGATGTGAAAAAAGGATTTGATGTTACCATGGAAAAAAGTAATTTGTATTTACAAGATGCTAGGCTTACTCTGGATTTATTGCCTGAGAAATTCTCACATAAAGAATTTTTAGAATTTTTATTTTTGACTGTGGAACATTACAATCAATTTTGGTATAATAAATTACAAAAGGCTAACAAGTGGTCTGAATTCCAATCAAAGCTTCCTAAGTGATAAAATTGATGTGGTCTGAAAAATACCGACCTCAGATTATTTCTGATATGGTGGGAAATGAAGAACAACGAGCAGCAATTATGGAGTGGTTTGCTAAATGGAAAAAAGGTACAAAACCGCTTCTTTTAGTTGGTCCTCCAGGCATTGGGAAAACTACTATTGCATATCTTGTAGCCAAGCAATTTGGATATGATATGATTGGACTTAATGCAAGTGATGTTAGAAGTAAATCTCGAATAAATGAAATCCTTATGCCTGTTTTGAGTAATGTAAGTGTCTTAGGAACTCCAATGATTTTTGTTGATGAAGTTGATGGAATTCATGGACGAGGTGATTATGGTGGTGCTTCAGCACTTGTTGATATTCTAAAAGAACCCACAGTACCGATAATTCTTGCAGCAAATAATGACACATTAGATAAAATGAAAAATATCAAAAAAGTTGTAAAGACAATATCATTTAAAAAAATTCCTCCTCGATTACTTAGAGTTTATCTTGAAAATATTTTAAAAAAAGAAAATGCAAAATTAAGTCCTGGTTCTCTAATTAAAGTCATTGATAAATCTAAAGGAGATATTCGTTCAATGATAAATTTCACACAATCATTAGTTACTGGATTTAATCCACAAACAGAAACAACTTTTGAAAATATTAATGTTGAAGATGGTGTTAATGCTTTCTTTAAAGCAAATTCAATTGAAGAAGCTAGAATTGTTTTATACTCTATGCAGATTGATCCTAGAGAAAAAATTAATGCATTTTATTCTAGTATTATGACAAGTAATTTAGATAATTCAAGTCTGGCAAAATATCTAGAAACTATTTCAAATGCTGATATGCTTTTTGGAAAAATTATGAAAACTCAGAACTGGAGACTTTTACGTTATCTTAATGATATTTTGATTAAATTATATCAAAATGATGATAGAATAAGATATGCACAATACAATCTATCGTGGCCATTACTTAATAGAATCCGCTGGGATGGTGCAAAAATTAAAGCACTGTCATCTATAATGGCAAGAAAATTACACATGTCTTCAAGTGCTTTTATAACTTTATGTTTACCATTTGTTTTACATTGTATCAAAAATAAAACTCTTGAATTGGAACTGCAGGAAACTTTTGGAGATATTATTGAAAAGGAGATTGAGATGATTCAATGAGTTGGAGAAAAATACCGATGAAATTTCCTGGTACTTGTATAGTTTGTAATGAAAAAATTGAAATTAATGAGATTGGTTTATGGGCAAAAGGATTGGGAGTAAAACATGAAAAATGTGCTCAAATCAATGAATTACAATGTAGTGTTTGTGGTGGTCCTGCTGGTTGTCTTCAGTGTGAATTTCAGGAAACTTGTGATATTTCTAATGTTTCTCAATTATGCATTTGTAAGAAATGTAGTGAAGAAAAAGATGCTTTTTACTCATATCAAAAATCAACAAACAAGAAATTTCCAATTCTTAACTCATGAAATTCTAAAAAAAACAATGATCTATGATTTTTTTTAAAAATTCCATGATTTTTAATTCTCAAACTAAATTAATATATGAAACCGTTTCAGACTTAGATTACTGTTATGCATTCTGAAAAGATTGAGCGATATTCTAAAAATAACAATACTGCATTTCAAGGCGGTGGACAAGATAGAATTAAGGCTCAGCATGAAAAAGGCAAATTAACAGCTCGTGAAAGAATAAGTCTTTTACTTGATGAAGGTACTTTTACTGAAATTGATCCTTTGACCACGCATCATTACCATGAATATGATATGCAGAAAAAGAAATTTTTCACCGATGGTGTAGTTGGCGGTTACGGAAATGTAAATGGTAGACAAATCTTTGTCTTTGCTTATGATTTCACTGTACTTGGTGGAACACTTAGTCAAATGGGATCTAAAAAAATTACTAAACTCATGGATCATGCAGTACGAAATGGCTGTCCTATTATTGGAATAATGGATTCTGGTGGTGCAAGAATTCAAGAAGGAATTATGAGTCTTGATGGTTTTGCAGACATATTTTATCATAATCAATTAGCTTCAGGAGTAATTCCACAAATAACTGCAAGTATAGGTCCTTCTGCAGGTGGTTCTGTATATTCACCTGCCATGACTGACTTTGTTATTATGGTTGAAAAAGTTGGAACAATGTTTGTTACTGGACCTGATGTTGTTAAAACAGTTCTAGGTGAAGAAATCTCATTTGATGAACTTGGTGGGGCTATGACACATGGTTCAAAAAGTGGAGTTGCACATTTTGTTGCACAAAATGAATACGAGTGTATGGATTATATCAAAAAATTAATCTCCTATCTTCCTCAAAATAATACTGAATCACCACCAAAAATAAAAACTGACGATGATCCTAATAGAATGGATCATAATTTGATTAACATTATCCCCGAAAATCCTCTGCAACCTTATGACATGAAAGAAATAATTAATTCAATTGTAGATAATCATGAATTCTTTGAAGTGCATGAACTCTTTGCACCAAATGTTGTGGTGGGTTATGGAAGAATGGATGGTCAAGTAGTTGGAATAATAGCAAATCAACCAATACATCTTGCGGGTGCACTTGATATTGACTCATCAAATAAAGCAGCAAGATTTATTCGATTTTGTGATGCATTTAACATCCCAATAATCACTCTAGTTGATACTCCTGGATATATGCCAGGTTCAAATCAAGAACATAATGGAATTATTAGACATGGAAGTAAGTTGTTGTATGCATATTGTGAAGCAACTGTACCAAGAATTACTTTAGTTATTGGAAAAGCATATGGTGGTGCATACATTGCCATGGGAAGTAAAAATCTAAGAACTGATGTAAATTATGCATGGCCAACTGCAAGATGTGCAGTTTTGGGAGGAGAAGCTGCAGTGAAAATCATGTATAGAAAAGAACTTGCAAGTGCAGATGATCCTGAAGCACTAAAAAAACAATTAATTGACGAATTTGCCGAAAAATTTGAAAATCCATACGTAGCAGCATCACATGGAACTGTAGATAATGTAATTGATCCAGCTGAAACAAGACCTATGCTTATCAAAGCATTACATATGCTTGCAAATAAGAGAGAAAAACAACTACCAAGAAAACATGGAAATATCAACCTGTGATTAAACATGATTGAAAAAGTACTAATTGCAAATAGAGGAGAAATTGCTTTACGTGTTATTCGAACATGTAAGAGACTTGGAATCAAAACAGTTGCTGTTTATTCTGATGAAGATTATGATTCTATGCATGTTAAACAAGCATCTGAAGCATACTATATTGGAGAAGCAGCTCCTGCAAAATCATATCTCAATCAAGAAAAAATTCTTGAAACCATTTTGTCTTCTGGTGCAGATGCAATTCATCCAGGATATGGATTTCTTTCAGAAAATTCTGATTTTGCAACTACTTGTGAAAAAAATAACATAAACTTTATCGGGCCAACAGGAAAATCTATGGATCTTTGTGGTGATAAAATGCAATGCAAAGCTGCAATGCTTAAAGCTAAAGTACCAACAGTTCCTGGAAGTCCAGGACTCGTAAAAGATGTTGAAGAGGCATTAAACATTGCAAATGATATTCAATACCCTGTAATGTTAAAATCAGTTTATGGTGGAGGAGGTCGTGGAATTAGAATTGTTACAAATGATCAAGAATTACGTGAAGGATTTGAAACTGTTACAAGTGAATCTATTTCTGCAGTAGGTAAATCTGCAATCATTGTTGAAAAATTCCTTGAAAAAACTAGACATATTGAATACCAAATGTGTAGAGATAAACATGGAAATGCAGTTCATATATTTGAAAGAGAATGTTCTATTCAAAGAAGAAATCAAAAACTTATTGAACAAACACCTTCTCCCGTAGTTGATCAAGAAACACGAGATCGAGTGGGTGAATTAGTTGTTAAAGCATCTGAAGCAGTAGATTATACTAACTTGGGGACTGCTGAATTTTTACGAGCAGATAATGGTGAATTTTATTTTATTGAAATTAATGCTAGATTACAAGTAGAACATCCAATCTCTGAGATGGTCTCAGGATTGGACTTTGTTAAACTCCAAATTGATATTGCAAATGGCGAACCATTACCCTTCAAACAAAAAGATCTTAAAATGAATGGTTATGCAATTGAATGCAGAATTAATGCCGAAGACACCTTCTTAGATTTTGCTCCTTCAACAGGGCCTGTTCCAGATGTAACAATTCCATCTGGACCAAGTGTTAGATGTGATACTTACTTGTATCCAGGATGCACTGTTTCACCATTTTATGACTCTTTAATGGCTAAATTATGTACATGGGGTCAAACTTTTGAAGAATCTAGAACTAGAATGCTTTCAGCTCTTAATGACTTTTACATACAAGGAGTAGAAACATCAATCCCACTTTACAAAACAATTTTGAATACTGAAGAATACAAAAAAGGTGAGCTGTCTACTGATTTCTTAAAGAGATATGGAATAATTGATAAATTAACTGACGATCTAAAGAATGAGAAAATTGAAAAGAGTGAAGAAGCTATTGCAGCTGCAATAATTCATTCTGAATATTTTAAGAGCCGTATACAAAATGATTCTAACTCAAGTTCTAATTGGAAATATAAACTGGATTGATGAAAAATGGATTATAAAATATCTGACATTGAAAAATCATTTGAAGGAAAGATTCTTCAAAATCTTGGAAATAATGATTACATTATTAAAATAAATGACAATGAACACAACTTGAAAATCATAAATATGAATTCTCGTGGAATTGAATTTATTTTTGATCAAAAATATCACAAAGCAAAATATCTTGAACAATCGACTAATGAAATGAATATTGTAATTGATAATGTTCCAATTGTTATTAATCGCAACTCTCACCTTGATGAAGTTGTTTACAAGCATTCTGGTGGTGCTGGCTCTGGTAATGCACAGTTGTCACTAAAAAGTCAAATTCCTGGCAAGGTTGTTTCGATTGCAGTTGCAGAAGGAGATTCCGTTAAAAAAGGCGATGTGATATGTACCCTGGAATCAATGAAGATGCAGGTTTCTGTAAAAGCTCACAAAGACGGAGTTATAAAATCAATTAAAGTTAAAGAAACCGCATCTGTCGCTAAAGGCGATGCTATAGCTGATATAGAATAAAAAAGAAATTTTCCTATTTTAGGAAATTTTTAATTTCTTCATAGTTTGGTTCTTTCAATGGATCTTCTGAAACCCATTTGTAACCAATTTTTCCATCTTCCATGATGATGAATACAGAACGTTTTGCAGCATTGTATCCTTTAATGTGAAGTAGATCTGGCATCAATATGTCGTAGTCGCGAATTGTTTTACTTGAATAATCTCCCAATAAAGGAAATTTGAAGTTATTTTTTTCTGCAAATGCTTTATTAGCAAATGGGCCATCGTTACTGATTGCAATTACTTGAGCACCTTGATCTGCAATTTCTTGCCATGAGTCTCGTAAAGTACACAATTCGGCTTCACAAACTGGTGAACTAGCAGCAACTATGAATGATAAAACAATTTTTTTACCCTTAAATTCATCCAAAGTCCGCAATTTCAATTCTGTATCTGGAAGTTCAAAGTTAGGAGCTGTATCTCCAATGTTCAAAGTCATGATCGCAGTAAGTTAATGGTCTATAAAGTACTTTAGAAAATAATTTTTTTCAAAACTTGATCGGAAAAAAGGAAGAATACCTTTTTATACAAAAATCAGAGTCAGAAGATAAATTGGTCGGGGAATTAGCGGGCAATTATAGTACCGTTGTATTGATGTTTGGCTTTGCTGTGGTAGCAATGGCTCCGGCACTAATTATTTCAAGAATGATTTCTCCGAGAAAAAGAAGTAATCCTGTAAAATTTTTACCAATGGAATGTGGCCAAGTTCCAACTGGTGAAGGAAGAACTCATTTCATGATGCAGTATTATCCTTACATTCTGATGTTTGTTGTTTTTGATGTAATGGCAATATTCTTGTATGCGTGGGGTAGTGCTCTTTTGGAGCTTCCCAAGAGTGCAACACTTCCTATGATGGGATTTTTAGCAATTATGTTTGGCGCAATGGCATTTGCATTATATCAATCAGGGAGGAGAAGAATATGGTAGTTTTTTATATAAATTGCATTTACGAGGATAGGGGATAAAATTGCTTAAAGATTTAGTTACACCAGAAAACGCAAATGTCTTTGTCGGAAAACTAGGGGACATTTTAGAAAAAGCAATTGATAAACCATTGGGCTATGCCATCAATTGGGGTAGAATTTGGTCACTCTGGCCTGTCCACATTGAAACAGCTTGTTGCAGTGTTGAATTTGGCGCAGCATCCAGTCCTAGATATGATGTTGAAAGATTTGGTATCATTGAAGCATTTGGTTCACTTAGACAATGTGATCTAGTTGTAGTTCAGGGAACTATTACACGAAAAATGGCACCACGTCTTAGATTAGTTTATGATCAAATGCCAGAACCAAAATATGTTATTGCTATGGGAGCTTGTGCAATTACTGGGGGATTGTATTTTGATTCATATAATGTACTTCCAGGAATTGATGGAGTTATTCCAGTTGATGTATATGTTCCAGGTTGCCCACCTAGACCTGAAACTCTGATTCAAGGATGTATGTTATTGCAAGAGAAAATTAAGAGAATGAAGGCTAGGAAGTTTGTATAATGAGTACTGATTCTGATAAACCTTCTGCAGATGTTAAACCTGAAGAGAAAAAAGCCCCTCCTCCAACAAAAAAACCTGAAGAAAAGTCTATAGATTTACCTGCCTTTGAAAAAGGTATCTCTGATAAAATTATTGAAAAATTTGGAGACAAAGTAGAATCCACATTTGTGAAAGAAGATAGAATTGGGATAAAAGTTGGAAAAGAAAATATTCATGATGTAGCTGAATTCATTCGTGATGGATTAAATTTTGATCATGTAGAATCTGTTTCAGGTGTAGATTTTCCTCAAGAGAAAGAAATTGAGGTTGTTTATCATATAGGATCTTATACTGACTCATCACTAGCAAGTCAAATTCTAGTTTTGTCCACTAGGGCACAAAGAGAAGAAAACCCAATTCCTGGAAATGATGCTACTAAACTACCGACTCTTAGAGATGTATTTTACAGTGTTGAATTTCATGAAAGAGAAGTTTTTGAAATGTTTGGAGTTTTCTTTGAAGGACATCCTGATAATAGACGATTACTTTTGCCAGAAGATTGGGCAGATTTACCACCACTTAGAAAGGACTTTGCAATAAAAGGAAGATAAAATGACTACTGAATTACCTCCAGGATTAGCACTCCAAAAAGTTGATGAGAGAATAATGACTCTCAATGTAGGGCCTCAACATCCAGGTTCTGGTCACATGAGAATTATTGTTCAAATTGATGGTGATTATATTGTTGCATGTGATCCTGATCCTGGCTATGTTCACCGCGGAGAGGAAAAAATGGCAGAATACAGAAACTACATTTTGAACATTCCTCACTTAGAAAGACCAGTTATTCATGATTCATGTAATGTTCTTTATCCATATGTTTTGGGCGTAGAAGAGATTGTTGGTATTGAAGTTCCTGAACGTGCAAAATATGTTCGAGTTATTGCCTCTGAACTAAACCGATGTATTTACACAATGTATTGGCTTGCCATTTATGGAATTTTCTTAGGACATTCTACAATGTTTATGTGGCCTGCAGGTGACCGTGAACTCTTAATTGATCTAATGGAAAAAATGACTGGTGCAAGAGTAACACATGCTCATTTTGTTCCAGGTGGAGTAAGAAATGATTTACCACCAAACTTTGAGGATGTTTGCCTACGTCAAGTCAATTACTTTGAAAAACGAATCAAAGAATATGCTGCAGTATTTTATGATAACCCGATTCTGATTTCTAGAACTCGTGATACTGGAGTTCTTTCACGTGAAGATGCAATTCGACTTGGCACAACCGGTTCTGTTCTTCGTGCAAGTGGTGTAGATTATGATCTTCGAATAAAGGAACCTTATGATGTTTATGATGAATTAGATGTTCACACTAACGTTATGAAAGAAGGGGATTCTTATGCAAGATCAAAAGTTCCATGGCTTGATATGCTTGAAAGTTGTAATATTATCCGTCAAGCATTACAAAAAATGCCAAAGTCTGGTTCTGTTAGAACTAAACTTAAACCTAATCCAAAAGGAAAAGGACTAGATTCAGTTTACAAACGAGTTGAATCTGGAAGAGGTTCTTTAGGATGTTATATTGTATCTGATGGAAAAACTGAGCCCTACCGACTAAAGATGAGTGTTGGTTCTTTTAGAAATTTAATTGCATTACCATATCTTCTAAAAGGTGAAAAACTTGGTAACATGCCATCCGTTTATTGGAGTCTTAACTATTGGCCAGTGGAGGCAGACCGATAAATGTCTGTAATTGCACCAAAATTCAAACTAAGTGAATTTATCAAATCACTTCTTGATAATGTATTTTGGATACTTTTCATTTTGGTTTTAATTGGAATTCCATTAGTTCAGGTCATTTTATTTGGAATTGAAATGCCTGTAATCAATGGTGAATTACTTACACCATTTTTGGCCTTAACATGGATAGCAGATCCATCGCGAACTCTTCCAATTATCAAAGCATTCATGGCAACTGATATGTTTAGAGTAATGGCATTTCCAGGATTTGGTTTTGCAGCACTACTTGCAGCAGGAACCATATTTGTTGAAAGAAAAATGCTTGCAAAATTACAATTAAGAGTTGGTCCATTTTACTGTGGAAAATTTGAAGGTATTTTACAATTAATGGGTGATGGATTAAAATTAATTTCAAAAGAAATTATTATTCCTGCAAAAGCTGACAAGCCAATTTTCTGGGCAGCACCAGTGATGTTTGTTGCAGCAGCTGCTTCATTTGTAGCACTAATTCCTGTTGCCCCTGGTTGGGTAGTAGCTGATGTGGACTTGGGATTGCTAGGCGTCTTTGCAGTAATTGGATTTTTTCCAATCATCACGATTCTTTCTGCATGGTCTGCAAACAGTAAATTCCCATTCATTGGGGGTATCAGAGCTTTGTTCCAAATGGTTTCATTTGAAATTCCTCTAATTCTTTCTTTGTTAGGAGTTGTAATTCTAACTGGAACTCTAAACTTATCTGAAATTGCAGCTAGTCAATCAAGTTTCCCTTGGATTGTATTTTTACCAGTTGGGGCTATTGTATTTTTCATTACAATGTTGGCAGAATTAGAAAGAATCCCATTTGATCTACCGGAGGCAGAAAGTGAAATTGTCGCTGGATGGCTTACTGAACTATCTGGAATGATGTATGGGCTTGTTCAATTAGGAACTTACCTGAAACTTTATGCATTTGCAGCTTTGTTTGTAGTATTATTCCTAGGTGGATGGAATGGTCCAATGGTAGTACCTCCATTCCCAGCAGAAATTATTTCTGATGGTATTGAACTGGGACCTGTTACTGCTAATATTGCTGGTTTACCTGTATTTACACAAGAAATGCTTAATGGAACACTTTGGTTTGTTCTTAAAACTGTAGGCGTCATCTTTTTTATATTATTGCCAAGAGGTGTATTTCCAAGAATTAGAATTGATATGTTGTTAAGTCTTGGTTGGACCAAGCTTATTGGACTAGCATTCGTTAACATCTTTATTGCTCTAGGATTGCTTTACGCTGGAGTGTTAGGACCAGGAGGTTTACAATAATGGGAACTGCAACAGGTATCATTCGCGCATTAAACTCTGGAATTAAACATATTGCAGTAAAGCGATTTACTCTTCGTTATCCTGAAGAGAAACTAAAATTTGTAGGTGATGGTTATCAGTTTGATCCTTCTACTGGTGTTGGAATTGCTGGATTAAAAGGTCGTCACATGTTATTCCATGATCATTGTACTGGTTGTCAATTATGTTCTATTGCATGTGAAGGAGTTGCAGAGGCAATTGCAATGGTCAAAGTTCCAGAAGAGCAAAAACAAAATAAAAAATCCATCATGCCACAAATTGATTATGGAAAATGTGTCTTTTGTGGACTCTGTGTTGATGCATGTCCGTTTTATGCTCTATACATGACAAACGATTACGAACTTTCTTCATTTTCAAAAGAAGGGTTGATCTATACTCCTGCTCAACTTGCTGTAAAACCATATGTGGCACAAGATAGTGAAATCCAAATTACTGATAGAGGTGCATCACATGGCTGATGCAGCGTTTCTTGCATTAACTGTAATTACAATTGGTTCTGCAATCGCAGCACTTGAATTGAGATCATTGATTTATGGCTCAATTGCTTTGATGGGAACGTTAGGTGGTATAGCTGGCTTTTTCTTCTTACTTGATTCTCCATTTGTTGCATTATTCCAATTAGCTGTATATGTTGGCTCAATTGCTGTTCTGATTTTGTTTACCGTTATGCTAGTGAAAAGAGAATTAATTTTCAAAAAAATTGAAGATAAGAGAAGAAAATTTGCAGGTATTGGGTTAATGTTAGTAGTTATGGTGGCACTAGGGGCAGTATTCCTTGATTCAGGAATAAAAACAATAACTACTGATGAACCTCCAGTTAATTTCAGAGATATCGGTACAGACTTTGTAACATATTATTGGCCTGCATTGATTTTGATGGGATTGATTTTAGCTGGTTCTGTAACTGGTGCATTAGTTTTAGCCAAACGAGAGGATGTGGAGAATGACCAACGAACTAGTTGATTTTACACTTGTATCTGTTGCTCTGTTGGGCATAGGAATTTACGGTCTTGCAGTAAAACGTAATTTTATTCGAATGTTGTTTGCAGTTGAAATTATCATCAATGCAGCAAATCTTAATCTTGTAGCATTTGGTAGATTTTTACCTCATAGTGGAGGTCAGACTTTGGCATTATTCTCAATTGCAATCGCAGCAGCAGAAGTGGCAGTTGGATTATCTTTGATTATTGTAGCATATAGAATGTATCATAATGTCGATATTGCAGACTTTAGGAGTTTGAAAGGATAATGGAATATGCACTATTACAGGCAGTATTCTTGCCGTTACTCTTATCCCCAATTGCATACATTATTGGAAGAAAAATGGGCCCAACACCCGCAATGTGGTTTACATTTGCTATTTTACTTTACACTACAATCTTAGTAATCAATGCAGCATTATCTGGAACAGTAGAGGAACATTATCCATGGACTGACCAGTTTGGAGAATTTGGATTCTTGCTAGATGGTTTGGCATCACCATTTGCAATAATGATCTATGTGTTATCTACAATCTTGGCACTTTATTCAAAACCATACATGATTCACAAATTCCATGAACAATTTGAAGAAGAACATAAAATGAATTCATCTTCAGGTGCTCAAACTTCAGTAGTTGAATCATCATCACTTTCAAATTATGTTAATGCTAAATCTGGTCTTTACTTTGCATTGTATCTTGTTTTTGCAATGGGGATGCTTGGAACTGTTCTATCAACAAATCTAATCGAATTCTATATTTTCTTTGAGGTAATGTTGATTCCTGGTTTCTTCTTAGTTGCACTTTGGGGTGATGGTCCAAGAAGAAAAATCGGTTTAATGTTCTTATTCTGGACTCATGCTGGTGCAGTTGTTTTACTCTTAGGATTTTTGATGATTGGTCTATCTTTGGGAAGTTTTGATTTTGCAGATATTCGTGAATCTGAGATTCCTCAAGACGTAGTAATGATTTCAGCAGTTGCAATTGCAATTGGACTGGGAGTTAAACTGGCAGTTTTCATGTTCCATATTTGGCTTCCATATGTTCACGGCTCTGCCCCAACACCAATCAGTGCGTTATTGTCACCTGCTATGATCGGAATTGGCGCTTATGGTATTTTCAGATTAATTATTGAATTCTTACCTGCAACATTTGCAGAGCTTTCAATATGGTTCCACATTTGGGGACTTGTTACAATGATTTATGGTGGTGCAATGGCATTAATGCAAGATGATCTTAAACGTCTTCTAGCATATTCAAGTATCAGCCAAATGGGCTATCTTTTGTTTGGTATTGGTTCGATGTCTGCATTAGGACTTACTGGTGCAGAGATGATGTATGTTACTCACGCCATTGGAAAAGGTATTCTCTTCATGATGGCTGGAATAATTATTGTTAAAGTTGGAACTAGAAGTATCTCAAAACTTGGAGGATTAGCAGGAAAGATGCCCATCACGGCAGTTTGTGCAGTTATTGGTGCATTAACAATAATGGGTGTTCCACCAACAAGTGGATTTATGGGTGAATGGATTTTGTTTTACGGTGCATTAGAGACTGCAATTGAAGAAGGCTCAACACTTAGAGCAGTAACTTTTGGTCTGGGTCTTGTAGCAACTGCTCTTACGATGTCTTACATGCTTTGGATGCTAAAGCGTGTGTTCTTTGGAAAAACTCCTGAACATCTTGAAAATGTGAAAGAAGGAAGTTGGTACATGACTGCACCAATGATGGTATTAGCAGGATTCTCAATTGTAGTTGGAATTTATCCAGATATCTTCTTGAAAACAATAATTCCATACATGAATGGAGTACTAGGAGTTTAGACAATGGCAACTGAATCTTTTGGATTACCATTTGAAGTTGGAGCCTTAAGTGCTTGGTTAGTTTGGATATTACCATTTGCAGCTGCAATGATAATTCCTGGTATTGGAAAATTATCAAAACACGCAACTGGATATGTTGCAGTAGCATTTGCTTTGATGAGTGCTTTATCTGCAGCAACAATGATTCCTGTAGCTTTGGAGGCACACGAATTACACCATCAAGTTATGTGGATTGAGGCAATTGGACTAAAAGGTGGTGTCTTAGCAGATCCTCTTTCAATAATTATGGCAAACGTTGTAGGTTGGATTTCATTCCTCATTATGATTTACAGTACTGGATACATGAAAGGCGATAAAGACATTACAAGATTCTGGTTCTGGATGATGTTCTTTATTGGTTCAATGCAATTAATTGTTTTATCTGATAATTTACTTCAAGTATTCTTTGGATGGGAAGGCGTTGGACTTGCATCATACGCTTTGATCAGCTTTTGGTATCGCGACAAGAAAAAAGATCATGTTGGTGTTGAAGGCAGAACTGTTCTTGGAATGTTAGATTACTATGCACCCACACACGCAGGTATGAAGGCATTCATCATGACCAAAGTAGGTGATGTAATGATGATTGCAGGGATGCTTTTGATATTTTTGTTTGCAGGTACATTTGGATTTAAAGAACTAATGAGTGATACTCAATGGGCTACTTCAATGGCTGCTCAAGGACTTTTAGTTCCTGCCTTTGTTTTACTCTTTGGAGGTGCGATAGGAAAATCAGCTCAATTCCCACTAAACGAATGGCTCTTAGAAGCAATGACTGGACCTACTGCTGTTTCTGCATTAATTCACGCCGCAACAATGGTTAAAGCAGGAGTGTTCTTAGTTGCAAGAATTGGTCCACTTGTATTTGCATTAGGAGCTGCTGGAATTATGGCAGACCAGTTCTTTGAGATTGTTGCTTGGGTTGGTGCGATTACTGCATTATTACTTGCAACACAAGGAATGGTAAACCCTGAAATAAAGAAAGTACTTGCTTATTCAACTGGTTCCCAAATTGGTTATATGATGATGGCCTTAGGTGTTGCAGGATTGTCTCATCAATACGTTGATGGATACACTGCAGGTTTCTTCCATCTTATTTCTCATGCAATGTTCAAAGCTTCATTATTCATGGCAGCGGGTTCTTTGTTGCACATAGTAGGTTCTAGATTTATGACTGATATGGGTGGGCTTAGAAAACAAATGAAGAAAACATATGCATTCATGTGGGCAGCTGGACTTGGCTTAATGGGTGCACCATTTATCACTACGGGCTTTTGGAGTAAAGATGCAATATTTGCAGCAGTCTATGAATCAGGAAATGAATGGGCATTACCACTTTATGCAATTGCAGTCTTAACTGCAGTAATAACAGCATTTTATACTACTAGAATGATTGGAATGGTCTTCTTTGGAAAGAAGAGTAAGCATATTGAAAAAATGGAAGAGGAAGGACATCATATACACGAAGCCTCATTATCAATGTGGGTTCCTTATGGAATTCTTGCAGTACTTACAATTGGAATTGGTCTTATTGGATTATCTGCAGAAGAGGGTCTACATCATGTATTTACTGATTACCTTGAACATTCATTTGGAATTCATTCTGAACATACAGCAGCAGAAGCTTCTATTCTTCCAGAGTTCTTACAAGGACTTAATCCTGTAGCATTAGGTTCATCATTAGTAGCATTTGCTACGGGAATTGGACTTGGTTACATATTCTATATTGGAAGGTGGGTTGACCCTGTAAGATTTGTAAATTCAAATATCTTCTTTTATGCAATTCACAAAGTTATCTTAAACAGATGGTATCTAAATGCCATTATCTATTGGTGTTTTGTTGTTGCACCATTATGGTTGGCAAGAGGAGTATTCAGATACTTTGAAAAGACGGCTATCGATTATGGTATGAATGATGGAGTTCAGAAAGCAGCTGGCTGGGGTGCAAAAGTTGTGCAAGGAACTCAAACTGGTGTGTCTCAATCATATCTTTTCGTATTTGGAGCAGGATTACTATTCGTAGTCTTGATATTGTTGATGTAGGAGATTGATGATTTGTTAGAAATTACCTCAACCCCATTGGTATTAATTGCAATATTGGGTACTGTAGGAGTCATTCTTCCGATCATCAGTATTGCTAGAAAAGAAAAAGGCTCTAATTCATTTTATGCTGTAATTGCATTTGCTGCATTAATTGTATCTATGGGATATGTTGGATATCAATTCATTAGTGAAAGTGTTTCTCCATCTGCTCTTTTTTCTGATGATGTTATAGTTGATGATGCATTTGGTGGATTCTTTGCAATTGCAATGTTAATTGTTGCGTTGTTCACAACAGTTGGATCATTCAATTACATGAGAAAACATAATTCCCCTGCAGTATACTATTCTCTAATTTTACTTGCCACTATTGGTATGGTGTTAGTGGCATACTCTACCGATTTGGTAATGTTATTTGTTGCATGGGAACTCATGAGTATTCCAACTTATGTTTTAGTTGGATTTATGAAAAAGAATCCAAGCTCAAATGAAGCTGCTCTAAAATATTTCTTGTTTGGTGCATTATCATCAGCAATTATCGTATACGGAATTTCAATTTCCTATGGATTAACTGGTTCAACAAATATCGAAGAAGTGATTCAAGGTTACTCTACACTTGATCCTTCATTATTGCCTCTCGCATTACTTTCTGTTGGAATGTTTATTGCAGGATTCGGGTTCAAGATGGGACTTGTACCTTTCCATCAATGGCTTCCTGATACCTATGAAGGTGCACCCTCACCAATCACTGCACTTCTTGCAGCAGCAACAAAGAAAGCTGGTTTTGCAGCAACAATTAGAATTGTAATTCTGGGAATGGTGGTTCTAAATCTTGATTGGACATTAGCTCTTGGTATCATTGCTGTGATGACCATGACTGTTGGAAATGTTGCTGCAATTATGCAAAAGAATCTATCAAGAATGTTAGCATATTCTAGTATTGCACATGCAGGATACATTTTGATTGGACTTGCTGTTGCCCCACACAGCTCACTTGGATTACAAGGTTCTTTGTATCAGATTATGAATCATGCAGTAATGAAAGGAGCAGCCTTTATTGCAATTGCTGGAATTGTGACAACTCTTGCTGTAACTAATATTGATAAATTAAAAGGACTTGGAAGAAGAATGCCAATCACTGCTCTAGGATTGGTAATTGCTTTGTTTGCATTAGCTGGAATTCCTCCACTTTCAGGATTCTGGAGTAAACTCATGTTATTTGGTAGTGCATTAGATGCAAGTTCTGCTTTGTGGTGGGCACCATGGCTTGCAATCGCTGGAGTTCTAAACAGTGCATTATCTCTTGCTTACTATGGTTGGATTACAAGAAAAATGTACTTTGAAGGTGAAACTGAAAAAAGAGTTGCAGAACCAAAATCTATAATGGCAATTATGATCTTCTCTACAATCTTCTTGGTAGGATTTGGTGTATATCCAGATCCGTTAATTAAATTGGTAGAGTTTGCAACACCTGTAATTAGTTTAGGTCTTATGCCTTAAACGAAGTAAATTTTATTAAATTATCTAAATTTATTTTTGCTTCATTATCCGGAATTTTTCTTAAACCAACTCTTGCTTTTTCAGAATATTCCTTTAACAACTCTTCCATTTTATTAAAAACATCTCTTGGATCAGAGCTTTTCTTTATCAATAAATTAAACAACTTGTCCTCATTTTTCCAATCCAATAAATCATCTCTAATCTGATATGCAATTCCAATATTTTTTCCGTATTCAGTTAATGCTTCAATTTGTTCTTCAGAACCGTTTGCAATAATTGCACCTATTCTAGCTGCTACCTCAAATGCAGTTGCAGTTTTGTATTCAATTACCTTGAGATAATCATCAAAAGTGACATCCTCACTTGTTTCTAACCTGTTTTCAATCATTTCTCCTTCACTCATCAGCATGGCAGTTGTGGCTAAATCTTTTGTAATTCTGGCATTGTCTAATCTTGAAGATATTGCAAGGATTAACCCTAAAACAAAGTCCCCTGTGAGAACACTAGTATTGTAACCATATTTTATATGAAATGGATCTTTTTGTCTTCTCATTGTTTCATTATCAATAATATCGTCATGGATGATTGATTCCATATGTAAAAATTCAACAGCACAAGATGCAGACAATGTATTTTCATCAACCTTGCCTACACTCTCAGCTGCTAATGTCAAAATTATCGGCCTAATTCGCTTTCCACCATCTAATGAATATTTCAAAGGTTCAATGAATTCTGATTCTGAATAAAGAGACAACTCATTTTTTAATGCTTCATCAATTTTTTCAATATATTTTCCATAGGTTTCAAGTAATGGATTAATTTCAATATTTTTCCTGTCCAAAATTGCCTGATCAAAAAACTTTGTCATTAGTAAATAAATCTTGGTGCTCCAGCCGGGATTTTCATCGATAGATTTTGAACCCGGGATCACTGCCTTGAAAGGGCAGTATGCTTGACCGGTCTACACCACTGGAACCCATGAAAATTCTGTGTTTTGACCATAAAATCTTTTGTAAACAACAAAGATTTTTTTATTGGCAATTTAGGAGTTGAGTTATGAGTATAATTAAAAAAATTGATGAAATGATTGAAGAAAGAAGTTTACTAAAACATCCATTTTACCAAATGTGGTCTGATGGTAAGTTAACCCAAGTATCTTTGGCAGGTTATTCAAAAGAATATTTTCAACTTGTAAAAGCTGTTCCAAAATTTATGACTCCAATTATAGAGAACGCTCCAGAAACAGTTGTTAGTGAATTAATTGAAAATCAGCAAGAAGAATCTGATCATATTAAACCCTGGATCTCCTTTGCAGGAGAACTTGGTATTTCTGAGGATGAATTAATTTCATATTCAGGAACATCAAAAACGAACAAAGCAGTATCTGATCTTACTGCACTAATGGATACCTTTGAAGGTGGTGCATGTGCTATGTATGCTTTTGAAAAAGAAATCCCTAAAATTAGTCAGACAAAACTTGATGGGTTGGCTGAGTTTTATGAACTAACAAGTCATGATGCTACAGAATACTTTACACTTCACACAGAAGCTGATATCCGTCATGCTGCATCCTGGAGAAATATCTTGGAAAAATCTTCAACTGACACAAGTAACCTGATTGAAATTGCAGACAAATCCATTTCTGCACAAAATTTGTTACTTGATAGTTGTTATGAAGAATACTGTTAATCTCATAACATTTTAAACCTAAGACTAGATTCATCTGCTTAGGGCCCGTAACTCAGCTTGGTAGAGTAACCGGCTCATAACCGGTGAGCCAAGGGATCGAAGCCCTTCGGGCCCATATCTTTTCAATTAGTTTTAAAATAAGCCAATCCAAAATTCATTGGCCGCAATGAAGAATCAGAGTTATATCTGAATGGTGATTGGAAGGCATTTGTCTGAGCTGCCAATACTCATTTGCTAATTTGCTTTTTCACTTTTTCCAGAACATTTTCATCTACTAAATTTTGCTCATACAACGCTTCTGTAATTTGTAAAATATTTAGAATTGAATGCATACTAACTCCCAATTCAGATAATGCTTTATCTGCACCTTCCATTCTATTGACAATTACATATGCATCTTTTACTGAAATGTTGACTTCTTTTAATGATTTAATTGCATTTACTACTGAACCTCCAGTTGTTGCGACATCATCTATCATAACTACTTTCATTCCATCATGAATTTTCCCTTCTACTGATTTTGAAGTACCATAATCTTTTGGTTTGCTTCTCACATAAATTAGAGGTTTTACCGTTTCTATTGCTAATGCTGAAGCAATCACCAAACCTCCTGTTGGAACAGAAACTATAGAATCAAAATTAGTTAATCCAACATTTTGAGCAATTTCATTTTCAAGATATTTTACCATTTTTCTAAATTCATGTGGATAGCTTGGAACTAGTCTTAAATCCACATAGTAAGAACTCTTTTTCCCACTTGCAAGAGTGAATTCTCCAAATTTTATTATGCCTTTTTCATGCAAAAAGGTCGCAAACTCTTTTACAAATTCCATACCAAAATTAACTACACTGGATTTATTTTGGTTTGTATTATCAATGAATTATGCCTGAAATCTGGTTAAATTATGGTGTTACAGACGTTGTTTTAGATATAAGGGCCGAAAATTTAGAGCAAAAAATTGATTCTGATGGAAAAGTTTTGGAGGATTCAGCGATCAATGAAAAACTAAATTCTCTTGATTTGTCAAAACCTATGGAAATCGTAGTCTTACATAATTCAAAATCTGTCCAAAAAATAATCTCTTCTCTGTTTACCCTATGTGAGCAAAAATCAAAACCTTTTCCAAAAATTTTTGCTGAGAAAAAAATACTAAATTTAGTCAAAGCAGGACTTCCTGAAGGAAGTTCAATTAATGAATTTGATGATGTCGATATTTCCAATTCAAATCTTGTATTTATGGGTGAGATGGAATTTGATGGGTTATTCGGTTACGAGACTATTTCAACACGTTTAATCAAAAAATTTGGTTCAGATTCTATGCTTTCTGCATATGCCAAAAGACAAGGAAATCTGCCAGTACCTGGACAGCATCCTGAAAGTTTATCTGAAGCAAAAAAATTCACTGACAATTTTGAAATTCAAGGGATTGAAATAATTGCAAATTCCCAAGGCATACTTGATTTTTCAATTGGTCATCCATCTGAAACAGTTACTTCCACAAAAAAATTGGAATCCAACTCAATCAAAGATGTTGGGGAGCATAAAACTATGGTGATTAGTACGGGTAAGGATGCCAGTAACTTTGATTTAGGGACATCACTATCATCCCTCTGGAATTGCTCTAATGCAATTAAAAAAGATGGTCTTGCAATTTTAGTGGCTGAATGCAAAGGTGGTTTAGGATCTGATGCAATTCAACAATATATTGAAGACAGATTGACTTTGGATCAATTAAAAAATCCTACCAAATACATTGATGGAATGGAAGATTTGTTATTTCTTTCAGAAATACAAAAGAATTTTCAAATTGGACTGGTTTCAATATTGCCTGAATTTTATGCAAAGAAACTAAACATGATATCACTGCCCGGTATTAAATATTCTATGGATTATATTTTAAAAACACAAGGAGGAAGACAAAAGGTTTCAGTCGTTTTAGACGGTGCTAGACTTTTACTAAGGTAAAAGATAAGGTAAGAAATCTGATGGCAATGGTGCACACAAAATTGCTAATCCTATAATTCCAATATATGCAAGTTTTCTGTTTCTAGAAAGAGGAGAGATGTCATCAAGTGGAGTTGCTCCGGGGTTTCTTGAACTCATAAAGAGAATTAGCAAAGCCATTAACCAATAATTTAACAAAACAAGGATTGCCATACTTCCAAAAGTTGCATATCTGTGTAGTTTTGGACCAAGCAATGTTCTTGCCATATGCCCTCCATCTAATTGCCATGCTGGAAGTAAATTCAAAAATGTGATTAAAAATCCAATCCATGCTGCAAACATAACTGGTGTCATAATTACCTCATGACCCTCTCCTCCTTTTCCAAATAGAGCCAAACTAGCAGTCATGAGTAATGGCTCGCCCTGATTCCATTCTATTAATTTCGATTCTGCAAATAATCCTGCTGCAATATCTTGTTCTAATACTGGTGCAGTGTATGCACCATAAATTGAAACTATCACTGCAATTACTAATCCTGCAATGGGTCCTGCAATAGCAACATCAAACAAAATTTCACGATTAATTGTCAATCCTCTTGATTGAATAAACGCACCAAATGTTGGGATTCCAATTACTGGTAATCCTGGAATAAAATATGGCCAAGTCGTTTTTAGACTGTGTATTTTTGCAGCAATAATATGGCCAAGTTCATGAATCCCTAAAATTCCTAATAATGATAATGTGTAGACTCCTGCCATCTCTAGAGGATCTCCAATTTCTATTATGGAATTAGTTCCTGATGTTCTATAATACCCATCAATCATTACAAATGAAATAACAACTGCAAACAATATTCTGGGAGTCCATGAGGAACTCATCCATCTTCTTTGTTTTCTTGGTGAAAATTTCTGAATGACTACGTATTTACTATCATTCCTGGCTTCTAATTTTCCCGCATAACTCATATTTTCTAATTTTCTAGCTAAATCTTCAAACTTTAATTTAAAATCAAAGTCTTCTATTCTAAACTCTAAAGAAAATTCAGTCTTTGTAAAATCACTTACCTCGAATATAGATTTGACTAATGAGATGATCTCTTCTTGTGAGGCGTCTTCCATCTCTTAATTGGCGTACCTTTCCATTAAATGGTCTTTTGGTTTAAAAATAAATATTGATGCTCTTAATCTAAAGTATGCAAGTAATTCTTAGACAATTGGGAGATTGTAATATTAGACGAGCTGAACCAAGCGATCTTATTTCTGTGATGGAAATTAATTTGAAAACACTACCAGAACATTATTCTGATTATTTCTATGAAAGCCTACTTGCAGAACTTCCAGAAGCATTCATTGTTGCAGAAATTGGAGGAAAACATGTGGGATATATAATGTGTAAAACTGAATATGGTTTTTCGAATTTTAAAAAATTAGGGTTTGTTAAAAAAGGTCATGTGGTATCCATTGCAGTTCTCAATGAATACCGAAAAAGAGGAATTGGAAATGCTCTTGTCGAGGAATCCGTAAATGGTGTAAAATTAAGAAAATGTGATGAATTTTATTTAGAAGTTCGATGTAGTAACAATGAAGCTGTTAGACTCTATGAGAAATTAGGATTTGTAATTAGACAACAATTAAACGCATATTATCGAGATGGCGAAGATGCATACCTTATGGCAATTGAATTAAATTAGTTCAAACCAATAAATAACTCTCAAAAAATTCTTCGCCATGGATAAGCGTAAAGGTATGGGTGTTACAATTTTTGTTCTTTGCATTGGTGGTTTTTTTCTTTATGCGTATTTGTTAATGCTCTCTGAATGGAGTCCTATTGTATTACAACTATCTGTATTGATGATTGCAGGTGGTATTCTTGGAGTAATTGCATGGATTGGATATGTTATGGCAACAACCAAGCCATCTCCTGCATCAATCACTTCTGAAGATTAACTATTTGAAAATTTTAACATCTACAACTGTTTGATAGTATCTAGGACCAACTGCCCTGACAATTTTTGAATTTAGAATTTCTGATTTGACCGGGGATACTTTAAGATAATGTTCTTCAGATAATTTTCCAGCGTCTGATTTTTTATCTGCATGAATATGTGAGTAGTAATGAATTATTCCCTCACTTTTTGTTGCATTAATTGCAGATTTTAAGAATTCATCAGATCTTTCTGGTAATAACATCAAGGTTCTATCTGATTTGTTCTCTAATTGCTCCTTAATGATATTTGAGGCATCTCCATTAATTGATATTATTTTTCCAACTAACTTGTTTAATCCAATATTTTTTTCACAGAGTTTTGAGGCAACCGGATTGATATCTAAACTGTAAACTGTACATTTTTTCTTTTTTGCAGCAATTATTGAAAACATTCCAACTCCAGCAAACATGTTAGTCACAGTTTCTCCTTCTTGAATCAAATTTGCAATTCTGTCCCTTTCTGTTGAAAGCCTAGGTGAAAAAAACGCTTTTTCCACATCTACAATAAATTTACATCCGAATTCTTTGTATTCGGTTTCGGTATTGTCTTCTCCTGCTATTATCTCTAGATTTCGAGTACGAAAATCCCCCTCAACATCTGATGCTTGATAATATACACTACGGACAATTTTTACTTCATTTAGCAGGGTCTCCCCAATGATTTTCTTCTTTGATAGCAAGGTCTTTGGAATTCTCACAATAATTATGTCGCCAATTTGATCAAAAGCTGAGATTAAATCCTCACTTTCTTTTTCAGAAAGCACACTCGCAAGTGATTTTTTAAGCATTCGAGTCAATGCTTGTAATAGAAATTACCTGATGATTTTTGATCCTTGTCTAATCTACTCTCTAGTTTGTTCACACGAGGTCTGAGGCTTCTTTCGTCTCTTCTAAATGACATATCGAGGGATTTTAGAAATCTGTTCATTGCTTCAGCCTTTCGCATTGGAGTAGTAGCTGTTCCTGAAACTCCTGACTCTCCTTCAAAAATTACTATGGAATCTGAAATTAAATCCATTAGCTGTAAATCATGATCAATAATTATTGCTGATTTTCCAAACGAACGTACAAATTTTTGAATAAACTTTGCAATTGCAATTCTATCTTCAACATCTAAAAATGCTGATGGTTCATCTAACGCATACAAATCTACTTTTTGTAATAAACACGATGCAACTGCAACTTTTTGCAATTCTCCTCCAGAAAGATTTTTGATTGATTTATTGTATAGTTTTTTAATTTTAAGCGGTTCGAGTATTTGCTCTTCCTCCATACTCCCTTCTACAGAATTACCATTCGCTTTATCTAATACTGATATTACTTCTACATCAATATCGTTTTGTAGATATTGGGGTTTGTATGCAATCTTGATTTTTTTATTAACAGTACCTGAATCTGGATTTTCAACTCCTGCTATCATCTTCATCATGGTTGTTTTTCCAAGAGCATTAGCACCCATTATGCCTAAAACTTCACCTTTTCTTACCTCTCCTGCTTCAACTGTTACCAAAAATGTTGGATATTTTTTTACTAATTTTGGATATGTAACTATTGTACTTCCCTCTTCAAAAATATCTGTGGTAGATGATGATACATCAAAAGAAAATTTCTTGTCTCTAAATCTTACATTCTCATTTGGTAAATATCCATCAAGGAATACATTGATCCCAATTTTTGTAGATAGAATTGTAGATACAATTCCATATGCTCCTGGTTCACCATATAGAACTTCAATATAGTCACTAAGAAAATCAAGTAATGTTAGATCGTGCTCTACAACCATCACACTTTTTCCAATTTTTGCCAAGTTCTGAATTACTCTGGCAACACCTGTTCTTTGAAAAACATCATTGTATGACGATGGTTCATCAAAGAAGTAAAATTCTGTATCTTTTGATGCAGCAGCTGCTACTGCAATTCTTTGTAACTCTCCACCACTTAATTCTTTTAATCTCTGTTCCATAGAATTTTCTAATCCTAATTCTTTGATTAATTCTCTTGATACGCCTCTTTCGTCATATTTATCAAGAAGTTCTTTTCCTGTTCCCTCAAATGCTTGTGCAATATGATGAACTTGCTGTGGTTTGATTGATGCGCGAATTTGTTTTTGCTCAATTTTTTCAAAATGTTGTTTAAGTTCAGTACCACTATAATGTTTTAAAATTTCATCCCATTCTGGAGGATTTTCATATCTTCCCAGGTTTGGTTTTAAATTTCCTGATAGAATATTGACAACTGTACTTTTGCCCATACCGTTTCTTCCCAGTAGACCCACTACTTCGCCTTTTTTTGGAGTAGGTAATTTGAATAATCTAAATGAATTATCCCCATACTGGTGAATTTTATCAGTAGCCAACTCACTTGCTAGATTTACAATAGTTATTGCATCAAAAGGACATACTTTAACACAAATTCCACATCCGTTACAGATTTCTTCATCAATCTTGGCTTTCTTTGATTCCTCATTGATAACAATACATTCTGCCCCTGATTTGTTAACCGGACAATACTTTATGCACTCTAAACCACATTTTTGTGGTTGACACAGGTCTTGATCTAAAACGGCTACTCTGTGAGTCATGCTTTTATCCCGTATTTTCTTTGTTTTATACCTATTTTGAGCGTATTTGAAATCTGGCGTTAGGTTAATAGATGAGAATTCTTCATTAATTTTCAAGCCGGCCATAGCGTTAGGGTGCGACCCAATCCCATTCCGAACTTGGAAGTCAAACCTGACGTCGCTGTTGTGCTACTAAAATGCGAGAGCCTTTGGGAAGCAACAGTGCTGGCATTTTCTAATTTATAATCAATCTTTTAATATCTAGAAACTTGGATTGAAATGAATTCAATGCCTAATTGTAGCGTTTGTGGAGAAATGTGTGATAATGACATTAGATTATTGAATCACATGATGGATAAACATGGTTGGAGAAATCCAAACGTTGGAACCCCTGATAGAAATAGTAGAGGATACTAATTTTATAATTTTTGCAAATAATCTAAGATTAATCTTACACCAAAACCTGTTGCTCCTTTTGGATTATATGATTTTTCTTTAGTAGCTATTTGAGTCCAAGCAACACCTGCAATATCAAAATGTATCCATGGTGTGTCATTAATTGCATTTCTCAAAAATGCAGCAGCTGTTATAGTTCCTGCAGCTCTTCCTATGCCCACATTTTTCATATCTGCCACATCTGATTTTATCATATCCATGTAGTTTTGATTAAGTGGAAGTTCCCACACTTCCTCACTTGTATTCTTTGACGCATCTTTGATCTTCTTTGTTAATTTTTCATTGTTTGATATAATAGCCGCAACATTAGTTCCTAATGCGACTATACATGCACCTGTAAGAGTTGCAAAATCAATTATTGCCTTTGGTGAATATTGTTTTTCTCCATATGACAACGCATCAGATAAAATCAATCTTCCTTCTGCATCAGTATTTAGAATTTCGGCCGTTTTACCACCATACAATTTTATGATGTCTCCCGGCCTGTATGATTCTCCTCCTGGCATATTTTCAACTGAGGGAATAATTCCTACAACATTGATTGGTAATTTTAATTCTGAAACTGCTTTCATTATTCCTAAAACTGTACAACCACCACACTTGTCAAATTTCATTTCATCCATTTTGTCTCCCGGCTTTAAGGAAATTCCCCCTGTATCAAATGTAACAGCTTTTCCAACAAGAACAATGGGCTTTTCATTTTTTCGTCCATTATTATATTCTAAAATAATTAGTTTAGGTTCATTTTTACTCCCTTGTCCTACAGCAGAAATTCCACCAAAACCTTTCTTTTTTAATTCAAGTTTAGAAATTACAGTGCATTTCATTTTATTCTTTTTCGAAATATATTTTGCAAAATTTGCTAAAGTTGTTGGAGTACATTCGTTTGGGGGTAAATTTGCAATACTTTTGGTAAATATTGCTCCATCTGCAATAATTTCAGAGATTCTGATGGCCTTTGAAATGTTGTTAGATTTTGAAACAATAATTGTAAGATCTGGTGATTTCTCTATTTTCTCTTCTTTGAATTTATCAAATTTGTATAGGGCCATTTTGTAGCCTTCTACAATCTGTGAAACAGAGGAGATTGGATCGCATGCAAAACTAGGAGGAGATATAATTGAACATTGACTCAACTTTAACTCTCTTGCTTTTTGTGCAATTTTGCCTGAAACATATCTGATGGTATCGTTTGTCAGATCTTCTTTTTTTCCTAGCCCTGCAAGAAGCATTCTTTTTGCATACCTTCCTTCTGGAGTTGGAATTATGCTCAATTTTCCCAACTTTCCATCCATATCTTTTAGAGCTTGATTAATTGATGATGCTGTTTTCCCATCTGTTTTTGTTAATCCTAATACTTTGTTTGAATTTTCAAAGACAAACCCACAAAGAAATTCTGTTTTATTTTTTATGGTATTTTCAGTTTTTACTTTCACTGAATTTGGTATCTTTGAAGCATTATTTAGATTTACTAAAAATTAATTTTTTTGCTATTCGTTAGTAAACTAGCTGATCTAACAAAAACTGCTTTGGCTGTTTTACAATCTTGCTCACACGAATCATCAATATCAATTGAAGTAAATTTTTTTGTTTTTTTAGAAAAAAATGATTTTAATAATGGAAGTAATGCTGCTCTTCCGCCATATGCTCTTTTCTTATCAATAAACCAAAACATATCCAAAGCAGACTCGTCTAAAATTTCATCTCGTATCTTTTTTCCAAACTCTGAATAATGACCTATGATTGTGATTTTACCTCTTGCAAAAAATTTAACAATTTTTACAAATTTCATACACAAGTAACATTGATTATCAAAAACTACAATTGGAGTATGATCTTCAATTTCCATATTATTAGATAATCCCGATCAAATTAAAATATTGCAGAAGTAGATTTTTATTCAATTTACAAAGATAACGTTCGAGATGGGACTCAATTATTATCAAATAAAGAAAAATATTCTAAGAGCCCGAAAATTAGTGATTAAAGGGACTAATGCTGCTGGCTCTGGACATCCTGGAGGTTCTTTTTCAATGGCAGAAATTATGGGGTGTTTATTTGGTAAATATTTGAAATTTGATCCTCAAAACCCTCAATGGGAAGATCGAGATCGTCTAGTTCTTTCTAAAGGTCATGCATCTCCGGGATTGTTTTCAAACATGGCAGTTGCTGGATATTTCCCTGAATCTGAACTTGAAACATTGAGAAAATTTGGTAGTAAATTACAGGGTCATCCTGATCTTAAATGTCCCGGTGTAGAATTTTGTGGTGGTTCACTGGGAACTGGATTATCTTACTCTATTGGGATTGCTCTTGCAGCAAAAATTGATTCTAAAAATCATCATGTCTACACAATTATTGGTGATGGGGAATCTGATGAGGGGCAAGTTTGGGAGGCTGCAATGACTGCTGCAAAATATAAAGTTGATAATCTTACTGCTTTTCTTGATAGGAATTTTATCCAACAAGATTCTTACACTGAAAAAATTATGCCACTTGATGAAAAATTAGAGGGTGACGATCTTTCTGAGATGTGGAAAGATGCATCACGTTGGAAGACCGGTGATAAATGGAGATCTTTTGGTTGGAATGTTATTGAAATTGATGGTCATAGAGTTGAACAAATTAGTGCTGCAATTACAAAAGCAAATGCAACAAAAGGTGTACCTACAATGATAATCTCTAGAACAATAAAGGGTAAATCTGTTGAACACATGGAAGATAATCCTCAATGGCATGGCAAAGCTCCTGACTCTGATGTGGTTCCTATAATTAATTCTGAATTGGATTCACAATTCATGATTGCACCATCAATAATTGCAGGAGATATGACAAATTTAGAAAATGAAATTAAAAGATGTGTCTCTGGGAGGGCAGACTATATTCATCTTGATGTAATGGATGGACAATTTGTATCAACAAAAACTTTTGATCATAATAAAATCAAAGAATTAAGACCTCTTACTGTGATTCCATTTGATTCTCACTTGATGATTAACGAACCCGTAAAACACGTTCAGGATTACATTGATGCAGGTAGTGACATAATTACAGTACATGCAGAAGTAACTGATGAATCTAGTTTTGGAGAAATTCATGATTTACTAAAACAAAATCAAGTTGGTGTGGGATTTGCAATAAATCCTGATACTGAAATACCTGAATGGTCATACAAATTCTTACCATCACTTGATCAACTAATTGTAATGTCTGTTGTACCTGGAAAATCTGGACAAAAATACATTGAAGAAACACACTCAAAGATGACTAGAATAAATTCTATTCTCAAAGAACACCATTTCTCAGGTTATATTGAGGCTGATGGAGGCGTAAATCTAGAAAATATAGGTTCAATTTTTGCTGATGGGGCCCGTGTATTTGTTGGAGGTGGAGCAATTATCGGACAACAAGATGTAAGATCTGCAATTAGGGATTTTAGGAATGAAGTTTTAAAATCTAGACGACGTATTTTACTAGACAAAGCAAATGAGTTAGGTGGTATTGACTTGGTGAAGAAATGGATTGGTTTACATGTTGTAGGAGAAAAACAAGATCAAATTAAAAAAATTGCACAGGAGGTAGGATATCTTTGAATGATCCTGTAATGACTGATATGCGTTCAGCATATTCCAAATCTCTTGTACAAATTGGAAAAGAAAATCCTAATGTTGTAGTTTTAGGTGCAGATACAACTGATTCTCTCAAGACTTCTGATTTTGGTAGGGAATTTCCTGATAGGTTTTTCAATGTTGGAATTGCTGAAGCAAATTTAGTTACAATTTCTGCAGGTCTGGCAGCTTCTGGAAAGATTTCTTTTGCAAGTACATATGCTATTTTTTTACCGGGAAGGGCAGTTGATCAAATTCGAAATAATGTTGCATACCCTTCACCTCCTAATAAAAAGGGGCTAAATGTAAAATTAGTTTCATCACATGGTGGTTTATCTGTTGGACCTGATGGAGGTTCTCATCAACAAATAGAAGATATTGCAATAATGAGAGTAATTCCAAATTTTAGAGTTTTAATTCCAGCTGATACTATTGCAGTTTCTAAATTAACTCTATTGATGGCAAAAGAATATGGTCCATTTTACATGAGGATGGCAAGATCTAAAACTCCATTAGTTCATTCAGATTCTCAAGAATTTCAAATTGGAAAAGGTATTACACTAAGAGATGGCTCTGACTGCACTATTGCAGCTTGTGGAATAACAGTCCGTATGGCCTTAGAGGCAGCTGATTCTTTACAACAAGAAGGTATTTCGTGTAGAGTTTTAGATATGTTTTCAATTAAACCAATTGATAATGAACTTTTAGAAAAAGCTGCACGTGAAACAGGATTTATTGTAACTACTGAAGAACATAACATTTTTGGAGGAATGGGCTCTGCAGTTTCAGAATCTGTTTCTGAATCATATCCTGTCCCAATAAAGAGAATTGGTGCCCAAGATATGTTTGGCGAATCTGCACGAGACAATGAGGTTCCATTACTCTTGGAAAAACATGGAATAACATCTTTTAATATAGCAAAACAAGTCAAAGAAATTAGGAGCAAAAAACTATGAAAATTTTTCTTGACACTGCTAATCTAGAATCAATTAAAAAATTCAATGATATGGGATTGCTTGATGGAATCACAACGAATCCATCTCTTATGTCTAAGGAAGGTGGAAATCCTAAAAATGCAATGGAAGAAATCACAAAAATTATCAAAGGTGATGTAAGTTTAGAAGTTGTAAGTACCAATCATTCTGGAATGATTGAAGAAGGTAAACGACTTCGTGAATATGGAGATAATGTTGTGGTTAAAGTTCCTATGACTCCTGATGGACTCAAAGCCTGTAAAACACTTTCATCTGAAAAAATCCCTGTAAATGTTACACTGATTTTTTCTGCCAACCAAGCTTTACTTGCGGCAAAGTCTGGTGCAAAATATGTCAGTCCATTTATTGGACGATTAGATGATGTCGGTCAGGATGGTATGAATCTAATTAAAGAAATTAAAGAAATTTTCTCAAATTATCATTTTGAAACTCAAATCCTTGTTGCAAGTGTTCGTCATCCAGTACATGTTGTAGATGCTGCAAAAATTGGAGCAGATGTAGTGACTTTACCTCCAGCTGTTCTTGATAAGATGTTACAACATCCTTTAACAAAAATTGGCTTGGATAACTTTCTTGCAGATTGGGAAAAACTAAAAGCTGGTAATCCTGATATCAACATCTAAACTAAAAATATCAAAAATAAAATTTGAGGATTTTCTATCCTGAACCTTTGTTTCTACTCTTTCTTGAACTAGTTCCTCTACCTGTGCTTCGAGTCATTCCTTCTGTAGAAGGTCTTGCTTTTGGTTCAGGCATGTCGCCCAATTTTCTTGAACCTGTTCCTCTTCCGGTGTGAACCATTCTGTTTGCTGCTGCTTTCTTCCTAGCTTCTTGGATTTTTCTATATTCATCTCCTGACCATTTAGTAGGATCATCGTCAACTTCAATAGTTCCTGTACCTCTACCGGTTCGTATTCTGATTTTCCCCATATTTTAGATTAAAATATCTCATATTTATCTAAGCTTCTTTTTTTAGATCTACGGTATTTTTCAAAATGGATTAAAAACATAATCTATTTTTGTTACAGATCAAAGTAAATCCATATAAAATTTAAAATTATTTTCCTAACTACTAATCCAGCCTAATTTTCTAAAGTAAGCAAACATCAGAATTGCCGGAATTGCTGATGCAAGGATTATGATGATAAATGATGTAAATGGACCTAGAAACATCAAATCTTCACCCATTCCACCTGGAAGATTAACATTCATTCCATAAAATGTACCAATAACAGTTGCTGGTATTGCTAATGTGAAGATAATTGTTAATACTCCTAAAACTTTGTTTGTTTTTTCTGTACTTAACACAAAGTCTGTATCTTTGTAAATTTCCATAGTTTCCCTTGATTCTTCTAATGTTTCAATCACCTTATCGATGTGATCAATTACATCATCAAAATACAATGTAAGTTCGTCAAGTTCTCTATCTGAATATCTGTCAATATTTTTTGCAATTTCTAATACAAATTTCTTTAATGGGTTTGCAATTCTTCTTAATCTGTTAATTTCCCTTCTTAAAAGTGAAATGCTTCTTGCAACAGATTTTCTTTCATCAAATACTCTGTCTTCCATCTCATCTAGATTTGCAATAATTTTTCTAGATGTGTGCAAAAGATCATCTACTAACACATCTATTATTTCATGCAGTAAATGTCCTGGGGATTTTTCTAATAGTCTCTTTTTTCTTTCCTGATCTGAGTCATTAAGGCATAATTCAACTAATTCTACTAATGGATTTAGATCTCCTTGATGTATAGTGATTAGAAAATCTTTACCAACAAAAATAGATAATTGACTATTTTTGGATATTCCTACTTTTTGTGAAAGTGGTGGAAAATGCAAAATTACAAAGAAATGATCATCATAACTATCAAGTTTTGGAAGTTCAAATTTTGTCAAACAGTCTTCTAGGTTAAGTGTATTGAGATTGTAATCTTTAGCAATTTGTTCCATTAGACCTCTGTCTGGATTCTGAAGATCTAACCAAGTAAATTTCTCTCCTTGGATTTTTTCTGTTTTACCTGCATTGACATCTTCTTCTTGGGCTCTTTTTCCTGATCGCAATTTTTTAGTAATGAATCCTTTTTTCAAGTTGAAAAATACCCTGATACAACAAATTTAAAGCGATCGGCTTTATTTTATTGAAAAATCACTATTACTGAAAATTAAACATGTTTTGAAATTGAGCCTACTTGAATGGAAGCAAATAGTTCATTCCAACCCATGTTAATCCAATTGCAATTGCCATTGCTACCCACCATAATCTCATATTACAAATTTCACCTAGTCAATAATAAATCTACAGTCTAATTACCAGCTAAAAGATTATTACAGGATAAACAAAGTTTCTTCCTTGTGGCCTTCGTAGTACAGTGGTTAGTATAGAGGATTGTGGATCCTCGGACAGGAGTTCGATTCCCCTCGAGGGCCCATCATACTTTTAGAATATTCCAAATTTGCTAGATTCCATCTCTTCTTTAATGGCAATTTTGAATCTGGGTGATTTATTATCTAGATTCTTAGTTAACCACGTAAGAAACTTTTTTTCCATTCCTTTTCCTTTTAATCGCTCAAAATCAGATCCCATCATCTCTGCTAATTTTTGCACTAGTGATCTATTCACACTAAGTACGAAAAAATGCCATCCAAAAGCAAATTCTGAATCTGTCATTACAAAATCCTCTTCACCATGAACCATCTCTTCTAATAGTGATAATTGATGAGTCAATGCTTTACTAGTTTTATCATAATCTACAGCAGAAACGTTGATGTTTATTTTGCCTTCCAATACTTAGTTAATTTCAAAACAAAATAAAAGGATTACACGAATTATTCATTTAATAGATGTTCAAAATCGATATCAAAATTCATTTTCATTAATTTTATGTATGTTCGAATAGATTCTGGAATTTCCTCTCCACATGCAACTCCTAATTTTTTTGCATTTATCCAAATCATCAAAGTTTGAATTATTGTCAAAAAACGATCATTTTGAATTTCAGGCATTCCAATAGATTTGGTATATCTTTCAGCAAATTCCCAAGCAGTTACGAAATCTATACACTTTACCCCAAAAATTGATAATAATTGCTCTTGCATATTTTCAGCTTTTTTGAATGGTGTCTTATTGATAATGTATGGAAAATTAACTTTATCTGGAAGGCAATCTGGAAGAGGCCCCCAAATTGTAATTATTTTTGTTTCTGGTTTAAGATTCTCAAACTTTTCCATCATGTTTGCAATGACATTCTCTTCTGTAAACCAAAATAAAATAACTGTTGCATCTGAGATATCTGAATCATCTACACTACTACAAATGAATTCTCCTTGGAGATTTTTTTCTTTTAGCTTGTCCTTTGATTTTTGAATTTTTTCAGAATTATTGTCTATTCCAACTGCTTTTTTTACTTTGAATTCATTAATTGCAATCTCAATTCCTTTTTCATCTCCACAACCTAAATGATAAAAAATATCGTTTTCTCCTAAATCTGCAAATTTGAAAATCTCTCTAAATGATTTCTCTGGAAGCTGAACATCTTCACCGCTAAGTAAGTTTTCAGGAAGTGTTTCTAGATACTCTTCGATTTTCAATATTCAGTCTAACGTAAACAGGAATTTATTCTCTTATGCTTTCTAACTTTGAAACTGCTTGCCATAACTGTGTTCTTACATATGATGGCATGTTGGGATCTTGTGTAACATCATCTAAAAGACTAATTGTATTTGCAGCTCTTACTGATAAAGAATATTCCTCGTTATTCAAATCTGCAATTAAATCTGTAATTGATTTTTTGATTGTCTTTGGTGTTGAATTGCTAGCAGCAATCTGATTCAGTGTGTCTATTGCTTCTTTCATGGATTCTTTATTCTGAGCGTTATCAGCCATATTATTACATTTTATTAAAAATTAGGAGGTATATAGTTACATCTCTACAAATACACTATCTGATTCAACAACAACATTGTATGATGTTAAATCTCTTATTTTTGCTGGGAATTTTTCCAGTTTTCCTGTTTTACAATCAAATTGTGCTCCGTGCCATCCGCATGTTATAGTACACCCATCTAATTTTCCTTCAGATAAACTTGAGCCAGAATGAGTACAAGAATCATCTGTAGCATAAAACTTCCCATCGATATTAGCAACTAAAACGTCTCTTCCGTCAATGGAGACTTTAATCATTTTTCCTGGAGGAATATCAGATGTTTTTCCTACTATGATTTTCCCCATTGCAGTTATTATCTGACTATTCTTAATATTTTTTCGTATACGGTGAAAATGATGATTAGAGTTGCTAAAAATAAAGATAAAATTAAAATTTTAAACTTTTGTAAAAATACTTTTTCTTGGGGAGATTATATTGAATATGTTTGGGATTTTTGGCTATCTGAAGATTATCTTTTTGTATTTGACAAAAAGTCCCCTGTAGGAATTTGTCATGCTTTTTACTCAAAGGATCAGGTATGGATTGAAGGAATTAGAATAGATCCTAATTTCAGGAGACAAAAAATTGCTTCAAAACTTGTAATGCACGCTGAATCAATCGGTCAAAAAAAGAATGCTTCTTTTTCCCATATGTTAATTGATACTCAAAACTCATCATCTATAGAAATGGCACAATCTTTAAACTATGAAATTTTTCAAACCTGGAATTTTTACTCACTACTTCCGAGAATAAACCTAAACCATAAAATAAAATACGCAGAATCAATTTGTCCCAAATTTTTCACCCATTATGTAAAATCATGGAGATGGCTTCCTATTGATGATTCTACTCTTTCTCAATTATGTGAGAACAAAAAAATTATCCAATCTTCAGGTTTTGATACTGATTCAATTGCAATCTTTACTGATTCAGAACATTTTGATAATACTTTAATTGTCACATTATTTCCAGGTTCGAAAAACTCTGTATTGGAAATTTTTTCATTTTTACAAAACTATGCAATTAAAAAAAAATATGAAAGGATACAAATTTTAACAAAAGATCTTTTGCCAACATTTGATTCGTTAGAACATAAACTTTCATTTTATTTGATGAAAAAATCGTTGATTAATCTAAATTAACAAATTTTATTGTATTGTTTAATTTACCTAAACCTTCAATTTCCATCTCGACTTTATCCCCATCTTTTAAAAATATTGCATTAGGTTTGTTTAGCATTACTCCAGCTGGAGTACCTGTGGAAATAATATCTCCTTTTTCTAACGTCATTACCTTAGAAATTTTTGAAATGATTTCTGGGATTTTAATGAACATATTACTTGTAGAGGAATTCTGTCTAATTTCACCATTAATTTTAGTGGTTAGCTTTAGATTTTGTGCATCTTGGATTTCATCATATGTTGTAATCCATGGGCCACATGGTGCAAACGAATCAAAACTTTTCCCTCTTGTGAATTGTTTATCTTTGAATTGAATGTCTCTTGCTGATACATCATTGAAAATCATATATCCAAAAATTGCACTTGAAGCTTCTTCTATGCTAATATTTTTACAGTTTTTTCCAATTATCAAAGCTAGTTCTATTTCATAGTCTAGTTGTTTTACAAAATCTGGGCATACTATATCTGATTCAGTGCTGTTTAGTGCAGTTCTTGGTTTAATTACAATTGCTGGATCCTCTGGTGCTTCTAATCCCTGTTCTTTTGCATGATCCACATAGTTAAACGCCAAACAGATAATTTTATTCGGATTTGGTATTGGAGGTAATATTTTGAATTTTGAAATGTTTTCATCATATGGTAAATCCTTAATTTTATTTTTAATTTCATCAAACCAACCGTCAAAAAGAAAATCTTTCACATTTTGTGGGATTGGAACTCCTGTTAGGTATGTTATTTCATCTTTAGTTGATACTTTATCTCCCTTTACAAAACCATATGTTTCATTGTTTCCATAAGATAATCGTGCTATTTTCATAACTCATCACTTGTGTGTAAAGATTGCTTGATTCTGTGAATCTTTCCTACAATATCCAAATCTAACAAATTGAATTTCTTCACCTTCTTTTAATTGTAGATAATATGGTTCTGTGTAGACATCTATTTCCTCTAAACTATCTTCATTAAATTCTTCTTCAATAAACAACATCTTTGGTATGATCATTTTAATTTGATGAGCGGTTTTTTGTGGAACCCATTGAATTTTTGCAATTTCTTTTGTATCTTCATCATTGGTTAACTCTCCTTCAAATTCATCCCCGATTTTTTTAATTAGTATGTTGCCTAATCCTAATAGTCTTACTCTTGCTCCTTCTTTGAAATCCTTAGCATCCTCTCCAGAAATATAGAATTTTTCATCTATCTCAATTTTTCTTTTTCCCTTGTCATTAATTGGATGATTTGGAATTTCTACTGATGAAATTGATAGGTTTCTTACTAGCAGTTTTTTTGCATCACTTACCATGAATAGTCTAATACTTTGGGCATCTACAAATTTTCGATTAAATGCTTCAAGAGAATCAAAAGGAGCAAGAGTATTTGCTTTTGTTAATCCCAATGACATGATGAATTTTCTAATTGCTTCAGGTTTTATTCCTCTTCTTCTTAGTGCCTCAAGAGTTGGTAATCTTGGATCGTCATACCATGAAACCTTGCCTTCTTCAATCAATGGCTTGATGATTCTTTTTGAAATAGGCATCCCTTTGAACTCTAATCTTGAGAAAAAGCCTTGCTGGGGTTTACGCATTTTTAGTGTATCTAATATCTCATCAATCAATTCCTTTCTAAGTTCAAATTCTTTTGAACGAAATGCATGGGTAACACCATCAATACTGTCTTCGATTGCTACTGCCATATCATAGCTAGGCCAAACTCTAAATTTTTCGCCTAATGTGTAATGTTTCTCATCGATGATCCTGAATAATACTGGATCTCTCATTACTGCATTATCTGCTTTCATATCCCCTCTGAATCTAACAATGGCTTCACCTGCTTTGTATTTTGAATTCATTTTTTCCCAATTCTTATGATTTTTACCAATGTCACTCATACTGCATTTACAGGATTTTCTTTCTCTTCGATTCTTACTGATGTCTTCTCTTTTGCAGGTACAAATGTAGGCTTTTCCCAAATTTATTAATTCCAAACCTTTTTCATAAAATATTTCCATATCATCTGAAGTATTTTTTACCAAATCAAATTCAATACCTAACCATTCCAACCCAACTTTTATAGCTGCATGATATTCCATTCTCTCTGCTTCAGGATTGGTGTCATCCATTCTTAGAATGAATTTTCCACCATACATCTTTGCATATTCAGAATTAATTATTGCAGCTTTTGCATGTCCTATATGTGGATATCCATTAGGTTCTGGTGGGAATCTTGTGATAACTTTGCCCTGAATTGCATCTTTTAATTCTGGCAATCCTTCTCTTCCCTCAATTTTTTCTTTTGGGACTAAAAGTTCTGGAAAATTTTCATTGATTTCTTTTTCTTGCTCTTCAGGTGATAACTGATTAATTAAATTGACAATTTCCGAGATATCTTTTGCAATCTCTTTTACTTTGGTTCGATATTCTGGCTTTGTTCCAAGAATTTTTCCTAAAATTATTTTGTCCTGAGTTTTCCCTCCGTGCTCAAATGCGTTTTGAAGTGATAATTTTCTAACTTCTTTTCTTAATTCTTCATCCATGACAGTTTTCCTTTTTGCAACTATACACTTCTTTTAACTACAAAATCCAACAATGATATGAGTTCTATTTTGGCAGGTCCTGAGTATCTTGATAGTGATTTTTCAGCTTTATCTGCATATTTTAGTGCCTGTTTTCTTACATTTTCTTCGATATTTAGCGAACGAATTACCTCTACCGCCTTATTTAGATCATTTTTTGAAACTTTAGAATTTCCAAATGCTTTTAAAATTATTTTTTTGTCTTTTCCTTTTGCTGACTTTATTGCCATTAAAATTGGAAGTGATTTCTTACCTTCTCTGAGATCATTCCCTACAGGTTTTTTTGTAATCTTTGGATCTCCCATCACTCCGATTAGATCATCTGTTATTTGAAATGCTATCCCTAAATTTCTTCCAAATGAGGACAGATTTGATATGTCACTAGCTTTGTTTGTTGCACATATTGCCCCCATTGCACATGAAACATCAAACAATGCTGCTGTTTTTTTGCTGACCATTGTAATATAATCTGCCTGTGTTGGAATTCTTCCCTCTTCTGCCATTTTAACATCAAGTAATTGCCCCTCACAGACATCTACACATCCTTTTGCAAGTCTCGAAACTAACTGGGTAATGGCAATAGGTGATAATTTGGAATCTGAAATAACTTGGAATGCTTTTGAAAATAAGACATCTCCTGCAAGAATTGCAATTGGCATTCCAAATTTTTTGTGTACTGTAGGGACACCGTGACGCATTTCATCATTGTCCATGATATCATCGTGAACTAATGTAAAGTTGTGAACCATTTCTACTGCACTGGCAGCCGGCATTGCATTGGAACTTTTCCCCCCTAAAATCTGACAACTTCTAATTACCATGTAAGGTCTAAGTCTTTTTCCTCCATTTACAATTAGATGTCCTGCTGCATCATAGAGTTTTTTTGGATTTCCTTTTAGTTTTGATTTAAGATATTTGTTAACTGTGATGGCATTTTTTTCAATTTGTTTAGTTTTTTTCATTTACTAATCTCCATTTTTCCTTTGGTAAATGAACCTTGATTGCTTTTTGCAATCCTTCATGGATTTCATTACTCATCCATGTTGATAAAATATCTGAATACTTTTCAAGCATAGGTTGTTCGGATTTCTCAAGTAATTCTAATGCTATTAGCATCCATGGACAATAATTTTGTGGGTTTGTGTTTAGTTCTGAGATAAGTTCTCTTGCTGAAATCCATTTTATTTCATCTATTTCACCATCAATTTCTTTTAACTCTGTCGATTTGTCAATTATCCCAACTAATGTCCCACAAATTTCATTTTCTGAGCCTACATCTTTGTATGGAACATGATACTCAAATTTATGAAGATAGTCTAGCTTTCCAGTAATTCCTAATTCTTCAGGCATTCTCCTTTCCCCAGATGAGACATATGTCTCTGATTCTCTTGGATGACTTGCAAATGTTCCGTCCCAATCATTTGGCCAGAGCATCTTTTCTTTTGCACGTCTTGTAAGAACAAGCCTTCCATCTTTATCGAATAATAATGCTGTAAATGCTCTGTGAAGTTTTCCGTTTGGCAAGTGACACTTTACTTTCTCTTCAGTACCTATTGGGTTGTCTTTTTCATCTACTAAAATCACTAATTCTTCAGACATTTCATTTACTCCTAAACAATGTACCTTCAAATTTCCTATTTTTAACCGCTTTTACAATTCTTTCAGGATTGTTTCCATTCACAAAGAATACATTCACTCCCATTCTCGAAATTTTTGTTGCTTCCTCAACTTTTCTTGTCATCCCGCCAGTTACATCCATCTTGTTTTCTGAAATTGACGGATGTTCTCCCTTTAATTCATAAATTAATTTTTTAGATTTTAGATCTGAATACAACCCATCTTCGTTTAATGCAAAAATACAGAGTCGAGGCTTTAGTATTTTTGCTAGATGAGTCATAATTTTATCTCCTGATAAAATGAAAGTTTTACCCTGTCCGTACCATAGAGCATCTCCATATGTCACTGGAATTAATTTTGATTTAGAAATTTTTTCAATCTCTTTGATTTTTTTAATTATTGGTTTGTTTCCTGACATGAAATCAGTTGGTGGCAAACAATATGGATTTAGTTTATTTTCTAACATTGAATCTAAAATTATTTTGTTTAATTCTATCATTGAATTTTTAACAATTGCAACACCTTTTGGATCATACTTTTTCTCTTTGGTATGCATATCATATTTAACAGACCAATAATGTCCATAAGAGCCACCCCCATGAACAATTACTATTGGTTCGCTGATCTTCTTTAAACTCTTTGTAAGATTATCGATTGTTTTTTTCCTAGGTGATAACGGTTTTTCCTTGTTTGTGATGATGGAACCTCCTAATTTTATTAGAATCATGATGTTCGAAATTATTTAGTCAATTAAAAAGTATGCAGTCCTACGAAATCGATTTTTACTGAAAAACAATCATACTTTTTCTCTTCGAATTGTTTAATGGTTTTATCTAAATTCGATTCATCTGCTAATGCAAAAATACAGCCTCCTCCACCTGCACCTGTGATTTTTGCCCCATAAGAAACACTATTTCCTGTTTTGATCATGTCTCTTAATTTGTCGTTTGATACTCCTATTTTTTCAAGATATGCTTGATTTTGAATTACTTTGTTTCCAATTTCTTTGATGTTGTTTTCTTTAATTTCTTTTAAGGCCTCTCCGACTAATTTTGATTCATTGTTACATAATGTGGCAAATTCCACCTCGTTTTTTTCTTTAAATTCATTTACTTTTGCAACTACAGATTTCGTTGAATGCTCGATGTTTGAATTTGCAATGACTAAATGAAAATTAGGTTTAGATTCAATCTTGATGAATCCTTTTTCTTTATCATATTCCATTATCCCACCATATGTGCATACAGTACAATCTGCACCTGATGTATCCTGAAAAATTGTTTTTTCAGCTTCAATCGCAAGTTTTAAAATTTCTTCTTTGCTTGCATTTGAAAATAGTCTGGAAATTGCCGCAGCTCCTGCAACACAACAAGCAGATGATGAACCCAAACCTACTCCTAATGGAATATTTGATTCTACTATGATTTTAATTCCTGTATCGTGATTTTTTATTATTTTATTTGCTAAAAAATAAAATGGTTTTAGTGGGGAGTTAATTTCTGAAAGTGGTATATTTTTTTCTAGCTCTAGATTGCCAATGTTGGATTTAATGGAAATTTTTTTCTCTTTAGTTTTTTCTGCAGTAACTGTAATTCTTTTATCAATTGCACACAGAATAGATTTGACTCCATATACTACAAAATGCTCTCCAAAAAGAATAACTTTTCCTGGTACAGAAGCTCTAGATTTCAAGTGAATTCTAAATTCTGATTGAATTACTCGATTTCCTCTTCGGTAATCTTTGTTTCAAAATCATCAATTTCATATTTCATTGATTCATCTTCTTTGAGCTCTCCTCTTTCAATTAGTACCTGACGTACAAGTAACCAGTAAACTGTGGCAAGAGCTTTTCTTCCTCTATTATTTGCAGGAATTATTACGTCCAGATTAGATGTAATGTTATCCGTATTTGCAATTCCTATGATTGGAATTCCTGCATTGGTTGCTTCAATGATAGCTTGCTCATCAACTTGAGGATCTGAAATTAACACTAATTTTGGCTCAATGTAATATGGTAATGAGGGATTTGTCAATGTTCCTGGCATAAATCTTCCAAGGAGCTTCTTTGAATTTAACATCTCACAGAATTTTTCAATTGGCGTTTCTGCATATTGTCTGCCTGAACATACTATGAGATTATCTGCTCCTAATCTATTGATGAATTTGGCTGCAGTTTTGATTTTCTCTAATGTGATGTCTAAATCAAGCATGTAAAGTCCTTCAGGACTGGCTTTGGTGATAAATGGTCTCATGAATTTTGTCTTTACTTGAGTTCCTACCCTGATTCCAGTAGCTAGGATCTTCTTCTTAATGTCAGTTGTTTCTGCTTGTTGGCTCATGACGATTTTAAATCTCTACCATACCGCGTATTAAATCATGCTCTGAGAGGCGTAATAATTCATTTAATTTTGCCACTCTTTCTCCACCTACTACCCCTACTTTGAGCATTTTTGACTTTGTAGCAAGACCGATGTGGGAAATTTGTGAGTCAGTAGATTCACCCGATCTATGAGATGTGATTAGTTTGATATTATTTTGATTTGCAACACTGGCAAATTCAAATGCATCATAAAGGCTACCTGCTTGATTGACTTTTAGGATAGCAGCATTACATGATTTTAAGCCAATTGCTTTTGTTAGAATGTCTTTGTTAGTTACTGTCAAATCATCACCTGTAACTAATGTGTCTGGGAACTTTGCTGTTAATTCTGCCATGTCTTCAAATGCTTCTTCATGCACTGCATCTTCTGCATAAATTAATTTGAACTTCTCAATAATACCTGCTGCAAAATCTATCTGTTCTCCTGAAGAATTTTCAAACCCTGCTCTATCATAAACATATTTTCCTTTTTCTTCATTCCATTGGGTAGATGATGCAAAATCTACTCCTAATGATATTTCTTTTCCTAATGTGAATCCTAAATTTTCACAAGCTTTTGCAGAAACTTCTAATGCTTTTATATTTTCTAGTTTTGGTGCCCATCCTCCTTCATCTCCTCGTCCATTTGTAAAATGAGGATCTTCTTTTTCTAAAACACTACGTAATTCTTTATGAACTAACAAATTTGTTTCAATTGCATCTTCAATTGTTTTTGAACCGTTAGCACAAATTAAAATCTCTTGAATATCTGGTGTTCCAGGACCTGCATGTGCTCCACCTCCTAAAATATTACCTATTGGAAATGGAAATTTGAATGATGATTCTGATGATAATATCTGAAACAATTCCTGACCAGAGGCTTTTGATGCTGATTCCATTGATGCAATTGTTACTGCAAAAGCTAATGCTCCACCTATGTTTGCATAATTCGTAGAATCATCCAAACTTTTCAGCGTATTGTGAATTTCTTTTAGATCTGATGATTCTAACCCAATGAATTTTTTAGCATTTTCTTTTAGAATTTTTAGACTTTCTTCTGGTTTTCCATTAGGAAAACTTACTGCTTCATATTTTCCTACACTTGCACCTGAAGGTGCACATACTCTACCTAGAAACTTTCCTTCAGATTCTACGTCAACTTCAATAGTTTTTGTACCTCTACTGTTGTATAGAATACGTCCTTCAATTGAGGATATTTTGGCCAAGTTATTCTAACTCAGATTGAACTTCTTGTTTTCTTCTCTGAATTGCTTCATAAAATGGAATTACTTGTTGAATTGTTTCTACAGTTGTCAAAAGCATTCTTCTGCAACAATATCGTTCAATTCCTAAAGAATCCAGAGTTTTCACTGGATCTTCTCCTGCTTTAATTTTATTTTGATAATCTTCAAACTTGTCTGCAACTAAATTTCCGCAAGTAAAACATCTAACAGGTATTAACATACGAACGAAAAAGTAATCAAGGATTATAAAAACCATGCAAGGCACTTCCTTTGCGGGCGTCGCCCAGCCTGGCCAAAGGCGCTAGCTTGAGGGGCTAGTCTCTCAGGAGTTCGTGGGTTCAAATCCCATCGCCCGCACTAGAATTTTAAAATTATTTTTCTAGTTTTTGTAAAGTTTTGATTAATTCACTACGCCTTTTTTCTTCTGTAATTGCAGATCTGACATCATCAACTAGAATTCTATTGACGTCTATTTTTCTTCTAGCCTCTTTGACTACTTTATCATACAACGAAAAAGTGTACAAATTCAGATACAAATTCTCCATAACATCAAAAATTCTAGTGGCGTCATCTATTTCTCCAATTCGAATCTTGTCAAATACCATTCTTTTTAGTTCTCCAACACAATCAAGCAATCCAAGAACATATGATTCTGGCATTACTGATAATTTCTTATCAGAAGGAATCTCTTTTTTCTCAACAATCGCAATTAGACTTGCTGCTTCTACAAATTCTTGCTCTGGTGTAATTAGATATCTTTCAAGTCCACTGGTTGCTTTTTTCTTGTATTTTTTTAAGAGAATATCTGCCTGTTTTAGATTATTTTTCCCTGTCTTAAGATCTCCTTTGTGAACCGCGATAATTGATTTGCTACAGAGAATAATAATCTCTCTTGTATTTTTTAACAAAAATTCTCTTGAATCCTGAATTACACCTAAGGATTTTGAAATTTTGTTTAGTGATGTTTTTACATTCTTTAAAGTCATGGTGAAAATATCTTAAAACTAGGATAAAGCCGTTTGCTAAACTCTTATTTTGGATATAATTTTCATTTACTGTATGGAAATTACTGTGGACCAAATGTATCAAATTGAAAACAAAGGTCATGATATGGGCTTTTTAAAAAAATTCATGATGGAAAATGCCGGTGCTGCTTCTGTACGTAGACTGGTTGAGAAACTCGGGAATGTAGAATCTAAAAATATTTTGATTTTTGTAGGATTGGGAAATAATGGTGGTGATGGCTTGGTGATGGCAAGACACTTGGCAGGTTACAATGTTAAAGTAACTGTAATGCTTCTTGGTACTCCTGAGAAAATCAAAACTGAAGAAAGCAACTGGAACTGGTCCATATTACAAAAAATGCCATCTGTGAAACTAATGACCGGAGATTCTTTGAATTTTGATTTCAAACCAGACGTGATAGTAGATGGAATTTTGGGAACTGGTATTATAGGAGAAATTAGAGAACCATATGCATCTGCAATAAATTATATCAATGAAACAGACTGTTACAAATTTGCAGTTGATGTCCCATCTGGATTAGATCCTCAAACAGGTGAGACTGCAAACATTTGTACCAAATGTAACATGACAGTTACCTTTCATAAAATGAAGCAAGGGATTCCAAAGAGAAAAGATTTGACAGGTGAATTGTTTGTAGAAAAAATTGGAATTCCGCCAGAAGCTGAAGAGGGTATCTTATGAAAGTCCACCAAATCCAAGTTGGAAATATGCAAAATTTTACTTACATTGTAGAAGATGAAGATACAAGTGAAGCAATAATTATTGATCCCTCTTGGGAACTAATGGAATTAGAAATGATCATAAAAAAAAATGATCTAAAAATAAAATACATTGTAAATACTCATCATCATTTTGATCATACTTTGGGAAATGAAGCAATATCTGCATCAACCAAAGCCCCAATAATCCAACATGAATATTCAGAATTAAAGCATGACATTGCTGTAAAAGATGGTGATTTTATAGAATTTGGCAATTCAAAATTAAAAGTACTTCATACCCCTGGTCATTCTAAAGATAGTATCTGTCTTGTAGGTGATGGCAAAATTTTTTCAGGTGATACATTATTTGTTGGAAATTGTGGACGAATTGATTTACCCGGAGGGAGTGCAAAGGATCTGTATCATAGTCTGTTTGACGTTTTGTATTCATTAGATGATAACTTGGTGATGTATTCGGGTCATAATTATGGTCCTTCTGAAGTATCAACTCTTGGACAAGAGAAGATCACAAATCATGTAATGCAAAAACGCACTGAACAACAATTTGTTGAAATGATGGGATAGTGATTTCTTGGAAAATTTTGAACTGCATGGGAATATAGATCAAGCCAATGATTTTATTGACACTATGAAATCAGGTAGATTTCTTTTTTCATTCGTTTTATCCTATACTGAAACTTGTGAAATTCCAGGAATTACTTTTGCTGGGGCTGATATGAATTCTATCCAATTTACTCCACCAGCTGATGCTGAATACCTTCATTATGGATATTGTAAAACTATTGATAAAATCCCTATGACTCCAGATGGAAAACCTACACCTGGATTACTTACCAAAACTGCATTAGAATCTTCTAGCATTCCACATTTGACAATTAATGCTGGAAGTAAGGTTTTGCCCCAATTGCCTTTTATTGAGTCTGGCTTGTCATTTGGAAAAAATATTTCTGTAAGTGATGCTATGACTGATTCCCAAGTAACTCATGCTGTGGATTATGGTAGAATTGTTGGTAGGAGTTTGGCATCACTTTCAGATTGCCTTGTGATTGGTGAGAGTATTCCTGGAGGAACTACAACTGCATTGGCAGTGTTGAGAGGATTAGGTTTTGATGCTAAAGTAAGCTCTAGCATCCCAAACAATCCTGTAGATTTGAAAAATCAAATTGCTAATTCTGCACTTGAAAGAATTGATTCTGAACATCCCTACAGTATTGTTGCAAAAGTAGGTGATCCTATGATTCCTTTTGTTGCTGGGATGTTAAGTTCTGCAGCTGATGTTTCAAAGGTAATGCTTGCTGGAGGAACACAGATGCTAGCAGTATTGGCATTTGCATCAAAAATTGGATTCAATGAAGAAAATACTGTAATTGGGACCACTTCATACATAACAAATGACAAAAGTGCAAATTTTACTAGTTTAGTTGAAAAAATTGCAAACATTGCTTCAATCTCTGTCAATCCTGGTTTAGAAAATTCCCGATATTCTGGTCTTAGGGCATTTTCAGAAGGTTTTGCAAAAGAAGGTGTTGGAGCTGGGGGAAGTATTATTTCCTCCATGATTAAAACTGGAAATGATTCTACAAAATATTTGGATTTAGCAGAAAAAGAGTATCATCGATTATTTACTTCACTGTAACTGATTTTGCCAAATTTCTAGGATAATCTGGATCTGTGTCCTTTTCGAGTGCTGCATAATATGATAGCAGTTGGATGGGAATTATTTCTGAAATTGGATACATTGATTCTTCTACTTTGGAAATCTCTATCCAATAATCATATACGTCGCTTTCTACATCTGAAATCCCGATAATTTTTGCTCCTCTAGCCTTAATTTCCCTTGCACTAGTTAGGGTATCCGAATATGTTGAGTCATTTGGATTGATGATTAAAACAAAAACACTTTCATCCATAAGTGCAAGCGGCCCGTGTTTTAATTCCCCTCCAGGAATTCCTTCTGCATGAATGTATGTAAGCTCTTTTAATTTCAATGCTGCTTCTATGGCAATTGGATAATGTACTCCTCTTCCCAGAACATAAATGTCTGAAATATTTTTTAATTTTTGGGCCACTATCTGAATTCTTATTGGCTTGTCCAATGTTTTTGAAACCGATTCTGAAATCTTGTTAAAATCTATCTTTATTTCATCATTAGTTAGTTTCTCTACTATTTTGTAAATTATTACGAGTTGTGCTGTGAAACTCTTTGTCGCTGCAACTCCTATTTCTGGTCCACAATTCATTCCAATAACTACATCTGCTTCTCTAGCAAGCGATGATGTTAGCAGATTTACAATAGATATGATTTTACACTTTGCTTTTTTAGCAATCTTCACTGCTTCTAATACGTCTGCACTCTCTCCACTCTGAGAAATTGCAATTAATATTGAATTTTCCTCAATACTGTCTGGTGAAAACTGAAGTTCACTTGACATGATTGGTTCTACTTTGATTTTGGCATATTTTGAGAACATTTGTTTTGCAATTAATGCTGAATTGTAACTTGTACCGCTACCTGTAATGTAGATATTTTTTGAATGTCTTAGATAATCTGCAGTTTTTTCAATTGCATCAGCAGTTTTTTCTCCTGCCTTCAAAATTGTTTCAGGTTGTTCATAAATTTCTTTTAACGTAAAGTGTGCATAATCTCCTTTATACGCATCTCCAAATTCTTTTGATACTTTGGTAATTCCATATTTTGCATGATTTCCCTCAAAATCTAAAATTTGAAATTTATCCTTGTCTAAAATTACAAAATTTCCATTTTCCATGTAAATGGCATCATCTGTATATTCAATAAATCCTAGAACGTCACTTGATAAAAAGAAATCATCTTTTCCAACTCCGATTATTAACGGTTCATGATATCTTGCTGCTGCAAGCTGACCGTTTTCAAACATTGCAACAAAAGCATAATGCCCTTTAATTTCTGAAACTGTTTTAACAATCGTTTCTTTGACATCTCCTGTTAACTCATAATTTTTTTGAAGCAAGTTAGCAATTATTTCACTATCTGTTTCACTTTTGAAACTATATCCATCCTTTTCTAATTGCAGTTTTAATTCCTCAAAATTTTCTATAATTCCATTATGTACTATTGCAATTTTTCCAGAATTACTTGGATGAGGGTGAGCATTTGTATCTGTTACTTTGCCATGTGTTGCCCACCTAGTATGGCCAATGCCAATTTTTCCTGGCAATATGTCTAATTGAATTTTTGAATTTACCTCATCGACTTTTCCAATGCCCTTCTTTAATTCAATTTTGTTCTCTGATTCTGTTGCAACTCCAACACTATCGTATCCACGATATTCCATTCTTTTTAATCCCTTTACGAGAATAGGGGCAGCGCTAATCTTTCCATAATATCCTATAATTGAACACATGTTATTCTCTCAGATATTGGGGTTATTTACTGATAAGCCTATTTTTTTGATTATTCTGTTGAAGAACTTTCATCTTTTGGTGTTTCTTCAGAAGCAGCCTCTACAGTTTCTTCAGAAGCAGCCTCTACAGTTTCTTCAGAAGGTTCTTTAGATTTTGTATTCTCTAACATTTCTGGAATCTTTGATTCTGGTGTGAAATGAATACTGTCTTCCTCAGCAACTGTTACTGTGTATGATGGGATGTCTACCTTTCTTTCTCCAATCATAATGTGTCCGTGAATAACTGCCTGTCTTGCTTGATATGGTGTTTTAAATCCAAATTTTTTTGTTACAATGGTTTGTAATCTACGTGAAAGTAAATCATTAGCGTTCAGATTGAGTACATCGTCTAATGTAGCACCACTGCTAACTAACCCAATCCTTGCAAGTGATTGCATCAAAATTGGTTCTTTTTCTTCCCTAATCTCTTGTCTTAATGCAAGCAACGATCTTGCTTGATGTCTTACACGTGATAATTCTGTATGTGCTTTCCATAGTTCTCTTTTTGTTCTTAATCCAAATGTACCAAGAGTTTTGAGCTCTTCCATTTTTAATTCATAATTAAGTGGTCTTTTTGGTTTTCTCCAAACTCTACGTGGGTATTTTGGATCTCCCATTCAAAACACCTACTCTTTTTTCTCCGCTGCCGGAACTGCTGCTTCTGCTGCCGGAGCTGCTGCTTCTGCTGCCGGAGCTCCTGCACTTCCCTTCTTTACTGGTGCTGCCATTCCTCCTTTTGCAACTCCCACAGCTCCACCTTTTCTACCTGATGTTCTAGTTCTTTGACCTCTTACTTTTAGGCCACTAAGGTGACGATAACCTCTCCAGCTTGCAGTTATTCTTTCTCTTTCAATATCGTTTCTTAATGTAAATGGAATATCTGATGTAAGTAAATGCAAATCAGCTCCTGTCTCAATGTCTTTTCTTCTATTGAGGAACCATGTTGGGAAATTTCCTCCAATAGGATCTGTGATCAATTTTTCAATTGCTTGAACATTTTCTTCAGTGAGATTTCCGATGTTAGAATTTGTGTCGATCTTTAATGTGTCTAGAATTGCTGTGGCAAAATTATACCCAATTCCTTTAATCTGAGTCAACCCTACAAGCATTTTTCGCTCTCCTGGGATATCATTACCCACAATCCTTACAATGTGTCTATATTCTTGAGTACTCAAGTATTCAAAAATTCAAAGAAACCCCGATAAAAACCATGCTAGGCACCAAATTGAATGATTTTTGAATATTTTCAGGTGAATCTAAATTTCAAGACCTTTTTTGGTAAATTTTTTACACAAATTATCTAAAGTCTTCATCCTCTGTCCAATCATTACCCTGAACATTCCATAAATTACATTTACAGCATTTTTTGATTCCTCGCTGAGCGTCAATATCTATACAAAAACAATGCTCACCTTTGCCTGATGGATCTTGACTACATAACCTCTGCATAATATTATGAAAACCCCTTTTTCTTAATTATCTTATTGGAATAGAAATTCCAAAAGTTAATAATTTCTAATTTCCATATTTATGCAAATGAGTAATTCTTTTGATAAAGAAAAAGTTGTGGATTGTATGTTTGATCCTGTCACTTCTTCAATATTGGCAGAGCTTGAAGATGGTCCCAAAGAATGTTCATTTTTGGCACAAAAATCTTCTATTTCTGAAAATGACGTCCTTGATAGGCTTTCATATTTAATTGAGCATGAATTTATTTTCAAAAATCCAAATGATGGAAATTACTTACTTTCAGCTAATTCTGAGAAACTCAATGGCATAATTGAAAATGGTGATAATTTTGATGCTACAATTAGCGGTCTTGAAAAAATGGATAGTTACCTAAACTGATCTTTTTCTGTTTCTAATACCTAGAATTCCAACTACTGCTAATCCAATCATTCCAGCAACAATCACATATACTGGAATAAAACCAAGAACTTTCTTTCCCGAATCCGGTAACGGTCCAATTGCTCCAAAAACTTGAGATTCTTCATTACTATTGCTTTGAATAATCAATTTGTAAATTCCTGTCTCTAAAACTTCAAATTCTTCTTCAATAGTTTCATCATTAATTTGGTGTGAAACTATTCCAATATCCAATGGATCCAATATTTTTACAGAAAATGTATTTTCTTGAAAATCTATTATCTGAACTGCGAAAACACCGATGGGAGTTGTCTGTGAATCAAAATTATTGGAAATTGAAAGTACTTGTTCAGAACTAACTTTGCCATTATTTTGAATAATCCCTTCAAGAATGGCTTGATTTCCTAATACTAGTAGAAATAACCCTATGATGATTAGAACTCCGGAACCAATTACTATCATTCCCGATTTCTGCACAAAACCTATTTGGTTTTCTTTAGTTTAAACCTAATTTTTCTACAAATCTGGATGAATTGAGCATAAAAAGTTAGACTAGACTAAAAAAGTTAGCTCAGGTTAAATTTAAATAAAGAATTTAATAAATCAACTCATCCTGAATATCACTCGTTCTCAAACTATGTTTTTAGCAATTACCTTCTTCATTGGGATCTCTATAATCATGATCTTCCCAATTATGTCTCAAGCTCAATCTGAGGAAAAAACTTTTGTCACACATACTGGTGCTGTAGTAAAAACTTCTGGAGAGATAATTGATCCTCTTTACGTTGTATCTACTGTTGAATTTGATCCAATGAACTATTTACGTGATTTCAATTATGGTCGAGTTTCAGAATTATCTGATGGTACAACCTTGAGAGAATACACAATAATTGCAGAAGATGACAAAATAATGGAGGTCTCCTCAGGAGTATTCTATAATGTTTGGACTTTTAATGGAACTGTCCCTGGCCCTACAATTAGGGCTACTGAAGGGGATCTTCTTAAAATAAAATTCATCAACAATGGTCAAAAAGAACATACAATCCACTTCCATGGAATTCATCCTGCAGGAATGGATGGTGTCTTTGAACCTGTAGGTGGAAATGGGGGACAGTTTGTTTATGAGTTTACTGCAGGTCCTGTAGGAGTTCACCCGTATCATTGCCACGTAATGCCTTTAGAAGAGCACATAGTGCATGGGCTTTATGGTGTGTTTATTGTTGATCCTAAAGAAGAACGACAACCAGCAGATGAAATGGTTATGGTTCTTAATGGATTGGATACTGACTTTGATACTGAAAATAATTTCTATGCTGCAAATACTATTCCATTTTATTATCAGCATCACCCTATTCAAATTAACACAAATGAATTAATTCGAATCTATGTAGTCAACATGGTTGAATTTGATCCAATAAATAATTTCCATCTGCATGGAAATTTGTATAAGTATTATCCAACAGGAACTGATCTTGTACCTTCATTTTACACTGATATGATTACTCTGTCCCAAACTGAGCGTGGAATTATGGAATTTGAATATCAATATCCTGGAAAATATCTATTCCATGCTCATAAAGTTGAATTCTCTGAAAAGGGTTGGGTTGGAATTTTTTTGGCTAAAGAGAATCTGGATACTCAGGAAGTAAATTATGGAAGTTGAAAATTATTCAAAATTGAAAGTTGTTGCTAGTGGAGTTATTCCATTTGCCTTTCTAATTATCTTAATACTGTATATTTTTGGGCCAGGCGCAAGTTTACTTGATCTTGGAATTCCTTTACCCGAAATTACTATTGAACGAGTAAGTTTCATTGATTCTGAAATCCAAGCTACGGTTAGGAATACTGGCCCAATTCCAGTTGAAATAGTAATGGCTGATGTTAATGATAGAATTCAACCTGCTGCAGTAGAGCCTGATAGATTTCTTGAAAGATATGAAACCACACTAGTACGAATTCCTTTTGAATGGAATGAAGCAGAACCATACATTATTGGAATAACCATCGAGGATGGAACAAGATTTGAGAAAAAAATCGAAGCTGCTGCATTTGCACTTGAACCCTCTATTGATCTTGTTGTATTTTTTGCAATAATTGGAACATATGTTGGAATTATTCCTGTAATGATAGGTCTACTCTGGCTTCCATTCATTAAAAAAATTAGCAAGCAAAAATATTATTTCTTTTTGGCTTTAACTATTGGATTGCTGCTCTTCTTGGCAATTGATTCGATTGAAGAAGCATTGGAAGTTTCAAATGAGAATCTGGCTAAAAGCTTCAATGGTTCATTACTTGTTGCAACTGTTGTGGTCTTATCTTTTCTTGGATTGTATTATTCTGGAAATAAACTTGTCAAAAAAGCTGATTCGTCCAAACTTGCTAAACCAGTTGCAATTGCATTAATGATTTCTATTGGAATTGGATTGCACAATTTTGGTGAAGGCCTTGCCATAGGGGCCTCAGTTGGCTTAGGTTCTATTGCTTTTAGTACATTTTTGATTGTAGGTTTTGCCTTGCATAATACTACTGAAGGGATTGCAATTGCAGCTCCTATGTCAAAAGGAAAATTGATGATTGGCAAGCTTGCTGCATTGGGTATTATCGCTGGATCTCCTGCAATTTTTGGTGCCTGGGTTGGAGGATTTGCATACTCCCCATTTTCATCTGTAATATTTCTGGCAATTGGGGCTGGTGCAATATTTCAGGTAATTTTTGTCATCATGAAATGGATTCGAGAAGAAAATGAGAATAATATGTCTAGTTTTTCAGTTGTGTCTGGGATTGCCATGGGAATGATAGTCATGTATCTAACTGGTATTCTGGTTTAGACAGGTTCTGGATGTATTGTAATTACTGAATTCTTTATTTTTGTCCTGATTTCATGCTCTATCTCTGAAATCAAATCATGAACTTTTTCAATTGATAGTTTTCTATCAAAGGAACAATCGATATCAATTTTTAGAATATTCTCAAAATTTAAAGAGACTATCCTTCCGATTTTTTTAATTTCTGAATATTTCTCTAGTATTCTTTTAATTTGATTTTCAGTAATTTTATCCTCCAAGTTCAAATTTTCTGGTATTTTAACAAAAGGCTCTAGATGAATTGTAGCGTGCACTATCTCTGGAATATTTTTTTGAATCTCTTCTTCAATAATTTCAGAAATTTTATGAGCAGATAAAAGATTCATTTCTCTGTCTACCATTACATGTAAATTTGAAAATGTTTTTCCTTTGGATTTATGTGTGCTTACATTGTGAACTTCTTCTACTCCTTCAACTCCTTTTGCAATTTCTTGAATTTTTGCATCTAGGGGAACATCTTGCCAATTAGGTTCAAAATGTATAGTAATTGTTGAATTTGATATTTTATTTTTTATGTTGGCCTCAACATTGTTGCTTATTTCATGCGCTTTATCAAAACTTGTATCTCCTCTCAATGAGATTGTAATATCTGCAAAAATTGTCTCACCTGATCTTCTCATCAAAATTGGATCTGCATTAATTACGCCATCCGTAGACATTGCAATTTCTTTTACATTCTTTACAAGTTCTGGTGAAATAATGTCAGTTAAATCAAGTGCAGTTTTGTAGACTAATTTGATGCTGAGTATGGCTAACAATCCACCAAGTATTAGCGCTGCCACAAAGTCTCCGAAATATAATCCGTATGAAACAAGAACTATTCCAATTATTGCAACTAGAGTAGACCCAAGATCCATAAAGGCGTGATAGAAATCTGCTTTGAGAGTAGCCCCGCCAATTTTTTTAATTGATTTCCTTAAAAGACCAATTCTGAAAATATCAATACCAATTGTGTATAACCCCGCAGTGATTGCAAATAATCCTGGTAATATTGTTGGGGGTGGACTTTGTAATCTATGAATTGATTCGTAAATAAAAAAACACGCAATCAAAAAAATTGCTATTCCTCCAATCATGCCTCCCAACGATTCGATTTTTCCATGTCCATAGGTGTGCTCTGCATCAGCTGGCTTCATTGCCATTCTTGCAGCTAAAAGTAAGACCAAGGTTACCACACTATCCAATAATGCATGAATGCCATCTGTAATTAGGGCTAGACTATTTGAGATTAAACCAAAAATCAATTCTACTAAAAATGCCGAAAATATAGCTAACAATGAAATTTGTAATACTTTGGTCCTTTGCACAAACATTTTCTTATTTTTTAATAATTCTAATCATGTATTACAAGTTTCTAAGAATAAAAGATACGACAACATTATTTGTGATAAAGTGATTTTTTGCAATGTTGGGCATGAAATTCTTCTACATTCCAGTACTTCTTTCACTGATATCTCTAATTCCAGTTTTGGAAGTAGAATCTGCTAGTAATCCTAACCTGTTTGTATCATCTGAAAACTCACAATCTAAAAATCATTTTTCAGGTTCCATGGTAATTGAAGTTGTAGTAAATGATCCTAATCTAAAGGATACAGGCCAAGGAAAGGGTGAACCTGATGTTACAATTAATGGAAAATCATTACGGATGGTTCAAGCAACTGATGGAAATTGGTATGCGTATTTTGCCAATGTTGATATGGCAAAATCTGCAGATGCAACAGTTGGATTATCCGGAGAAGGTTTGGATTTTGGTATTTTTTGTAGTAGGGATACTTCTACTTCGATTTTTGGAATCTCCCTTTCTGAAACAGATGGTTTTGCAGTGCCACGTTTAGGATCTTTGACTGGTACCACAAATGGTGATTCTTCATTTAATGCATGTGGTGGTACGCCAAGCTCTTCTGCAAATTTGAATAATGTAGTTAGAAAAGCAAAATCAATCAACACTAATTCCAATATTCCAGTTGGACAAATAGGTTTGAATTCTAATGCGTGGCCATTGATTCAACTTTATTCATTTGATGATGTAGTAATTCAATATAATCCCGGTGGTCCAACACAGAAAGTATCACTTGAATATGATGAAATGGAAAACATTTCTTTGAATGTTGATAGAACTCTATATCCTAATAATGCTGAAGTATTTCTAACTGTCAATGATTTCCAATTAAATCAGGATCCTACAGATGAAGATTCATGGACATTTGATATTGGATCTAGCCCATCAACATTTTATCAAGCATTTGATAATTCTGGAACTAATTCTGCAAATGGGGGTCTAGGTTTAGTTGATTTGGTACCCCATCTCCATTCTTTGGGATTTGAAAACAATGGTAAACTTTCACTAGATCTTGGCAATATTTTGGAATTAAGAACAAACAGTGATCAACCTTCTTCTTCTGTAAGTGATGGGGCTGCAAATACTTTTTCAGAGATAGTGACATTAGTTGAACAACAACCCAATTCTGGAGTTTTTGAGAGCTTTGATTCAAATGATCAATCTGTAATCGGAATTCTTGCTAATGCTCCTCGTGGACAAACTGGAAAAATAAGCTATAATGATGAATCCCTTTCAGTTTTGACAGGTTCTTCAACTGCATCTGTTTTACTTGATAATGCCCCCACTCTGACTATTGGGAATAATAATGCTCTACGTCCTGGAACTGAATATCCAGTGATTTTAAAAGATCCAGATCAAAATTTAAACACTGGTGCTAATGATGATTTGGACATCTTTAGGGAAACTGCAATAATTCCTACTATAACAATTGGAAATCCGATTACTCTGGAAAATGCAAATAATGTCAAATTTCATTTAACTTCACCCACTCTGACAGGTGGTACTAGTGTCACTTCCTCTGTGCCTGACTCTAATTCTGATAGATTATTGATTGATACAACAACATTAGGAATTGCTTCATATGACATGCTTTCTGTAAACTTGGGAGTTTCTGCCTCTACTTTTACTTCAATTTTACTTGATGATTCTACATCTAACACAAGTGGTACAAACTGGATAAATTATGATTTAAGATCATTTGAAAAAGAGTTAGGTGTTTCTGACTTTAGTGATACCTCATTCACTTTAACTTTTGGAACACTTGGTTCTTCACCAATTACTATTGTTGATGCAGGTGACCTTTCATCATCACAAGGATTTATACAAATTGATAATTCTGATATTGCTTCCATCTTAGCTGAAAGTGGAAATGTATTTCTTGTAATTGATTTTGACTCATCTAATAATGATGCTGGTGTAATTGATATTTCTAGTGAAACCAAAAAACAACCCATTGTCTTTGATGTATTTTCTTTTGGATTAAAAAATGATAAAAGTATAAACAATTCTATTTACCGTTTTGAGTTAGAAGAGACAGGTGACAACACTTCAATTTTTGAGGGTACTTTGGAATACGCTGTAACAAATCAATTGAATATACTAGATCCTATTTTTATTCAAACCATTCAAACAATTGGTGATGAGGTAAAAGTTATTGTTACAAATAGATTGATTGATGAAACTGGAATCACTATATCTTATTCTGATCTTGATGTGACTGGTGTTGCAACTACTATCACATCACAATCAGATTTTAAAACTCATTCTGGTAATGTTTTTGCTTCTTCACAATCATTTCGTTTTGGGCAACCTGTGACCATTACACTTAATGATCCTGATCTAAACTTGAAAAAAGATTTAGTTGACATTTATTTTGTAAATAACGATCCAAATTCTGATGATGTTGATACCGTTGGAAAGGATGGAGTAATTTTACTTGAAGTTTTGATTAAAGATATTCGTTTCAAGCGTTGTACTATTGATAATGTTGAATATGGTGGTTTAGGTGCAACGGGATTCACTCTTGTTGAAACAGGACCCAGCACTGGAGTATTTGAGGGTGTATTCAAAATGCCCTCACAAATTTGCAACAAATCTGGAACTGCTTTAATTTCATCAGCTGGAGGTAGTCTTGATGCAAAGTATTATGATTCACGAGATAGTTCTGGTAATGAAAATACCTTTAGTCTGTTGAGAAGCAAATCCTCTTCATCTTTTTCTAGCTCACCACAACTAAGTTCATATAAAATTGTGAAACCTCTTTCAGGAAATATTGAGGAAATTACTCTCTTTGGTAGTGTAAATAATCATAGACGTGGAATTCCTTTGGAAGTCAATATTGTTTCCCCTGATGGAAAATCCCAAAACTTTGGAGCAACTCTTTCTAGTGGGGGCAGTTATAGATCCATAATTTCAATTAATGAAAATTCTTTATCGGGATTTTATGAAATTCGATTGTCTCACAATAACATTGATTTGGGTTCAATATCTTTTGAAGTGGTTTCACCAAAAATCCCTAGTTGGGTAAAAAACAATGCAAAATCCTGGGCATCAGCTGCAATCACAAATTCTGAATTTGTTGATGGAATTGAGCATCTAATTGAAAAAGGCATTATTTCTGTACCTTCCATTGGCAGTACATCTACCACCAATCAAATAATTCCTGAATGGATCAAAAAAAATGCTTCATGGTGGGCTGATGGAAAAATATCTGATGATGAATTTGTTAAATCACTGCAATTCTTGATCAAAAAAGGTATCATTAGAGTATAATCTGGTCAATTTTTGTTTCGTTGAAAACATAAATACTCTCAACTCATGAATCAAAATGAAAATGAGGGTAACTGCATTCTTAGCATTTGCATTATTATCTGTATCAATTTTATCCTATGGCGTAAATGGCTCTGTCTTTGCTGACAACCATAATCTTTTGCCAGTAAACACTTCTTCAAATATTGACATTGTTGCAAATGGTGCAAATGTTGTAATTTCTGGAAATCTAAAAGATTATGATCCTTTATCTCCATCTGCAGGTGCAGTTACATATGTTGTAAAATCTCCTGAAAATAACCTTGTAACTATTGGACAATTAATTCCGGACTCTGATGGTACTTTTGAATTTTCATTTATTGCAGGTGGTCAACTATGGAAATTAAGTGGAGATTATATTGTTGAAACAAAATATGGTGGAAACACTAGTGAACTTATTCTTGATTATGTAGGTGGAGAATTAGTGGTTAATACACCAGAACCTGAGCCAGAACCTGAGCCAGAACCTGAGCCAGAACCTGAACCTGAGCCAGAACCTGAGCCAGAACCTGAGCCAGAACCTGAGCCAGAACCTGAGCCAGAACCAACGTGTGGGGCAGGAACTGAACTTGTTGATGGAATTTGTCAGGTAATAAAAACACCCGAAACAGAAGCTAAAGGTGGTGGATGCTTAATTGCAACAGCCGCATATGGCACAGAATTGGCACCACAAGTTCAATTCTTAAGAGAAATTAGAGATAATACCGTTATGAGCACTTCATCTGGAATGGCTTTCATGACTGGATTTAACCAATTGTACTATTCATTCTCACCAACAATTGCCGACATGGAAAGAGAAAACCCAATGTTCCAAGAAGCAGTTAGAGCATTTATCACTCCGATGATTTCTACTCTATCCATTATGACGTTGGCAGATAATGGTTCAGAAGCTGAAGTTTTAGGTCTTGGAATTTCTGTGATTGCACTTAACTTGGGAATGTATATTGCAGCACCAGCATTAATTGGATTTAAAGTTCACAAGTACTATAAATCTAGAAAATAATTTCCTGATTCTCTTCTAGTAACTTATTATATTGAGAGAGATTATGAATTATGATGCATACTGAATATGAAGAATTTGAAAATATTGAAGATATGTTCATGTATATGGCATCTGCAGCTCCTCCAATGAAAAATACAATGCCAATTAATTCCTACAAAGGATATGTGATGGCATTTATTCCACTCAGTCCTGCAACTGGCGAAACATATCTAATGATTTATGCAAGTGGTTCACTTGAACCAGGAATTTATGAATTTGATGTTTCATCAAAATCTTACAAAAAAGTAGACGGGATTGAAAGAGCAGACAAAGTTTACTTTATTTGTTTAACACCAAAAAGAAATACTCTGGCAGATTCTGCTATTGATACTCTATAATTTCTTAGTTTGAATTTTTGGCGCAGATACGGATCTACTTCGTGCATATTTGTCAATTATTTCATCAGGTGTTCTTCCATTGAAAAGATCTTTGCACAATCCTCTTAGATATCTCATAATTGCCCATGTTCCGGCTTTGAGTATTCCATACATGAATATCTTCATTGGTGGTCCATATGTCTTATTTCTGAGAATGATTGGAATGATATCATTAATTACTCGTAGATTGTTTTCCCAACATTTCCAAAACAGTGTAAACTGAGCTTCATTCAAGTTTCCAAAATGCATTGAATTTTTCTCACTAAAGTCTTGATATAGTAATGGTGCTACTAGCCCTCTAAAGTCCATCTCTCTAAAATCACTCATCATATCAATGGTATATTGAATGTCGTCTGGAGTTTCATCAGGCCACCCAATTATGATTGTAGCAGCTGGGAACCAGTGGTTTTCATTTAGTATTTTTGCTCCTTCTCTAACTACACTTCCCCATTCTTCAGGTGAAAATGGTTTTGTTTTAACACCTAGGTGTTTCTTTACCATTGCAGGTGCAACAGTTTCAATTCCTAAATTGGTTGCAAGCCATCTACCTGTTTTATCCTGTTCATTGATTTGTGAAATTTGCTTCATTAATGTAGGATCAGCAGCAACTGCCGAAAATGTCATATGTGTGGTGCCAACAAAATTTGCTCCTAGCCCTTTGAGTCCCTTCCACAAATCTACAATGGCATCTCTGTTTGGGATGAAATCTCTATTGTCACATCCATATAGAAGCATTTCATCTGAATGTAGCCAAATTGAATCAAATCCATAATCTAAGTTTGTTTTTGCCTCATGTTGTAATCTCTCTAATGGCAAGTCTTTCTTTGATCTTTTATTTACATCACAAAAATCACATCCTCTTCCACAACCTCTCATTGCTTCAATCAATGAGTTGATTGTGGGTCCTTCTATTACAGGAATGTTTTCGAGATTTCTGACAAAACAATGCATTAGTTCTGGGGCATCATTTTTTTCTAGATCTTGAAATAAATCTACTGCTAACTCGTCTGCTTCTCCTACGACAACTGTATCAATTCCATGAATTTTCATTCTATCTGATTTTGCTAATTCCCATGCCCCGTTTCCACCTACTACAACTTTAAAATCATATTTCTTTTTGAGTTGTATAATGCTGGCACACATTTTTTTAAATTTCATTGCAACATATGATAATTTTTCAGGTGACATAGTTGTGGTTACTGGAGCCATTCCTAATGGATCCATCACATTAATTCCTACAACTTTGGTATCTGGCCCAATTGATTTATGAAGCATTTCTGGATGAGCCATAAACACATCTTCTCTTTTATATCCACCTTGAATCAATGAGCTTTCAATTCTTCTTAGTCCAACTTGAGCAACTTTTACTTCTCCTGTGATTGGGTCGGTTTCAACTGAGGGACAAAAAACTTTGTCAAATACCCATTCAGGAAGAACCTCGTAAGGTCCACATGCGATAAATCCGTAAAGAAAATTTCCTCTATAATTTGTCATTAAGCTACGATCAGCAGTAAGAACAACACGTTTGCCAGCCAACTACCAGACTTCGACAAAGTATGTTATATATCATTTACGAGGCAGATTATTACTGATTGGAAATTAATCCTTTTTTCTAATTGTTCTATTTGCAATATTTGCAGCAATTCCTCCTGCTGCTATTCCGTTATCTATGTTGACTACTGATAATCCCAATGAGCAGCTTTGAAGCATTGATGCTAATGCGGCAATTCCTTTCTCCCCATACCCATATCCTACAGATGTTGGAATTCCAATTATTGGGATGTCTACCATAGACGAAACAAGTGTGGCCAAAGCTCCTTCCATTCCTGCAGCAACTATTATGCAATCTACATCTTCTTTAATCATTTTTTTTAAAATTGGAAAAATTCTTTGAATTCCTGCAACACCTACATCATAACCTGTTATGCATTTACAATTCATTGCTTCACACATTAATCTCGATTCCTCGGCAACTCCAATATCTGAAGTTCCTGCAGTAAGAATTCCTACTTTGCCTCCATAGAAAAAAATTGGTTTTTTAAATAGTAATAATGTGGATGAGTTTTTTCCAGTTTTAATTGTAATTTTCAATCTTTTAGCAAATGCTAAAATTTTTGGATAATCTTTTTTTTTGATTCTTGAAATTAATACTGAATTTGATTTTTCTAAAGTTTTTTTTACAATTTTTTTAATCTCTTCGATTTCTTTTGTTTCAGCAAAAATTACTTCAGGAATTCCACGTCTTTTACTCCTATTGATATCGATTTTTGCAAACCCTTCTACTTCTTCAACTGAATATAATGATAGAAGTTTTTTTGCATTACTAATTGATATTTTCCCAACACTAAGTGATTCTAGAATTTTATCAATTTCCAATAATGATTTGTATTTCTAAGTATAAAAAAATGCTTAGATTTCTATACCTGAAATGGCGCTTTTAACACTCTCAACAGCTTTATCAAAAACTTGCTTTTCTTCATCATTTAGATCTAATTCGATAATTTTTTCAACACCTTTTCTTCCAATTATTGCTGGAACTCCAATTGTAACATCCGAATGACCATATTCGCCATCAAGATATGTTGCAACAGGAATAACTTGTTTTCTGTCTCTTACAACAGATTCTACAATTGCAGAAATTGCATTTCCTGGTGCGTGTACAGTAGCTCCTTTCAATTCAATTACTTTTGCTGCCACTTGTTTTGTGTTTTGAATTAGCTCATCTAATTTTTCTTTTGGAAGAAATGTTGATAATGGAATTCCTGATACTGATGAAAATCTTGGTAGAGGTAACATATTCTCCCCATGCTCTCCAATCACTAATGCTCTGATTGAATCACGAGAATGTCCTGTTGCTTCGTGAATAAATTGTCTAAATCTTGACAAATCCAGCATACCACCCATGCCAAATACTCTACTCCTATCGAATCCTGAAACCTTGTATGTGATGTAGGCCATTGGGTCAAGCGGATTTGTCACTGGAATTATCATTGAATTATCTGCATATTTTTTGACATTTTCTACAACACTTTTTACAATTGATGCATTAATTTTCAAAAGATCCATTCTTGTCATTCCTGGTTTTCTTCCAGAGCCTGCCACAACTACAACAACATCTGAGCCCTTCATGTCTGCAAAGTCATTTGATCCTTTTACTTCCACATCGATTCCTTGTTCTGATAACATGTGGTTGATGTCCATTGCTTCGCCTTGTGGAAGTCCTTTGGCAACATCAAGTAACAATATCTGATCATCTAATCTTTTTAGTGCTGAGAATAATGCTGCATCTCCACCTACTTTACCCGAACCAATAATCGTAATCATAAAAATCATCGTTGATTTTCAATAATTAAATCTAATGAAATTCCTGAACTTTTAGACGAATTTATAAGCATTTTCAATAATTTTTAATCATGGTTGTTGTGATTGATCCTCAGGTTGCTGGAATCTCTGGTGACATGCTTTTATCCTCATTAGTTGATTTAGGTGCTGATAAAACAAGAATAATCAACGGAATAAAGGACTCTGAAAAATTCCTTTCAAATTCTACAATTAATAAAATTGATTTTCAAACAATTCAGAAACATGGGATAAATTGTCAACAATTGATTTTAGAAATTAATGAAGAACCTCATGAACGAAAAGGATCAGAAATTAAAAAGGCTATTTCTGATTCAACTAAAGCATTGGGCTTATCCGATAAATCCCAAGTTTTTGCAGAATCTTGTATCAATACTCTTATCTCCTCTGAATCTAAAATTCATGGAATTCCTGAAGACTCGGTTCATTTTCATGAAGCCTCAAGTATTGATACCCTTGTTGACATTGTAGGTGTTTCAATTGCCTTGGAAGATTTGGGTTTGTTTGATGAGAAAATAATATGTCTGCCTGTTTCTGTTGGCGGCGGAACCGTGACTTTTTCACATGGAACTATGTCTAATCCAGCAAGTGCTATTCTTGAGATCTTTAAAAAATCAAATTTAATAGTCAAAGGAAATAATGCTAAAGAAGAACTTACCACTCCTACGGGAGCATGTATTTTAGTAAATATGACTGATATTGCTATGGAGTATTACCCTTCTATGAAAATCGATTCAATTGGTTATGGTGCAGGTCAAAAAAATTTTGAAACTTTTTCAAATTCTTTGAAAATTATTCGTGGCTCAAACAATAATTTTGATGTTGATTCTGTAAAGATACTTGAAACAAACGTGGATGATGTGTCTGGTGAGATACTTGGAAATCTCATTGAAAAAATTATGACTAAAGGTGCAAAAGATGTTTCAATATATCATGGAATTACAAAAAAAGGAAGACCAACAAATCTTGTATCTGTCATATGTAATGATGAAAATGTAGATACTATTGTTGACACCTTGGTGTTAGAAACAGGAACTTTGGGGGTTAGAATCTCAGATTCCAATAGATTCATTGTTCCCAGAACAATTCATGAACTCTCATTAATTTTGGATGGTCACTCTTTCAAAGTAAATTACAAAAAATCTACCTTTAAAGGAAAAACTGATTTTAAAATAGAATTTGATGACCTGAAGAAAATATCAGAAATTCTTGATAAACCAATTAAAGAAATAGAATCATTACTTAGAAAAGAAATTGAGAGACTTGGGAATTCCACATGACAGATCTTGATGAACTCGTCAATTGGTTTGATGAGAAAAATAAGGTGATGGTAGCACTTTCTGGTGGTGTTGATAGCGCACTTGTGGCTTTTGCTGCTTTTCAAAAATTAGGAAAATCTGCAATTGCTGTTACTGCTGATTACAAAACATTGTCTGAGGAAGAACTACAAACATCTAGAGATGTCTGCTCTGAGATAGGAATTGAGCAACTCTTTTTGGATTATGATGAATTAGAGAATGAAGATTTTACAAAAAATGATTCCAATCGATGCTTTCACTGTAGAATGGAACTGGGCGATCATCTAATTGAATTGGCAAAAGAACATAATGTCCAGACTATTGTAGATGGTACAAATCTTGATGATTTGGGTGATTATCGACCTGGAATTGAGGCGTTAAAACAATATGGAATAAGGAGCCCCCTTGTGGAAACAGGATTCACTAAATCTAAAGTTAGAGAAACTGCAAAATTTATTGGACTATCTGTATTTGATAGACCATCAAATTCTTGTCTTGCCTCTAGGATTCCTTGGGGGCAAAGAGTAACAGCAGAAAAACTCACTAGGATAGAATTTGGTGAAACAATCGTCAAACAACTAACAAAATTAAAACAAGTTCGAGTTCGAGATCTAAATGGTTCGGCCAAAATTGAAGTTGACAAAGAAATGATATCTGTTTTTGATGAATCTGTTTTCAAGCAAATTTCTGAAAAACTCAAACTAATTGGATTTAGTACAGTTGAAATTGATCCGGAAGGATATAAACCAGGAAAAATCAATGTGATTGCAGATTGATTTATCTTGACAATGCTGCATCCACTAAAATTCATGAGGATGTTTTAGAAACGATGCTTCCTTACCTCAAAGAACAATATGGTAATCCATCATCTATTCATCGTTACGGGCGATTATCACACAAAGCAATAGAAAAGGCAAGAAAACAGATTGCCTTTTTAATAAATGCTGAACCTTCTGAAATCCTTATTACTTCAGGAGGTACCGAATCCAATAATACTGCACTAAGGGGGGTGGCGATGAAAAACCCATCATCTCAGATTATCACATCTTCAATTGAACATGATGCAATTTTAGAGCCTTGCAAAAAATTATCTCAAAGTGGATTTGATATTGATTATCTTCCAGTTGATTCATTTGGGATGGTAGATATCTTGGAACTTAAAAATCACATTTCTGATAAAACTTGTCTTGTTTCCATTATGTTTGGAAACAATGAGGTGGGAACTATTCAACAAATCTCCGAAATTGCAAAAATTTGTAATGAAAAAAAAATCCCATTTCATACTGATGCTGTTCAGGCAGTTGGTAAAATTCCAATTGATGTCAAAAAATTAGGTATAGATTTACTGTCGATTTCATCTCATAAACTCTATGGACCTAAAGGAATAGGAGCGTTATTTATCAAGAATGGGATTTCCATTGATCCTGTTATTTTAGGCGGTGGACAAGAAAATGGTTTGCGCTCTGGAACTGAAAATGTTGCAAATATTGTTGGATTTGGAAAAGCATGTGAAATTGCACAATCCCATTTAGATGAAAATATGTTCAATATGAAAAAACTGCGAGATTATATGATTAAAAAAGTGTTAGATGACATACCTCAAGTAACTCTAAATGGACATTCTGAATCAAGATTGCCCAATAATATTCATTTTACATTTCTTGGTGTTAATGGAGAAGACTTGATCATAAAACTTGATGAATTTGGAATTGCAGCATCCACTGGGTCAGCATGTTCTGTAAATACCCAAAAAGCTTCACATGTTTTAGAATCTATGGGGTTTTCACTAGAACAAATTACTGGTTCATTGCGATTAACACTTGGGATTTTTAATAATAAAGATGAAATTGATGAAACCGTTGAGGTACTCAAGAAAGTTGTCAAAGAACTTCGTTCAGTTTCACCATTCAAAGAAAAATATTCTTTTGGTTTAACCTAAATTTTTATTTGAATTTTATTTCTAGTCATTGCAATTGTTGTCATGATCCCTATGATGAGAATCATTATTGCAATCGTACTAAATTCTGGCACTACATATGTTCCAATAATCTCTATGTCTGAGTCTCCCTGTTCAAAATTAATTGTTATTACTCTAGAGTCTGTACCTACTACTGATTCTTGATATGGTACTTCTATACCGTCTATTAGAATGATAAAAGTATCATCCTTTCCATCTTGCTTTTCTGCTCCTATGAATTCCCTGGGTAAATCTAATGTGATTGTTCCCTCGTCTATTGCATCAATTTGCACAATCAAAGCAAAAATTTCAGAATCTACTACGATATTTTTTACTGTTCCGCCCCTGATTGTATATTCTACATCGAATGTTCCTTTGCTTCCAGCATCTACCTCAAAATTGGTACTAGTTTCAGTTGCCTGTGATTTTGGAGTGAATGTAAATTCAGTTTCTGCAATATGTTCTTGATAGAATGCTCTAATTGTATAATCGCCGCCTTTTTTCCATACTCCTCCTTCGGCGATAATTAATTTTGTAAATGTTCCATCTTGACCCACTGTAATTTGTGCAATTTCTACTATTGCACCTTCATTGACAATTTGTATCAAAACTGGTGTATCTCCAATCACTGTATTCACATTTCCAAAAATTACAATCGTGTCTCCTTCATCATAATTATTATCATCAGTCTCAACTGATAGTAGGGATTCTTGAGCAAAAGCAGTCCCTGTGGTAATTACTAATAACGATAATAATGTAAAAAATATTTTAAATTCCACAACGTTTGGATGACTCGTTTGTATATTTTCTTTACTACTAAAAAATGAAAAAATGAAAAAAGTTGTGTGATTTTAGTATCTTGGCATAATGCTAAGTCTTGACTTTGCAGATACTGCAATTATTGAGATAATTGCTACTGCTAGAATCATGGCTGCGATTGTACCAAATTCTGGTATCACAAAGGTACCTATAATTTCAATCTTTTCGGCGCCTGCAAGGAACATGACTGTTACTTTATTTCCATCAATTTCAACATCATCCCATTCTTGTCCATCAACTAGTACCATGAAGATACCGTCCTGAACTTTTTTGGTTGGGGTTACTGTTAACGTTCCATCACTTTTAGCGTCGATGTTAATGACAATTGATTTGTCATCAGTATTGAGAGTTGCACTTTTCACTACTCCACCATTAATGGTAAATGGTATACATTGACCACTTGCAGTAATCTGACCTGGGCCACATTTACTTGGAGTTGTAGGCTTTGAAGTTGCTTCTCCACCAATTAGTTCAACTTGTGCTTTGCTGCTTTTTTCAACACTGCCATAGTTTACTTTAATGGTGTAAGTACCATCGTATTTCCACAATGCACCTGCTGTGTTTAATGTAGTCTCAAAACTCTTGTCATCTGCTACAACTATTTGATTAATTGTAACAATGGAGTTGAGTGGATTCACAACAGTTACTGTGACTGGATATCCAGATGCTATGTTTGCTACTTGGCCTGTTACCGTAATTATCTCATTATGCATGTACTGCTCTTTATCTGTCCATACAGATATTGGGAGTGCTTGCATCAATGAATTCTTTGCTGATGCTTTAGCCTCATCCTGAGCACATCCTACACATGCTGGTGGAAGTTCTACCGCATATGCTGATGACATAGTTAAGGTACCGACTGCAGTCAAAACGGCTAGTAGCGCGAACGACGTACGACTGTTCATCTTGTTGCGAATTGAACCTGTCTCTATTTATGTATATTTAAAAAGAGAAAAAAGTTGTGAACTTAGTATCTTGGCATAATGCTAAGTCTTGACTTTGCAGATACTGCAATTATTGAGATAATTGCTACTGCTAGAATCATGGCTGCAATTGTACCAAATTCTGGTACTACGACTCCATCTTTGATATCGACTTCAGTTGAAGCGGTATATTTTGGATCGTCAAATTGTTTTGCACTTACAGTATAGAATCCATTTTGCTTCCATAGTGGTCCGCCTATGGTTATTTCCTTGGTAAATTCTCCATTAAGCATTGGTGATACTTGAGCAACAGATACTACATTTCCATTTGGTGCCGTTATGGTTAAAGTAACATCTTGACTTACTCTGTCTGTTGTACCTTCTATGTTGATTGTTGTAGATCCTATAACAGCATCTGCATAAATTTCAATTCCTTTATCTGTTGCAACATTTGGAGTGGTGTAAACTAATCCTGATTCCATATTGGTCTCAGTTACAAGAGTTTTTTTTGCCATTCCGTTTGCTACTTCAACAAGCACCTTTAGTGTGTACAATGAACTTTGCTGTGGGCTTTGCATTGCCGTTACAGTATAGAATCCATTTTCAGTCCATGTTGGGCCTATTTTGAATTCGGTTGTAAATTCTCCATTGACATCTGGTGAAACTTGACCAATTCCTACTACATTATTCCCACTTGGAGATGTTACTCTAAATGTGACATCTGTAATTTTTGAAATTGTCTTGCCTGTTACCGTAATCGTGTCTGAGTTTCTGTCAGCCATGGCTGTAAGACTCATTCCTTGACTTTGAGCAAAAGCATCTTGTTGAATTGAAGTCATTGAAATTAATGACAATGCCATGAGGGCTATCGCCATTGATGTTGTAGAACGTTTAAAATTCATACTAATTCAAGTTCAGATATCTTGTTATTTATGTATATTTAAAAATAGAAAAAAAGATGAAATTTAGTATCTTGGCATAATGCTAAGTCTTGACTTTGCAGATACTGCAATTATTGAGATAATTGCTACTGCTAGAATCATGGCTGCAATTGTACCAAATTCTGGAACTACAAATGTACCGATTATTTCGATCTCTTCAGCTCCTGCTGGGAATGCTATGGTAAGAACTCTATTCGTTGCTGATGTTGTTTCCTCAAAGTCTACTTCTTCTCCATCAATTAAGACAAAGAAATCGTCATCTTCACCATTCATTGTTGCATCCAACACAGATCTTGGGATTGTCAAGGTTAGTGAACCATCACTTGTTGCATCAATAGATACAATGAGTGAATTTGCTTCGAAATCAGGCATGATACTTAGTAATTTTCCGCCTGTGATCATGTATCCAATCAAATCTGTAGAACCTTCAATTGCAACTGTTTTGTCAGTTACAGAACCTCCAGTTGTTGGTGGTGTCATTGTTGATCCTCCAAATTCAAATGTTGCCTCAGCTGATCGATTTTCAGTTCCATACTGAACTGTTATCGTGTATGATCCTTCTGCTTTCATTAATGCTCCTCCGGCAGTAATTTCGGTACTGAATTTTTTATCAACACCAACTGTTACTTGAGCAATTGATACCAAGTTTCCATTAGGAGCCTTGACAATTACACTTACTGGAGTGCCAGAATACAGATCTTTCACTTCGCCTGTTACTAGAATTGTTTCACCTTCTGAATATGATGACTTGTCCGTAGTAACAACAATCGAGTTTTGTATTTGTCCAAATGCTGGTGCCATACCAATACTTACAATTAAAATTGCAGATAGGGTAAACACCGTTAGATGAGCTTTCATCAATTTTAGGCGAAAAATTATGCTATTTAAGGTTGCGATAAAATTTATTGACTAAAAAGAAAAAACACAATTCTATGCCGAATTTCAGATTAGATATATATTAACCCGAGCGTGAGATTTTGACAGTTTGTGTGTATTATTTTCCGTTACATTTAATGTTCTACGTGGAGGTTTTGTAGATGGCAACTAAAAAAAATCAAGTTCTAGTACCTGATCATGTCTATGTACCAAAACATGAGATCATCTCAAAACAAGAAGCTGAAGAAGTTTTGAAAAAATACAACTGTAAACCCACAGAATTACCCTTAATCTTTGTAAACGATCCTGCAATTTTAGGACTTGGAATAAAACCTGGTGATATGATAAAGATCACTAGAAAAAGCCCAACTGCAGGAGAGAGCCTCTATTACAGATACGTGGTGGAAGTATAATGGCAGATTCTTCTACAAAACGTTGGCCAGTAATTCAAGATATTTTAAAACGTGAAGGTATTGCACGTCAACATCTCAACTCATTTGATGAATTCCTAGAAAGGGGATTACAAAGTATCATCAATGAGGTAGGGCAAATTGATATTGAAAATGCTGAATACCCTTACAAAATTCAACTAGGAAAAGTTAAACTTCAACAACCAAGAATGATGGAGCTTGATGGTTCTATTACTCATATTACTCCAGCTGAGGCAAGACTGAGAAATGTTTCATACTCTGCACCTGTAATGATGGAGGCAAGTGTTGTAGAGGATGGTAAAATTTTAGAGTCAAGATTTGTTCATATTGGAGACGTACCAGTAATGGCAAAATCTAATGCATGTATCTTGCATAACTTCTCTACTCAAAAATTAATTGAACACGGTGAAGATCCAAATGATCCTGGTGGTTACTTTATCATTAATGGTTCTGAAAGAGTCATTGTAGGGTTAGAAGATCTTTCTTACAATAAAATTATTGTTGATAGAGAAACTGTTGGCGGAAACATTGTTTTCAAAGCTAAAGTATATTCATCAATCGTTGGTTATCGTGCAAAACTAGAACTTGTTATGAAAAATGATGGTTTGATTGTAGCTAGAATTCCTGGCTCTCCAGTTGATATTCCAGTTGTCACATTAATGAGAGCACTTGGATTGGAATCTGATAGAGAAATTGCAGCAGTGGTTTCATTGGTAGATGACTTGCAAGATGAATTAGAAGGCTCTTTTGAAAAAGCAGGTGATGTCCCAACATCTAAAGATGCTATTGTTTACATCAGTAAAAGAATCGCACCTGGAATGTTAGAGGAATTCCAAATCAAACGTGCAGAGACTTTACTTGATTGGGGATTATTGCCACACTTAGGTAAACATCCAGAGAACAGAAAAGAGAAAGCACAATTCTTAGGTGAGGCAGCTTGTAAATTATTAGAATTAAAACTTGGTTGGATTACTCCTGATGACAAGGATCATTATGGAAACAAAGTAATCAAATTTGCAGGACAAATGTTGGCAGATCTATTTAGAACTGCATTTAGAAATTTGGTCCGAGACATGAAATACCAATTAGAAAGATCAGGTCAAAAAAGAGGAATTAACGCAGTAGCTGCTGCAATTCGTCCGGGAATAATTACAGATAAACTAAACAACGCTATTGCAACAGGAAACTGGGGACGAGGACGTGTAGGTGTTACCCAATTACTTGATAGAACAAACTATCTCTCAACAATTAGCCATCTTAGAAGAATTCAATCTCCTCTCAGTAGAACCCAGCCAAACTTTGAGGCAAGAGATTTACATGCTACCCACTTTGGAAGAATTTGTCCTAGTGAAACTCCTGAAGGCTCAAACTGTGGTTTAGTGAAAAACCTTGCACTATCTGGAATTATCTCAGTAAATGTTCCATCTGAAGAGATTGTAGAAAAACTCTATGATCTTGGAACAGTACATTTCTTTGATGCAAAAGAAGATTTGAAGAAAGATGGAACTCGAGTATTTGTTGATGGTCGTCTAATTGGATATTTCAAAGATGGTCAAGAACTGGCTGAATCTTTAAGAGACCTTAGACGAAATTCAAAGATTCATCCTCATGTTGGAGTTTCATTTCATAAATCTGACATTGAAGGTTCGACAAGAAGACTTTATGTAAACTGCAATGCTGGACGTGTTTTGAGACCACTGATAATTATCAAAGATAATAAATCATTACTGACCCAAGATCTTTTGGATAAAATTTCAAAGAAATTACTTTCTTGGACTGATCTTTTGAGAATGGGTGTTTTAGAAATGATAGATGCTAATGAAGAAGAAAATTGCTATGTCACTTTGGATGATAAAGATACAAAGAAACATACTCATCTAGAAGTATTCCCACCAGCAATCTTGGGTGCAGGAGCTTCTATCATACCATACCCTGAACATAACCAATCTCCAAGAAATACATACGAGTCTGCAATGGCCAAACAAAGTTTAGGATTCTCAACACCTATGATGAATACCAGTACTTACGTAAGACAACACTTTATGCTATACCCACAAGTTCCAATTGTAAATACAAAAGCAATGAAACTTTTGGGATTGGAAGATAGGCCAGCAGGTCAAAACTGTATAGTTGCAGTATTGCCATTTGATGGTTACAATATTGAAGATGCAATTGTTCTTAGCAAAGCCTCTGTTGATAGGGGTTTGGGGAGAACTTTCTTTTTTAGAATTTACGATGCAGAGGCAAAACAATATCCTGGTGGAATGCGTGATACTTTTGAAATTCCTAACGCTGAAGATAATATTAGAGGTTACAAGGGAGAGCGTGCATATAGATTACTAGAAGAAGATGGTGTTGTTGCCTCCGAAGCTCCAGTAAAAGGCGGAGATATTTTAATTGGAAAAACTAGTCCTCCAAGATTTATGGAAGAATATCGAGAGTTTGAATCTTCAGGTCCATACAGACGTGATACTTCTATTGGTGTAAGACCCTCTGAAACTGGTGTTGTTGACACTGTAGTTATGACCCAATCAAATGAAGGTGGAAAAATGTACAAGATTAGAGCAAGAGACATGAGAATCCCTGAAATTGGTGACAAGTTTGCATCAAGACACGGACAAAAAGGTGTACTGGGAATTTTAGCTAAAGCAGAAGACTTGCCGTATACTGCAGAAGGAATGTCTCCTGATGTTTTGATTAACCCTCATGCATTCCCATCAAGAATGACTGTTGGAATGATGATGGAATCAATCTGTGGAAAAGCTGCTGCATTTCGTGGAAAGCGATTTGATGGTTCAGCATTTGTTGGAGAAAAAATGGATGAGGTCAAAGAAGTAATGGATGCACATGGTTTCAAATATTCTGGCAAAGAAGTAATGTATGACGGAAGAACTGGAAAACCATTCCCAGTTGACGTCTTTATTGGGGTTGTATACTATCAAAAACTTCATCATATGGTTGCAGATAAAATCCATGCAAGAGCACGTGGACAAGTTCAGATGTTAACTAAACAACCAACTGAAGGTAGAGCAAGAGGTGGTGGATTAAGATTTGGTGAGATGGAGAGAGATTGCTTGATTGCTTATGGTGCTTCAATGATTCTAAAAGATAGATTGCTAGATGAATCTGATAAATCTGATATCTTTGTATGTGAAAGATGTGGATTAGTTGCTTATCATGATGTTAAACAAAGAAAATATGTATGCAGAGTATGTGGTGATAAAGCCAAAGTCTCATCAGTATCCGTAGCATATGCATTCAAACTACTATTACAAGAGATGCAGAGCCTTAATGTTGCACCACGTCTCTTAATCAAGGAGAAAATCTAATGTCACTTCAAGCAATCAAATCAATTGATGGAATTCGTTTTTCAGTATGGTCTCCAACTGAAGTTAGAAAATATTCAGTTGCAGAAATAACTGCACCTGAAACATATGATGAAGATGGGATGCCAGTTCAGGGAGGTCTTATGGATGGACGACTTGGAACTCTTGAACCTGGACAAAAATGTCTAACCTGTGGAAATACCGCTGCTAGATGTCCCGGACATTTTGGACACATTGAACTTGCAGAACCAATTTTGCATATTGCATTTATTGATAATATTTACAAACTATTACAATCAACCTGTCGCTCATGTGCAAGACTCAAAGTCCCACAAGAAGATTTGAATGAATTCAAAAAAATCAAAGACAAGCATGCTGCATATACTGTAATTTCTCAAAAACGTATTCCTGAACAAATTATAGAAAAAGCAAAGAAAGCAAAAGAATGTCCACACTGTGGAAAGACCCAGTATGAACTAGTCTTTACAAAACCAACTATCTTTGTTGAGAAAACAGAGATTGGTGAACATAGATTACTTCCAATTACAATCCGAGAAAGATTTTCACAAATTCTTGATGATGACTTGCAACTTTTATCCTATGATCCTATTACTGCTAGACCTGAGTGGTTTATTCTTCAGGCATTACCTGTGCCACCAGTAACTGTAAGACCATCAATAATTCTTGAGACCGGAATTAGATCTGAGGATGACTTAACACACAAAATGGTAGATATCATCAGAGTTAATCAAAGACTAAAAGAAAGTAAAGAGGCAGGAACACCTCCACTCATCGTACAAGACCTAGTTGACCTATTACAGTATCACTCTACAACATACTTTGATAATGAAGTTTCAGGAATTCCACAAGCTCATCATCGTTCTGGACGTCCACTCAAAACACTAACTCAAAGACTAAAAGGAAAAGAGGGACGATTTAGAGGTTCACTGTCTGGAAAGAGAGTTGACTTTTCAAGCAGAACTGTAATTTCACCTGATCCTAACTTGGATTTGTCTGAAGTTGGAGTTCCAGAACAAGTAGCCATGAAACTAACAATTCCTGAAATTGTTACTGAATGGAACATTGAGAGAATGCGAAAACTCGTTATTAATGGACCTGAAAAATTCCCAGGTGTTAATTATATTGTTAGACCTGATGGTGTAAAGATTCGATTAGATTTTGTTGAAGACCGTTCTACTATTGCAGAAACACTTGAGATTGGTTATCTAATTGAAAGACATCTTGCAGATGGGGATATTGTCATGTTTAACAGACAACCTTCACTTCACCAGATGTCTATCATGGCTCATTATGTAAGGGTACTTCCTGGTAAGACTTTCAGATTGCATCCTTCTGTATGTCCTCCATACAACGCAGACTTTGATGGTGATGAGATGAATCTTCACGTTCCTCAAAGTGAAGAAGCACGAGCAGAAGCAATCCTTTTGATGAGAGTTCAAGATCAATTAATTTCTCCTAGATATGGTGGACCAATCATTGGTGCACTGAGAGACTTTGTTACTGGTGCATATCTTCTAACAAAAGACGGAACAACTCTATCTGTTCAAGAATTTTCAAATCTAGCAATGCTAGGTGGTTACAAAGACGCACTTCCTAAACCTGCTACTAAAACTAAAGATGGACCTGCATATACTGGAAAACAACTATTTTCACTATTCCTTCCAAAAGACTTCAACTATGTACTTACTTCAAAATGGTCAAAGGGAACAAATGGTGCCGCAAAAGATGTTGTAATTAAAAAAGGTGAACTCATCAGTGGTGTCATTGATAAAACATCAATTGGTGCAGAAGAACCAGAAAGTGTCTTACACAGAATTACAAAAGACTATGGAAATGCAGTTGGAAAGAATTTCTTAAACTCTATTCTAATCATGGTAAAACAATTCATCACAAGTTATGGTTTCAGTTATGGGTTTGGTGATCTTGAAGTGCCAGAAAAAGAAAAACAACAGATTCTAGATGATATTCAAGGAACTTATGATATTGTATCTGATTTAACCCATCAATATGAAAAAGGAACTCTGAAACTCACAAGGGGAATGAGAGCAGAAGAGGCACTTGAAGCATACATCGTAAATGAATTGGGTAAAGCAAGAGACAAAGCTGGTTCTACTGCAAATAACTCCCTTGATGATGCTAATGCTGGAAAAATTATGGCAACAACAGGCGCTAGAGGTTCATCACTGAACGTAGGTCAGATGGCAGGTGCATTAGGACAACAGTCAAGAAGAGGAAATAGAATGAATGATGGTTATCATAATCGAGCATTGACACACTTCCAAGAACATGATAATAATCCAGACGCACATGGATTTGTAAAATCCAATTATAGGGAAGGTCTCTCTGCATTAGAATTCTTTTTCCACGCTATGGGTGGTCGTGAAGGACTTGTAGATACTGCAGTTAGAACACAACAAAGTGGTTACATGCAACGTAGATTGATCAACGCATTAGAACACATTAGACTAGAATACGATGGAACAGTAAGAGATCCACACGGACACATCGTACAATTCCTTTACGGTGAAGATGGAATTGATGTTGCAAAAAGTGATCATGGTGAAGCATTCAACGCTAGTAGGTTAGCTGAATCTCAAACCATGATTGATTCTGGTAAAAAGGCAACAAAAGATGAGATTGATACTATTATTAAAAAATACACAAAGACATTCAATCCAAGACTTACATCACTTGTTTCAGAAGCCTTGCATGAATCCACACTAAGTAAAGACGGTGTAGAAGCAGTTTGTAAGAAAGGATTATCATTATACAACAAAGCCAAGGTAGAACCTGGTCAAGCAGTAGGAATCATTACTGCCCAATCAATTGGTGAGCCTGGTACTCAGATGACTTTGAGAACATTCCACTTTGCAGGAATTAAAGAAAGAAATGTTACCTTGGGTCTTCCAAGATTAATTGAACTAGTTGATGCAAGAAAGAAACCAGTTACTCCAACTATGGATATCTATCTTGACAACGAATCAAAGAAATCTCGAGAAAAGGCAATCGAAGTTGCAAGAAATGTATTACAAACCAAAATCAGTGCATTAATTGCAAACAGTGAAACTGATTATTCTACTGAAATCAAATTAATCCTTAGTGAAAATAGACTAAAGGAGAGAGGATGCTCAATTGCTGAAGTTGAAGCATCACTTGCATCAAACAAGAAATTCAAAATGGAGACTGTTGGTGAACTAATCACTCTCAAACTTGTTGAAGAGTCTGACACTGCTACAGTAATTGCAATTAGAAATAAAGTTCTAAACACTACCGTAAAGGGAGTTCCAGATGTTGAACGTGTGACCCTAGTTCAAAAAGATGATGAATGGGTTATTCAAACAACCGGTTCAAACATTGCCAAAGTTCTTGAAGTAAAGGGTATTGACAAAACAAATGTCAGAACAAACAATGTCTTTGAAATTGCAGGCACTCTAGGAATTGAGGCTGCAAGAAATGCATTGATTGATGAACTCAATCATACTCTAGGAGACCAAGGATTAGAGGTAGATAATAGGTATATTATGCTAGTGTCTGATTTGATGTGCTCAAGAGGATACATGCAACAAATTGGTAGACACGGAATTGCCGGTACTAAAGATAGTGTTCTTGCAAGAGCTGCATTCGAAATTACAGTTCCAACCATTGCTCATGCAGCACTTGGAGGAGAAGTGGAACAACTCAAAGGCATCACTGAAAATGTAATTGTCGGTAGTAACATTCCAATTGGAAGTGGAACTGTTGACTTGTACATGCAAGTAAGCAAGAAGAAATAAACTGGTAACAATTATGGCCGATGAAATTACAAATCTAATGAATAACAGCAAAGATAAGCTTGTCTTACTTCGATTAAGAAATACCCGGACCATTCAGGGGATTCTAAAAGACTTTGATATTCACATGAATTTGACATTAGAGGATGCTGAGGATGTGACTGAAGAAAAGCATGAAAAGATTGGCAAGACCCTATTACGTGGAGATAATATTTTACTAGTCTCTCTTCCTGAAGACGAATCTTAAATTATTCCATCAAACATTAAATTCGATATTTAATAATTTATGATATGTATCTTTTTTTCATGATTGCTTCATTGATTTTTTTTCCGGCATTTGGTGAATCGATTCCTGATTATGATAAACCATACTCTCCAATATTTACGGATAAACCATCGTACTCTTGGACTGACAAAATAAAGATGACAATCATTGCTCCCAGTTGGAATACTGATAAAGACTTGATTGATTCAATTGGAGATACACAAGACCACCCCATTAAAATTTCAACAAGAGAGCACTCACTTGAGCCTTATAGATTCACAGAGACTGATGTGAATTCTGGAATCTTTACAGCTGAAGTAATACTTACAGGATTTTCACATGATGCCAACGGTGATGGTAACGTAGACACCACTCCAAGAACCATGGGTACTGGTCCAACTAGTGGATTTTTAGAAGTTGATAGGGATTCTGCAGTTACCATATCCTTTGAATTTGCAGACGGTGTAATCTTAACTGAATCAGCACCTGTACGCTGGAATGTCGGTACCATTCAATTTACACAAGAAGTTTTTCTCTTAGGTGACACTGTTACTGTACGCATAATTGATTCAGATATGAATCTCAATCCTGAAGCACTGGATCATATTCCGATTCAAGTATCATCTGATTCTGACATTGCAGGATTTGAAGTTGATGGAATTGAGACATCTGAAAGCTCTGGAATGTTTGTAGCAACATTCTCTTTATCTCAGAGTTCAACTACTAGTGGAAGTCGACTCTATTCAATTCCTGGAGATAAAATTTTTGCAAAATATGTTGATTATACTTTACCCAAACCATATTCTATCTCCGATAATTTAGCAATTGAAACTTTTGCCTTGATTGATTCTTCTATTTCTCCAATAGATAGAATTGATAATCTTCCAATTCGATTCTCTGATGCACTTGGAAATTCATTAGAATCTTTTTCGCCCGACAATCCTTTGCAAATAGTTGGTACTATCATTAACCCAAATGAATTTGATCAGAAATTTGTTTACTTGTTTCAAGTAAAAAATGAAAATAATATTGTAGAATCCATCTCATGGATTCAAGGTGAATTATCATCCGGACAAAGTCTTGATATTTCACAATCATGGATACCACAAAGATCTGGAAATTATGAGATTGAGACATTTGTCTGGAATTCTCTTGGTGATCCGACTGTTTTGGCACCAATAATGTCGAGTTTAATTACCGTAGAATGAAAAGTATCATTCCTACGTGATAATTAAATAGAAAATTACAAAATTTTTCTTGTGTTAGGATATTTGCTTGGATTGACCTTAGTGTTAACCGTATTATCTCCTTTAGTAATATCTGAAGTATTTGCAGAAACATTTCTTGTAAGTACCGACAAACAATCCTATAACATCGGTGATTCTCTGACTGTTTCAGGTGAAATTCTTGATTTTGGTATGCCCGTAATTGCCATGAGCATCTATGATCCTGATGGAAAAATATTGTCTGCCAACAATTTGGAAATTTCGTCTGAAAAAACATTCACAAAGACCATCCCACTTGACTCTCCATTTTATGAAAAAATTGGGGAATACAGAATAAAACTAGACTATGGACAAATCTCTGAGAATCATTATTTTACAATAGGGGATTCGGAATCTGAAAAAACTGCTCAGATTATTGAGGAACCTGAAATTTTTCTTCTTTACACTGACAAAAATCAATATGCTGATAATGATGTAATTTACATCACCGGTATTGTTTCTTCATTGGGTTCTCCCACTTCGTTAATCGGAGTTTATGATCCGTTTGGAATGCCTGCAGGCTTTTATTTTGGAACAATAAACTCTGATTTGGAATTCTCAACAAGCTTTCTTGTAAAAGATGGTGTTAATTTTAGAACCGAAGGAACTTATTCAATTAAAGCTCACTATGGAGAATCTGAAGCCATATCCTTTTTTGATTATTTCAAAGAACCTCAAATTGTAACTGAAGAAACAATTGAAGAAACAATTGAAGAAACAATTGAAGAAACAATTGAAGAAACAATTGAAGAAACAATTGAAGAAACAATTGAAGAAACAATTGAAGAAACAATTGATAACTCGAATTCTATTACAGTATCTGCAATTAAAGAAACTGTTCAAACCATCAAACCAAAATCTGATATGACTCCTGAAATAAAAAAAACTATTCAAGAAAAAATTATTCCAACTGAAATAAAAAAACAAACAAATCTTACTGTTGAAGATATTGAGTTAGGCCTAATTCTAAATCAAATAAATCTGGAATGTGACAAAAGTGTGTTTACTGATACCATATCATATTATGATGGAATGGGACCTGCATTGTACAGATTATGTGATTTTGATGGTTCTTTGACATTTTTTAACGAGTCTCTATCTGATAATCCAAACGATGTTGAAATTCTAGTAAACAAAGGATCTGCCTTGGGAAAATTAGGATATTTTACTGAGGCCATAGTCTATTATGATCATGCAATCAAAATCAATCCTGAATTTTTACCTGCTAAAAATAACAAAGCAAATGCCCTTGCAAATTTGAAAGATTATGATAATGCTATTTCTATTTATGAAGAAATTTTAAAGAAAAATCCCAACTATATTTCTGCTAGAAAAAATCTTGAAATTGCATCATCCTTGAATGCTCCTATTGTAACTTTAGTAGATGAGCCAATACAACCAATTATCAAAAAAATAGATTACTCTGAATCAGATTCACCAAAAGTTTCTAGTACTACAAATCATGAAAAAGAAAATACGATTTCTTTTTTTGATGAAATTGGTTTAGTGTTTTCTTCTTTGGGTTCAGTGTTTAATTTTCTGAACTAATTTTTTCTAATACCGTGCGTGGTTTTTCAATAAACCTATAAAGCCCTGTGGCGCCGATCGATTTAAGGAAACATACATGAGTAAACTACTTGAAAAATCATTAAAGGATGCCCGAAAAGAAGATCAACTAACTTTCGGTACAAAACAAGTTTTAAACTCTTTAAAAAATTCCAAGCTAATTGTATTATCTCAATCAGTGAGTAAAGAAATGGTTGAGAAAATTGAGTCAGATGCAAAAAAAGAAAAAGTACCTCTAGTCAACTTTCAAGGGACTTCAGTCGCACTAGGAAGATTGTGCGGCTTGCAATTTAGAATTTCAACAATTTCATTCACATCAATAACAGATGCAAACATAAAATCAATTTTAAAAGATACAGAAGCTGAGGAAAAAAATGATTAGCTATATTTTATTTAATGAAAGTTTAAATGAGACAATTCAGGTCGGAGATAAATAGGATTTCTAATGACACAGTCAATTAAACTCTCAACAGATCAAATGCGTATGATGTCACTTTTCCAAAATGTAACTGGTGCAACTGCACGCGATTGTGTTGAAGATGAAAAGCAAGATAGAGTAATTTTTGTAGTTAATACTGGTAAAATGGGATTGGCAATTGGCAAAGGTGGTGTTCATATCAAATCATTACAAAATATTGTTAAAAGAAATGTGGAATTAGTAGAATATGATGAGGATCCTGCAAAATTCTTGTCTTCTTTGCTAAATTCAAAACTAATTTCTGAAGTAAAAATAAATACACGAGCAGATGGGACAAAACAGGCAATTGTTATGGTAGACCCAAGAAAGAAAGGAATCGTAGTTGGAAGAGAAGGCAGAAATGCTGAGAAAGCAAGACTACTTGCAAAACGATATTTTGATATTACCAGCGTACTGATTAACAGTCCTGAACGTGCTACTATGGAGATGTAAGATATGAGAAAATCACCACTTGGATTATTTGCTGGCAGAGTTTTAACTACTAAAAAGAAAAAACAGAGATGGGCAATCTCAACATACAAGAGAAGAAAGCTTGGAATTGATAAAAAAGCCGATCCACTTGGAGGAGCTCCACAAGGACGCGGCATAGTTTTAGAAAAAGTAGGAATTGCTGCAAAACAGCCAAACTCTGCTATTAGAAAATGTGTTAGAGTTCAATTAATTAAAAATGGTAAAACAGTTACTGCATTCTTACCAAGAGACGGTGCAATGAACTTTATTGATGAACACGACGAAGTCCACATTCAAGGAATGGGTGCAACACAAGGTGGTGCAATGGGAGATATTCCTGGTGTTAGATTCAAAGTTTTCAAAGTTAACGGTACATCACTTCATGAACTAGTAATAGGAAAGAAAGAGAAACCAAGGAGATAGAAATGGCACAAACTAAAAACTTGTTATTATTTAGAAAATGGGATTTATCTGATATTGAAATCAAAGATCCCGGACTAAAAACTGCCATCTCTTTGAGAAAGCAAATTTTACCTTACACATATGGTCGCTCTGCATTAAAGCGATTCAATAAAGCAGATGTTAACATTGTTGAGAGATTAATCAACAAAACAATGCACTTTGGAAAGAAATATGCAAAGAACACTGGAAGAATGACTGGAAAGAAAACCAAACTTCTAAACACTGTAAAAACTTCTTTTGATATTATTGCACTAAAAACTGGACAAAACCCAGTTGAAGTACTAGTTCGAGCAATTGAATTTTCTGCACCAAACGAAGACACTACAAGAATCGTTTATGGTGGTACTGTTTATCACGTATCAGTTGATGTTGCACCAATCAGAAGAGTTGACTTGGCACTAAAATTCATAGCTGATGCAATCAAAGAGGCAACATTTTCCAATCCAAAACCCATTGAAGAACATATGGCAGAGCAAATAATGCTAGCCGCAGTAAATGATCCAAATGCTCCTTCTGTAAAGAAGAAAAATGAACTAGAAAGAATAGCACAAGCATCAAGATAGATTCTTTAGAATTTTCAGTAGCCCGAGGCAGATTCGAACTGCCGTCTCCGCCTATCCACTCTTGAGATCCAGAGGGCAGAATCCTTGACCGCTAGACTATCGGGCTACTTGAAGAAATTTTTCTGTTTAAGAATATAATCATTTGTTGTCAAGATTGAAATTTTTATAATGAATTATTTTTGTGATTTTTTTGAAATGCTTTGATTACTTTATTCTAACTTCATGAATTGCAGTTGAATAATCACATTTTGCTTTCAATCGCATGTATGGAATTAGTCTATAATGAATCGAGTAAATTTCCCCTTCTTTTAACAAAATTCCTTTCTGCATCAATGATACTAGTCCCCTTGATGGAACATTGATTGAAACATTTTGCTCTTGACATATTTTTTGACGTTTATTTTGAAATTGTTTTAGTGTAAATGATACGTCATTGACTTCTAAAACTAGAGGCCAAATTATTTCACTCCATACCCATCTTCTGTTTTGAGTAGCTGAGGCATGCTTTCCTTTTTCACTCAACATTAATAACATGACTTCCAGATGTTATATCTTAATAGTTGTCTCAAAACGAAATTGAAGAATCATTAAACTTGTTAGAAAAAGATTGGGATGTTGATCCAATTTTACGTAAATTCATGCTTGGTAAAATTACTGATGTGTCTGACTATCCAGTCAAAGTTAAAGATGTGGTATTTCATGTACCTTATCTTAATTCTGAAAAAAAATTCATTCTATGGAAGTGCTTTTGGCCTGACTGCCACAACTGCTGTGATAGACAAGGAAGACTTCCACTTACTTCTGATGATTTGATAATTATTGGAAAAGGCTTGAAATATCAAAAACCTTCTGATTTTATAAAAAATGAAACTCTTACTGTAACGTATCAGGAACCAGGACCCTCAGGACAACTAACTACAATGACTACCATTAATCTGAAAAGAAAAAAAGATGAGACAGCATCTGATGATGGAACGCACATCTCTTGTAGATTCTTAGATGAAAAAGGTGGGTGTAGCATGCATCCCGACAGACCTGGGGTTTGCTATCTTTACCCCTTTTCTAGCTGGCTTGAAAATGAAAAAGGAATTGCACGTGTTCATGCCACCTATCAGTTTACAGGAGATTGCCCCGGATTTTATCTGGCAGATACTTTGGATCCGATGAAAGATGAATTCAAAGATTATTCCAAAACAATTTACGATTACAACATGGCATCAAATAGAACTAATAGAGAGGGGTTCGGGTCTGTTAGTTTTAGCTAGGCTTTAGCTACTTTCATCAAATCTGCAATTTTGATATTCATTCCAAATCGGTCTTCGTGCTTTTTCATGTAACGAAATATTGCAATGAAATCTGGTAATGCCTTGAAGAAACTAAAGTCCTTGTGAATTTTTGCTCTGACAAAATTAAACACTTTAGCATACACTTTGTAGTGCTCCTCTACTGCTTTCTCATAAGCTTTGAAATCATTCATGTTCTCTAGGAATATCTCGACGCATTGCATTGATGGAATAATTCCCTCACCTAACAATGCGTAAACTGTTCCAATTGATTCTCCAACTCCAACTACTTTACCTGAATAGTATGGCTTACATCTGTCTGGTGTTGCAAGTCTGATTGGTCTGCCCTTTGTTGCAATTACTTTGCCTCCGTGCTTTTGCAAAAATTCATCAGTTGCCTTGATGTGTTGTTTGTTGTAATCTCCTGCTCCAATATGTGCCCATTTCTCACCTAGTGGGAAATACCAAAAGTATCCAGACATTCCTGGAAATGGCTCTATGTAAAAGTCATCATAGGGAACTCCATTCTCATATTCTACCTTGTACTCGTATGTTGGCAAAAAGAAATCCTCCTTTAACTTTGGCAGATAGACTCTGTTAAATCCAGTACAGTCAACTATCATATCATACTCTTTTTCTAAATCTTCAAGCTTTGGTGCTTGACCATAAATTATCTTTGAATCTTTGATGAAATCTTTGATTAATCCTAATTTGTTATATGTACACAGCCCTTTTAATCCAATGTCAAACTTTACATCATTGTTCATTTTGACATGCATGTTTTTTCCGTCATGAATCAAAAAGTCATTAAAGTCTCTTCCAGTTTTTTTGCAAAAATCTGTCAGCACTGGTTTTATTGTTCCCCATGCACAAATTGAATCATGTTTTTCCTCAACATTTCTTTCATAACCTACAACCTCGTGCTCTGAGTCCTTTAGTCTGGCCATGAGATAAGATCCTGCAACCCCCATTCCCATTACTGCAATCTTCAAGATGTCTTGAAATTTCCTTTTGCCTAATAAATACACTATCTGGAATTTTTGCTGGTGTTAAGCTGATTACCACTAGTAGGAAAAAGTAGTACTGGTTAAATATCAAATTCTCATATTGAGTTTGAAAGGTAAGTCTTTCGTCTGATTACAATAGTTTCAGGCCTAAAGACAATCGCTGTCATCAGGTAACAGATGTTTCTGATCTTAAGCGACGAGCTGTCATCAACATCCTTTCGGGAGTTGATCTTAAGCTCATTCACCTTTTCATAAAGTTAAATTTGGTAACACTGGTCGTATTACCATGGATACAATTGACGCAATAAAATCTCGCCGTTCAATTAAGAGTTTTAAAAATCACCAAATCACTAAAGATGAAATTAATCAGATTCTAGAATGTGCAATTTTGTCTCCAACTTCGTACAATATTCAAAACTGGAGATTCGTAATTGTTACAGAACAGAAACTCAAAGATGAAATGTCTCATCTATCCTATGGGCAAAAACAAGTTGCAGAAGCATCTCTAGTCATTGTACTGTGTGCTGACTTGAAGGCCTGGGAGAAAAATCCTGAGCGCTACTGGAAAAACGTTCCAGAAGAATCTCGAAATTATCTAGTCAACGGAATCAAGCAGGCATACTCAGGAAATTCTGAGCTTGAAAAAGATCAGGCAATTCGCTCTTGTGGTATTGCAGCTCAAACCATTATGCTTGCAGCAAAATCTATTGGGTATGACAGCTGTCCTATGGAGGGCTTTGATTATGACAAGGTTGGGAAATTGATCAATCTTCCTGATGATCACATAGTTACAATGATGGTAGTTATTGGAAAATCTGCAAAGGATCCTGCTCCCCGTGGTGGACAATTACCTCTATCTGATGTAGTCTTTGAGAATTCATTCTGATATATCTGAATTTTAAAAAACCAAATTGCATTTTATATAATTTCAATAACGCTTAAGTTCCTAATTCATAGAGAAATTCCATGAAATTACTTGTCGTTATTATCGTTGCAATAGTGGTTGGAATTATTGCTATTTCAGCAGCAATTACGCAATACAGTCTAGATATTATTAAAAACATTGATCCTACCGTTCTTGAAAAACAAGAAAATCTTGAATTGGCATTGAGTCAGTGTAATCTGATTATTCAGGATGATATTGCTTTGTTAGAGGATGCTACCCTTTATGATGATGAAGTGTTGCTTGCTGCAATTAATTGGGAATATTGCGTAAATAATGCAGTTACAGTATATGGTACTCTGAACCAACAAGAAAATTGGGAATTAGAAAAACAACAACACCCTCTACGTTTAGAGATTGATGCACAACTAAAAAGCGCTCAAATCCAAGAATGCAATGAACAATGGTCAAACCAAACTCAAAAAATCAATGAATGCATTGATAATGTTAATTTACAATTCCCTTAGTTTGAAAAAACTAAACCAAACTCCAATACGCTTAATTTTCATTATACATTGATATGATTTGTAATTGATTTGTGAGAGATGCGCTTCTGAATTTTCAGTTCATACTGATAGAAAACTGATTTGTCCTGACTGCAAGGCTCAGCTAGACTTGCTAAGTGAAGAAAAAAAAGTCAATGATAGAAGAATCAGCAAGCTTCTAAAACACAAGGAGGCAGAATTGAAAAATCCAACATCTGATGAAACCATGAAGCGAATTGATCATAATTTACAAATTGAGTACAAAAAACGTGATGGAATAATCAAAGCAATTAATTCTAATTCTAAATTTTAATTTATTCATCTTTGATGCAAGTATGAATTTGCATTCATACCAAATTAGATTATATACTGCTAGGAAACCCGATTTTTTATGGGTAAAAGACTTACAATTGTCCTCGATGATGAAATTGTAAAAAAATTAAGGGTCATTCAAGCAAAAAAGATTACAAAAACTGCAAGCGCTGTAAGTTTTTCAAACGTAATTAACACTGAACTCAAAAGACTACTCAAATAATTACAATTCTTATGAAAATTAATTCTTAACTAGGCTCTCAAGCGATAATCCATAGTATTGTTTGTCTCCAGTCTCTAATTTTTTTATCAACTCTTTTTTAAATTCATAGATCTCTTTTGCAGTTTTCATATTGTTTGATGTAATTTGAATTCTGATAATGTTGACTTTGCAAAATCTGTACACCATTAGTTAATGGTCTGTCTTTGTTTTTTGTTATCAATATAACCTGCCCTTTTAGGCTCGATTCTTCCTAGATACTCTCTCATGATTTGCAATATGTTGAGGTGCGACACTGAGGCATATGCCCAAGTGATGTTTTACCATTTCGAAGAGGGGAGTCGAAAACCATACTGTAAGCAGATCATGAGGTTTTGTATTATTCACGCTAAACTGATTTCACGAGATTACAGCATAATTCGGGTTCAAGTTATGAATTGAGAAAAATAAATCTTGATGTAAAAGACCGGGACTATCTGGACTTTTTGAGCATCTGCATCGAAGAGGAACTATCAGTTGAGGAGAAGCTAAAAAACATCATTCGCTATCATCTAATCACATATAGAAACAGAGCAAAGCTGGAGAATCAGAAATTATTCTGACTTTAACCGACAATATTTTCTATGAGACATGTGTGAACTTTATGTGCATTGTAACAGTGCTTGCAAAGAATACATCGCAAAGAGCAACTCTGCAGAAGGTGGCAGATACGAGCAAGGTCAAAAGCGATGCCCTGAATGTGAGGTCTTTATTTTATGGGAGGGACTCTGGTGTCCTTGCTGTGGGAGATTATTGAGAACAAAGCCCCGAGCTAGGAAACTCAAAAGCAAACTGTCACTTAGTCGGAGATGACACTATCAACATACTTAATTTGAGAATTATTTCATGATATCATGGGCAAACTAGTTGCAATAGGTATTGTTCTTCTTGTAGTGTTTTTGATTATAGTTGGACTGTTTGTCTATTCGTATACCCAGCTCTCAGTTAATCTCAATGATGTAAAATTTCACAGCATTGATTGGGCTACTTTGACATGGGATAAACTGCTCAATCTTGGCCTGTCCACTCTAACTGGTGAGTGGTTTGGTGCAGCTTTTGAGATAATAGAAGGAATTAATCTGAACTTGTATTTTGGAATTGCAAATAACGGGCTCTTACCAGTGTACATCCCTGACTTGTCCTATGATGTCTTGATTAATGGAATTTCAATTGGCAAGGGAAATAGTGATGTTGATCTTGTAATTAATCCCGGACAAATCAAAGTCATTTCCTCATTTCAAAATATTGCAAAAGAAAGCATGATGCCTGCGATATCTTCTGTAATTGAGAGCAAGGGAGTCATGGAAATTAGAGTAAAAGGAATCGCATATTTCCAGTTCTTTGGCCTTGGTATTCCTGTTCCATTTGAGTCGTACAAGACCATCTCAATCTATGACGAGGTGAGAAACAGAATCAATGAGGAGATTCAAAAAAACAAGATGCAAAACTCTGTGATATCCTCAGTTGGAAAATCAATTGAGAGCGCACTTGGCAGCATTGTAAATGAGATCTTTGGCGGTGAGAAATTGGACTTGGATTTGTCTGGCCAAAAGTTTGCAGACTCTATGTATGAGGTGGGTCCAGGGGCTTACACCTATGTTGCATTTACTCTTCCCTGTGATGCCCAAGTGCAAGGCGGATTTATTGCAAGTGATATTTTAGGTGATGACATTATTGTAATTCTAATGGATAACTATAATTTTGATAAATTTGAAAACAACCAAAGCGCATTGTCCTTTTATGACAGCGGCAAGGTAAGGTCCGGCCAATTTGATTTGGTGCTGGACTCTGGGGATTACTACATTGTAATGTCAAACCAGTATTCTTTGTTATCTACAAAGACTGTACAACTGCAGGCAGCATCGCTTTGCATCTAATCGTTTTCACAATCCATGTCAAGGCAATCCTGACACAATCTCATTGTGATTTGTGGAAACTGTTTTGATTGCCGTGTAAATACAATTGGTTTATGTCCGCAAGAAAAAACCTGCTCATCCATCAAATCATTATTCATTTTACAGTATATCAAGAATGCTACAAAATAGTATGTAAAATTTGAACAGAATATTTGCTATATAGTAAAATGATTTTTGAAAAATTATGGACATTGAGGAAGTAGATGAGTTCATCTACGAATTCCATGAAAGAATTCTTGGCATTACGCCTCCAAAAAAGTCAGATTAATCCAGAATACTTTGGACTCTACTTACTATGGTGTCATGATCTGATGAAATCTCAGTTGATAAGAGTACGAGGTCTTTGCCATGATAAACGGTAATCCACTTTACATTACCCCTTGATTCAACTGACCAGTTTGTCTTGCCAAGCTTGCCATCAAAAACTTTGTTCATCTTTGCTTTCAGTAGCGCCTCTCTGTGGACCAGCTTTGTCTCTGGAACTGTCAACTGGGGAATGATTCCTTTCTTTCTGTCATATGCTTTTAGTCTGCCACACTTGCAGAGAATCCCAACAAACCTGATGGAATCATCAATGCTTAGAAATTCACTGCATAGTCTGTTTTCTAGTCTTTGTACTTGCACTGTTTTGATTTATTTTGAAAAATTAGAGGCTGTGAAAAAATTTTTCTTGACTAAATGGTGTGCTATTCTTTTGGTTTTTATGCTGAAGATGCATACTGGATACATGGTACTGGTATGGATTGCAATTGCAGTTGGGATCTTGCTTGTAGCCATTTTGATAGTAAAAGCAACAAAGACCAATCCGCGCGAGATTGCCGGCATGGATATGCGATGCAAAAAGTGCGGAACTGAGACTGGTGGCATGATGTGCCCCAAATGCAACAAGACCTTTGGGGTATAGTAGAACTGATAAGTTCTACGTGAGCGTTATATGCAATTTTTCAATGAATGGAATAATGAAATCAAAACTAGCAATGACATCACTGATTGCAATGGCAGCACTCATCGCAGTTGGGCTGCCTTCTGCAATGGCAGACTCTGACCAATTCAAGAAAAGACACATAGAGGTTGCTGACTTTGTTGGGGGAATCCAAATTACAGAGGATACCAAACGAGCAGAACTTCGAGAGCAAGTAACAGTTACTCTTAGTGAAGCATCTGCACTATTTCTTGATTCTAATAGAGCAAGAATCGGTGTGGTGGTAAATGAAAATGATGATAAATTCCTGGCATGGATAGTAGTTGAGCGAGACTATAACCGTGATACACTAACTGGAGTGAAGTACTTTCATGTAGTTGATGCATCAGACATTGCCAACACTGCAACAGTAACAGTAGAGATTGACAACACTGATAGAATTCAGAGAGTCTTGGATAGACTAGACCAGAAAATTGACAGAATTACTGAGCGATTAGCTGAGAATCCTAATGAGAAAAAAACCGAATTCCTTGATGTCTTGATGCAGCTTCGAGATGCAACAAGTAACGGGGAATATTCCTTGGCAAAAGATCTTAGAGTCGAGCTAAAATCACTACGAGGATAGTAAACCTCTTTTTTTCTTTTTATTGCTGTGCTGTTGAATGGTATTGTGGCAAAATCAAAGAAAAAAGACAACAGAATGCAGAAAGGGCAAAAGGCAGCTGAGGCAAAACAGCGGGTTGCAAAATACAAGCGAGAGCAGCAAAACAAGAAAAAGAAACGCTAGTCTCAATTTTATACTGTAATGTTTTACTGATTTTATGGGATTCAAGGACTGGTTTGTAGATGACAAGGGCGGCAATTACTCTGTAAAGGTTCAGTGTTCTGGATGTCAGAGAATTACCGTAGTCAAGATTCCATCTGGCAAGTCATTTGAGAAATGGAGCGAGAAATCAAAGTGCGGCCAGTGCGATGGTTCCTGGTTCAAGCTAGACTAGATCTCTGTTCTTGCATTGCTCTAATAGTTTATCAAAATCTGTATACTGGACTGCATCAATGCCTGATTTTTTTGCAGACTCTACGTTTGATTTTAGATCATCAATGAAGAAGAGTTCTTCCTTTTGGAATGGAATGTTTTCAATTACGTGCTCGTAGATTTGCGGTTCAGGTTTTAGGTGGCCAATCTTGTATGATAGGAACTTGTGCTTGAAATGATTTAGTGATGATAGATCTTCTACCACTGAATATGTTACGTGTTCTGTGTTTGATAAGGTGCCTACAGTGATTCCGTTTTTTTCTAAATTTTTTGATAGTTCAAACATTTTATCATTAAATGACATGTGCTTTCGAAACACTTTGTCTAGCAGTGATTCTTGTGTGTCTCTGAGTTCTTCTGATTTTAATTGCTCTCCAATTCTTTGCCAAAACTCTTTTTCAGCTATCACTCCAGTTGAGATGTCTTTGAGGTTTGCGTTGAATTGTTGATTTAGTTCTTCTTGTTTTAGATTAAACTGCTGGCTAATCTCTTCAATGAACCATCTGTTGTGCCAGTTTATAATCACTCCTCCGAGATCAAAGAGAACACATGATATTGTCATGAATTAATTTTGAATTTTTGAATATAATTTGTTTCTGTATTGGGGAAATTAAATGGGATTAAATGGTACAAAATAATTTTTTTAAAAAACTATTCAATCAAAATTGCAGGCTTGAAAGGCCTTGCATGTCTAGCTTTACCTTTAGGATCATAAATGTCACTATCTGATTCTGAATATACCAAAATCTCTACACCAAATTCCTTTTTACCGATACTAGATAACTCTGATTTTAAAAATTCCTTTTCATCAAATGAATCAGACTCTAGCTTCATCTGTTTAATTTCCTCAGACTCTGAATGTAAATCCTTGATTACCTTTTGAATAAAATCAGGCATCTTTTTGGCAGCAGTTGTTTCTGGATCTGCAATAAGTTCTTTCATAACCACTCCCATGTTGTTCTGGCCCCCAACCATAATTCCCAAAACCTTGCGATACACTTTGGACTTCATCTCATCTGAGTTTACATAGATTACAATTTTTTTCGGAGTAATTTTTGTAACTTTGAGAATGTTTGCAATATCATCAATCGTTGATTTCAGTAACTCTTCTGATTGAATTGCAGTAGCATCAACTAATCCTTTTGAGAATTCAGGCCATGCTGACTTTGATACAAGTTCATTATTTCCTAAAGCTACCCACATCTCTTCAGCTACATGTGGTGCAAATGGAGACAACATTGCAACTCTGTCTGAATTTATTTTGTACAGTATTGCTGAATTGTTCTCCCTGCCTTTAGCTTGCACTCTTTTGTTGTACCAGCTCAAGTCTGACTCAAATGAGAACAAGATATCATGCAGTGCCTCTCTTAATCTCATTTTTTCTACAGCATCAGTTACTTGTCCAATCAAATTCTGGGTTTTTGATAAAATCCACCTATCCTCAGGCTCCAAATTACCAATTTCGCCTTGCTTTACCTTACTGCAATCATCCAATAGTGACTGCAATTTTCCCTGAATTCCTGAAACTGACTCCATGTTAAAGTCAGCATCTTGGAGTAGCTCAGCTGATGAAATAATTGCCAGTCTAATCGGATCTGCACCATGCTCTCTTATTGCAGTACGCAGTGGAATGATATTTCCCATACTCTTTGACATTTTAGCGCCATCCATCATGACACTGCCATTAACTACAATTTCTTGCGGCCAATATTTTTTCTCAAATATTGCAACATGATTTAGTACAAAAAATGTCAAGTGATTCTGAACCAAATCACGACCTGAATGACGTGAGTCCACTGGATAAAAGTATGTAAACTCTTTTTTCATTGCACTGACTAGGTTTTCTGAAAGCTGCGATGATTTAGCAGCAGAGTCCAAATCTCCAATGTCAAGTAAAATAAAATCAAAGAGTTCCCTTGTTAGATTCTCGGGATTTACCTTACCCTCATTTACAAATCGTGAAATGGTATAGTATGCCATGTAGATTACACTGTCTGACAATGACTCTACAATCCAGTCCTTGTCCCATGGTAGTTTAGTTCCAAGTCCTTGTTGTCTTGCACATGCTCGCTCATGCAACCAACTAACCACATCATGAAACTCTGTCTTTATTTTGTTAGGTAGAATGTTCATCTCATCAAAACATTTTCTTGCCAATGCTTTCCAATCCTCATCTCCGTAATTGAGAAACCACTGATTTGATAGAATCTTTACAACACATTCAGCTCCACAACGACAACGAACAGGACCATTCTCTAGTACTGGAAATTTTTCTAGGTGTTCATTACTTTCCAGCCATTCCCTTACCTTGTCTCGTCCAAACTCTACCTTAATTCCTTGAAATTCTCCGCATCTCTCATTGAGTTTCCCTGTGGTAAACTCTTTGTTGTATAGCTCGTTTGTTGCCTCGTCTAGCTTTTGGTCTATCTGGTTTGCAACTCCCATCTTTTCGCAAATCTCTTTTGCAGGAATTACTCCGTATCCTTCTGTAGTAATTATTGGAATAGGGTCAATTTTTGAGGCTAATTTGTGCTTTTTGGCCTTGAGATCCGTCAATGCCTGGTAGTCTTTTGGAGCATGAGCTGGCACTGACATTACTAGTCCTGTTCCCATCCCCGACTCTACAAAGTCAGCTGGCAATATTGGAATTTCATTTCCATTGTGCGATGTGACAAATCTGTCAATTAGCTGACTTCCTGGAATATCACCATCAACTGAAACCTCTTTTTCGAAAAACTTTAGCTTGTGTGCACATTCTTCAGAGACTATCCACTTTTCTCCATCAACTGTAACTTTTTTGTAAGTAACATTTGGATTGACCCAGAAATTTGTTATTCCAAAAATTGTTTCAGGACGTAGAGTTGTAATTGGAAATACCAAGTCACCGAACTGGAACTTTACTAGATAGTTTTTGTCATCAATCTTTGGTTCCACATCGCCCATTGTATCATGTTGTGATACTGGATTGTTGTCTTTTGGACACCATCCAACTGGATGACTGCCCTGAATTATTTTGCCATTCTCTTTGAGTGTAGTGATTTGCCACTCGATAAATTTTTGATAACCTGGAACTATAGTAGTAAACTCTCGTCTCCAATCAATGGAATAGCCCATCTCTATCATGCCAGACTTTATCTCTTCATGAAAATAGTCTGCAATCTTTATTGGTTCAACAAATGTTTTAATGTCTTCTTCTGGAACATGGTAAATGTTTCTCAACCCATCAAGAATCTCTTTCTCACCTGATTCAATTCTCTTTGCCATGCCGAGTACTGGTGTTCCAGTGTAATGGAAACCCATTGGGAACAGTACATTGTATCCTTTCATTCGATAAAACCTAGCATGAACGTCAGCTAGTGTGTATGTTCTTCCGTGTCCTATGTGTTGAGGTGAGTTTGGATACGGGTATGCAACTGTGATGAATTTTTTTGGTTTGTCGTTTGGCTCTGTCTCAAAGTCTTTGTTTTCAATCCACTTGTTTCTCCATTTACTTTCAATTTCATTCCAGTTAATTTCCATGTTTTCATTCATCCTAAAATCATTGATTTTGCTTTGGCTATTGCCTGCTCCATTTTAGATGTGTCTTTTCCTCCGCCTTGGGCAAATTTGGCATCCCCACCGCCAGAACCTCCTAGAATGGCAGCAATCTCCTTTGCAATCACGCCTGCATTGACGCCTGATTGCTCACCTGCATACACCATAATTCTAACAGTTGGGCCTGCCTCGAATATGCCGCAAAATGCAGATGTGTTGTCTTTTGCCACTAGCTTTTTGCCAAAGTTGAGATGAAAATATTCGTCATAATTCTCACTAGATGTAAAGCACAATTTGTTTTTGATACTGATGCCATCCATATCTCCTGATTCTCCAGCTAGAATCTTTTCTAACAAAATAGGAATCTGCTCTCTTGCCTTTTGCTTGTTTTCTTCTCTTCTCTTCTCTAATTCTGCTTTGTCTTTTGCTTCTTGCTCTTTTTGTTTTAGAACAATCTCTTGATTCTTTACATATTCAAATGCGTTAGGACCTGAGACAAACTCTAGTCTTACCACACCGTCTTGAATTCTTTTGGTCTTTGTAATTTTGATTAGTTCAATGTCGCCAGTTTTCTTTACATGTGTTCCACCACAAGCTTCAACATCTTTGTCTTCAATTGATACAATTCTAACTGACTTTACTGGAACTACGCCGCCCTGGTAAATTCTAAATCCATATGTCTGCTCTGCAGTTCCTCTATCAAAATAATCAATATTTACTGTAAGGTTTTCTTTTACCATCTTGTTTGCAGCATTTTCGATTTGCTTTACTTGTTCATCAGTTAATGATGAATGGTGAGTTATATCCAGTCTGGCATGATCATCGTCTTTGAATGCAGAGTGCTGCCAAATCCATGAACCCAAAACTCCACGTGATGATGCATTGATTATGTGAGTACTTGTGTGGTTCTTTGTAATGTTTGCACGTCTTGTTTGGTCTACTATACACTTTACAGTCTCTCCTTCTTTTGGTACTCCGCCTTGTAACTTGTGAACAATAACGTGTGCATGTTTGTCTACATTAGTAACTTTGAATCCTGCAATGGTTCCATGGTCTGGCTCTTGTCCTCCACCTCTTGCATAAAATGAAGTTCTATCTAGTACCACATGATCATCGAACACTTTGATTACCTTTGCATCAAACTCCATTGGGTCGTCTTTGTAAAACAGGGTTTCAGTTTCTGGCAAATCATCAAGTGGCAGTTCTGCAATTGCCTTTTTCTTTTCAGACTGGTGCAAATCTGAGAGCTTGGAGTAAAATGAAGATGGAATCTCGTCAATTGCATTGACTTCCTTGAGATATTCAGGCGTGATTCCGTCTGATTCGTACAAAGTTATCAGCTCATCAACTGATGGCACACCTTTCTCTCGAATCTTTTCTGCCTTTTTCTTCATATGGACTTTGGAATCCTCGTATCGTCCAGCTTCAATCTTTAGAATTTTCTTGACATCTTCTCTTTTCTCATCAAGTTCTGGATACGTGTCCTTGAGATAGTCAATATGAGTATCAATCAAGTCATCAATGTCAAGTTTTAGATTTAATTTGCTAATTGTTGCATTGATTCTTCTCAGCATCATTCTGAGATTGTATCCGCCGCCGACATTGCTTGGCAGTGCACCATCAGTAATTGCAAATATCAAAGTTCTAAGATGGTCTGCAATAAGATAAATTCCTTCAAGCGGTGTAATCATTTTGTTTAGCTGGTCGTCTGTAAGTCCTGCTTTCTTTATTGCATGTCTTCTTACATCATTTAGATCCTCAAAGTCATCAAGTGCCTTTGCAATCTCTGTAAAGTATTTTCTTAGAATTTCAGAATCCGAATCAATTCCAATTCTATTGAATAATTTCTGATTAATTGGACCAAAGCAGCAGTCATATGCAGTAGGTGTTCCCATGGTAATCCACGCAAATCTCTCAAGGCCTGCACCCATGTCAATTACTCTCTGGTCAAGTGTTGTATGCTGTCCTAACTCTCCTTGAAATTCAGTAAAGACTGCATTGCCAAGCTCCAATCCATTTACAAAATATTCTAGTGACGGACCAAAAGAGCCGCCGCCTGCCCAAACATCTTCAACAAAGACAACTTCTTCTCTCTTTATTCCAAACTGATCAGTCAATAATCTATAATCCAAATCAACGCACTCGTCTTTCCAGTATCCGTCTCCCTCTGGAATACTATGCTGTCCAATCATACAGAAACTCGAAAAGTGTCGTCCTGTAACTCCGACATTCTCTAAATCCTTGAATCTCAAACAAGTCTGCGGAACTACCAATGGGTTTGCAGGAAACTCAAAGACTACCTTTGAACCCATTACTCTTTGAAAGTCAACAACTGATGCAATAGTAAAGAACAAGTCGTCTCGCCATCTGCACACTACAGGATATCTGCTCACTGACTTGTGATTGTTTTTTACAAAAAACTCTTCGACTTGTCTCCAAGCTTGAGTGTAATCAAATCTCTTTGTAGTTGGGGGATTTCCAATAAATGAATAAGTGTCAGCTCCATCATCAGGACACAAATCTCGTCCTGAATCAAGAGTCCAAAAGAATCTGTGGCATTTTGTGCATGACTTTCTGACAAATCCTTGTTCTGCAAATAGCTTGACATTATAATATCTGTCAGGATCTGCTGAAAATTCTTTTAGAATCTCTTTTTTATCCAACGATGAAGCCTGCCCTATCCCGATATTAAGAATTGTCGATTAATAATACATTAAATAGAATACTTGGGTCACTCTTTTCATGTTTGGCAAGAAACCTACTCTCAAAGAAGGGGTTCACATATTTTCAGTCAAAAAGAATGGTGAATTCAACGACTTTATCTTTGGTGTAGTTACCGGAGTTGATGGACGAAAAGTAGGAATCAACGGAGTCATTGTAAATCCAATTGGTCTCAAAAACAAGATTGCACAAGGAAAAACAGGTGAGCGCTCCCGTGAAATTCTAGAACATCCGACTCCAGACAATGTAGTTCTTGCATTGGTGTATAGAGTGGAGCATGAAAATTACACTGCAGTTTTAGATCTAGATGTTGACAAGTGTGATATCTTGCCACCAAAAATTTACGACATGCTAGATGGATGGATTCGACATTCATTGCCTGAATTAATCAATGCAGTTTTGTCACTGCCACCAGGTGCAGAACGTGATGAGGCAAAGCGAGTACTTCGAAATAGAAAGGATACTCTGATTGACAAAAATCTCAAAAGAACACTTTATGCTGTCTGCCGGAGTCTAAAGATTCTAAACTGAGTTTTCTAGGCGTAATTTCTCCATAGTTTTATATTATGCCCCAAGAAAATCTCGATACAATGGAATATGTTTACGCTGCTTTACTTCTTCACAAACTAGACAAAGAAGTCAACGAAGCAAACCTCACATCAGTTGTCAAAGCATCTGGTGCAGAAGTTAATGATGCTCAAGTTAAAGCACTGGTAGCAGCCCTAGCCGATGTTAACATCGATGAGGCAGTCAAAGCCGCACCTGTAGCAGTTGCAGCAGCAGCCGCCCCAGCAGAGGCAGCAGCCGGTGGTGAAGCAAAGAAAGAAGAAGCACCAAAAGAAGAAGGCAAGACCGAAGAAGCAGCCATGGAAGGATTATCCTCACTATTTGGCTAAGCAACTTTACTTTTTTCAATTTAATTTTTAATTTCTAAAATTAGATCCGATCTTTTTCATTAATCTTAATTAGTAATCTTTGTGCCACAGTATTGTTTGGTAGATTTTTCTTTTCCAATTGATGGCTTTATCAGCATTTTAGATTACTTGGGTACAATTGCATTTGCTGTAACTGGAGCTTCCAAGGCAATCTCTCACAAAGCTGACATTTTTGGAATTATTGTCTTGGCAACTGTAGTTGGAGTTGGAGGCGGTGTCACACGTGATGTAATATTTGGAAGATTCCCAACTGCGTTCTCTGATCCTATCTATGTATCTCTGACTGTAATTGCAGGGGTTGTGATGTTTTTCTTGTTTACAAAAATGAAAAAACAGATGAATGTCTGGCTGGTCTTTGATGCAGTCGGATTGGGAGTCTTTTCAATCTTGGGCGCATCAATCGCATACCAGATAGTTGGACTGAATTTCCTGCCAATGCTGTTTGGTGGAATGATCACAGCCATTGGGGGTGGAATTCTCAGAGACGTCTTTGTTCGCGAGATTCCTATTGTGTTTGTAAAAGAAGTGTATGCAATTGCATCAATTATTGGAATTGTGATATTCTATGTTACGCTATCCTCTGGAGTTGAGATTCAGATAGCATCAATAATTGGAATTGTTACAGCTACGGGAATCCGGCTATTGGCAATGAAGCTAAACTGGAATTTGCCAAAGGTTAGAGAATCTTGAATTTGTTACCTTGCAGTTTTTCTCATTTAGTATCTGAGTGATTACTTTTGTGCTCTTTGTTCATATGTTCCCAATAATCAAAAACAATTTTCTCTGGGTTTCCTTTAAGGACATAGTTGCATCCAAAACCATACTTTTTGCATCTAATCTCTGCCACGATATGTGTATGTCTGCATAAAATAAAAGGAATGTTTTGAAAACTTATGCTGGAACGGATATTTTTTGCAAATAGTCATAATGGGTTCTCAAAAACTCCATTAGTCTTCTGTCTTCCTCTTTGTCAATGGGTGCGCCGTTTGCAAGGATGCTCAGATATTTTAAATCTGATTCTAGTACACGAAGTGATTTTTTAACCCCTTCATAATATTTCATCCTCAAATACTCTGCAATTCTCTCCTCAATTCTTAAGATATTTTCCTGCAGTTTTTTTATCTCATTGTTAATCTCTGAGGGCATTAATTTTCTAGTAATAATATTAAAGATAACTTTGATTATTTGATTTCTTTATTGATGTAAAAAATATCGAAAAAAAATAAACAAATGTAAATAATTTCTAGTACCATACTTTTATTTCTCAAAACCATACCACTCTTGTAGTAATCATCAAAGAAAACATCGATAGAAATCAGAGTATCGTTGTGGGAAAGGTCAGTGGATCTGCTTGTATGATTGCTACAACTTTTTAGAATGTTTCTAGAATCAATCTATTTCGTCTAAATATTCTCCCTCAACTGGGGTTGCTGTAATCTGCTCAAAGCTAGTGCCCTTGCATTGTGGACATTCTGTAATGTTTGTGACTCCTGCCTTTTTAGAAAACACATTGCCACAAGACTTGCAAACTCTAAGTTCATCTAATGTTGCCATGTTTGTAATTGCACATTCTGCTTATTTTACATATTGCAAAAATCCAACATTGAATATTAGTTTCCTAGAATTCTTCATCTAGGATTCATCTATTGCCTGTACAACAAAAATATCACATAATCCACATACCCTGCAACTAACAGCACACCTTCTTTTCTAGATATAACAAAGCCACTGCGCATAATTGGAATTAATACCAGACTGAATCCAATCATAATCCCAACATCGATTAGCACCTTTTCACTAACTGTAATTCCTGAGATTAACGATGAAATTCCAAGTATTGCCAAGATGTTGAAGATATTACTTCCTACAATATTTCCGACACTAAGATCTGCATGGCCTTTTCTTGCAGCAACAATGGATGTGATTAACTCTGGCAGTGAAGTTCCAATTGCGACTAGTGTCAATCCCATGAATAGCTCTGATATTCCAAAACTAGCACCAATAATCACTGCATTATCTACTGTAAGAAACGAACCACCTGTAAGTAACCCCAGCCCCATAATCATGAAAATAATTGATTTTGAAAAAACATTTTTTTCTAAAATCTGGTATGCTGGTACAGTTTGAATGTCTGTGTCTTTTTTTGAGCTGCGATAACCATACCAGGTAAAAACAAAAATTCCTGCAACAAGTAAAGCACCATCAACAAAATCAATTTTCCCATCAATGATTATTGCCAAGAGTAATAGTGATATACCAATCATAATCGGCACTTCTTTTCTTATGGAAGATTTTGAAACAATTATGGGACTAACAATTGCAGAAAGTCCTAGAATTGCACCGATATTGACAATGTTGCTGCCAACCACGTTACCCAAAGCTACATCTGATAGTCCTTGCATTGCAGATGAAATGCTCACTGCAAGCTCAGGAGTTGATGTGCCAAAAGCCACTACTGTCAATCCGATTACTAGCTGACTCACTCCCAGTCTGTTTGATATTGCAATTGATCCTTTAACTAGCCATTCTGCTCCAAAGTAAAGCATGGCTAATCCTGCCCCTACAAGTAAAAAGTTGAAAATTAACTCCACGAGAACTATTTTGATATAATGTACTTTAATTGTTTTAATTTATGAAATTGATATTTTCCTCATCTTTCAAAAAAGGACTCAGCTATACTACGTTTGCACTAATGGTAGTCTATGTTTTTGGATTGATAAATATCGAATACTCTTCATTGGGAATCTCAGAACCATTATTTGAAATTACAAAAGAATTTGTTGTACTATTTGATTTAGTATTTTGGATTATAGTCTCTCTTTTGACAGTAGAACTATTCATTGCATATCTTAAAGTTCGAGATGCCAAAACTTTTGTAAAAAAATACTGGCTAGAAATAATACTGCTTGTCTTTATGCCTGTATTTGCTGGTTTTAAAATACTGAAACTAAGCTTGAAAATCCTAAAGCAGATCAAAGTAGGAAAATCAGTCTTTAAGATAATTCAGAAATTAAAAAAATCAAAATAATTCATGACTAATACAAGTCTTGAATTTGTTATTGACTGTCAATTCCAACAATCTGTAGAGTGAATACAAATGAAGGCAGACCCGCTTTTGAAAATGATGTAAAACAACAATTTAGAGCAGCTGTCTTATCACGATTCACTCAGAATACAGTATGCTAATCGAACTCATAAACTGCTAGTCTTTTGATTTGATTCTGACTCTAATCAACTCTTTAGTTGTTTAATTATACGATCATGTTGAGTATGGTTCCGAGGTGAAAAATATGCAAACTCAGAAAATCAGCACATGGGACAAAATGGTACATGCACCATTCAGAAAGGTCGTAAAATTTGACCTAATTTGTATGGGAATTGGTGTTGTCATGGGTATGGGTATTGGTGCCTTTATTGCAACCAGTATTTAGTTTTCATACCTATTTTCTGTGACAGATGAAATATCTGTCTCTATTTTTTTCCAGCCTTCTCTGCATCAATTAATGTGACAGGACAGGTAATATTTTCAACAACCTTTCTTGAAACACTGCCAAGGGAAAGCAGTCTCTTCATTCCTTTGAGCTTTCTTCGTTTTGACATTACAATCAGATCCACTTTGTTTTTTTCAACAAAATCTAAAATTCGCTCAGCTGCATCTCCGATCTCTACTTTGATTTCAACTTTAATGCCGCCATCTTTGCATTTCTCAGCTGCCTTCTTCATTCTCTTTTCCATGTCTTTTCTCATCTCTTCATTTGCCTCATCAATGCTCTTTAGCAAGTCTTCTCGTTCAGAAGAAGATAATGCAAATGATGGTGGGGCTTGTATTGCCTCTACAATATGAAATATGATAATTTTAGAATCTTCTCTTGCTGCAAATATGGCATGCTCTAAAGCTAAATCTCCTCCCTCTGTACCGCCATGTGGTACGAGAATTGTTTTGTACATATCAAAAATTTACAATATCTTGTAAATAAAGTGTCTAGTGTTTCTCAAAATGGATTTTTGAGTCTTGCACCATCAAAACTCCAATTTGGTACGTTAGTTTTATTTTCCATGTGTGCAATAATGAATTGACTTTGTGCCAGATTAAATCAAAAAGCCTTTCTCTTAATAGATGATCATTCATTATCTTGTATAGAATTGATGATAAGACAGCTGCACATTCTATACCAGTACAGGTCTGCTTTCATAAATTCTAATTATCTGCACCACTCACAACAAAATCTCTGAGATTCAGGTACCAATCCCATTTTGAGTAAATACTCCATGGCAGATGAGACTTCGTACTTTTCTTTGCATTTTACGCATTCCGCCAACATTAGGATATTCCTCTCTTTATCATAAGGTATTATTGTCACACAGTGAACATAAAAAATAGTATGTTCCATCTGATCGATCAAAAATTATCTAAAATTTCGGTAATGTTTTTAAGAATCTCTTTAATCCTCATGGGAGAATTGATTCTTTGTATCAAAAGACCGTTGGGAATGGGATCTTGTAATGCTAGCTGCGGTGTTGACAATAATTGTTGCAGGTCCTGGAAGAATATCTCTTACAAGCCTGATAAAGAAATTACCAAAATTCCTATGTTAATCAGAAAAATATCGATTCCAATTTTGGAACATTTGCATATATCTTATATGCTTAAAATCATACTCTACTATATGAAGAAACGAATCACTATAATGATTGATGAAGATTTAGACAAGAAACTTAGAGTTTATCAGGCAAAAACAATCCAAAAAAATCAGAGCTCATATAGCTACTCTCAGGCGCTAAATGAATCACTAAGAAAAATCCTCTAATCATTTCATCAAGTCAGTAATTCCACAAAAAGTTACTTTATCAGGTATACTGGAATCTTTGATTTTTGAAGGATGTGGTTTGATACACTGCCTATCATGTCTTTAGTGGCAGAACCAGATCCTGTTGTACTCATTACAATATGATCAAACTTGCCTGTTTTTGCAGTGTGAAGTGTAACATGTCCCGGGGAACCTCTTAGAATTTTAGTTGAGAATTTGACATTTTTGTTGCCTGCTCGTTTTGCTGCCTTTTTTAAAATAATTTTACCTTCTTCTTCTAACTGCTTGTCAAATGCCTTTGTTCTTGGACCTCCATCAACTACGTGAGGGATTACGTAAATGCCAGTTACGTGGCCATGTGTAAATCCTGCCAGTGTTAGTGCTCTGTCTAAGGCTTCAAAGGATTTTTTTGAACCATCAATTGGTACTAGAATTTTATTAAGATCCATTGAAAAAAACCTCAAATCATCCCATATTAAGCGTAAATTTGATTCTCAATGAAGATATTGATACTTTACAAAATCAAGATTTTTTAAAATTTGACATGTGAGGAGAATGATTCTCCCCACATGGTTGAATCGGGTGATATATGACTATGCCAGAGCTGCCACTGTGTGAGATAAAAATTCTTCTTGATACATGCATTGACTGTGGAATCTAATCTCGGTTAGTTCTGTGCATTGTGTACAAATCATTTGAATTGGATGAGTGCAATGAAGACATTTCTTTGCTACATCCAACTCGCCTCCACATTGTCTACATAATGTGTCGGGCATATTTTCCACCTCAAGGGAAATTTCTCCTACCAAACTTCCATTTGGAAACAACCTCCTCATATTCTGAAGAAATTTTTTCCATGCAAGTCTTGGCAGAATTTTTTATATGCTTGAGTGATGAATTTGCATCCATTTTCTTCACTTCCTATTATTCTACTGACACTAGCTTGCCTTGTGGTTTTTCTTCGGCAAGTGACAATGTCAGCTCCAATACTCCGTTTGTGTACTTAGCTTTGGCAGAGTTTTCATCTACTTTTGATGGCAGTGGAATCTTCTTTTCGTACTTTCTGTCATTACGCTCTGCTGAGAGTAAGACCTGCTTGTCTGATACGTTTAATTTGATATCAGATTTTTCAATACCTGGCATCTCAGATACTATCTTGAGAGTACGGTCTTTTTCGTCAACTGACACGTCGACATATGGATCTCTTACTGAAGAATCAGAGAGATAACTTCCAGGTTTTGCGTTTCCCCATTCAGTTACATGAGGAACACCATCTTCGCCTACAGTCTTTACGTAACCGTAGTAGTATGGGCCAAAAGTTTGGGTTGTGCCTCCTTTTGGACTATCGAAGACATCGCCCATTGAAAAAAAGGGATTCGACAATCTTCGAAATGCTCTTTCGAATTGTTCATCAAACATCTTTTAATCACTGAATTAGTGTAATAGTTATTACAAAATATAAATTTTTTGCATAAATCATCCATAACTGACAATATGTCATATATATTACAACATTAAAATACTAGTGGTTCAATAATATTGAAAATGTCAAGTACGGTTTTAGAATTTGAAAATCATGTACAGCCAAGATCAGAAAGACAGGTAACCTATTTTTGCAGATTGTGCAGAGGATATGGAATCAAAACTAGAAAGTCACATCTGCAGAATTTCCATAACGCAAATAGGGATACTGTTACCAAACGAAGCAACAATGATCTTGTAGACGTAATTTTCATTGAATCAAAATAAATCAAAACTGAAACTTTCTGAATCTGTATTTTTTGTAGATTTGTGAAATTACCTTCATCCTGTATGCACATTGATTGTATAATCTCCTGTATCTTTGAAAATTCTAATATCACCATTTTTAATTTTTTGACCTTCCTCTCGAAAGAAGATATCGCACAATTTACCAAATGGTAATTTCTTTACCTCTTCAACTGTAAATTTGCCTTCCTTAATCAGTTGTGCAAAGAATCCTTTCTCATGTAATGTTCTAATATAATTTTCAACATCTGGTAGGTTGTCTGAATTAGTAGCTCTGATTATCATGTGGTATTTTGTTTCATCATTATTCATATTGACATTTATTGCAATTTTATGATATATACAATTTTCATTTTTGCTTTATCTGATAGATCTTAAAAGAATCCGTGTTCTCAAAATTGATAATCATATGAGTTTTTGATATAGTCATAAATCAAGTAATCGCATGAATAGGATCTTCTATCTTCTATTTCTTTCTCTCTTGTTAATTCCCATTAGCGATTCATTTGCAGATGTTTGGAATATTCAAATCCCACCGGGAGCTTCTGAAATTAGCTCTTCAAATCACTTTATTCCTCAAGAGATATCCATTAAACCGGGAGACCTTGTTGAATGGGGAAATTCAGATAGGGAAACACATACAGTTACTTCAGGCTCTTTAGAAACTGGAATAGATGGAAAGTTTACCAGTATTCTAGATGAAGGAAAAAAATTTGTTAGATTATTTACTCAAGACGAACTTGGAGAATTCAAATATTTTTGTACAATTCATCCGTGGATGACAGGAATTATCAATGTCGTTGATCTTCCAGAAGATTTTCAGGTAATACATAATGTTGGTTCAGAAATATCTGATGTTACATTTGATATTCCCTACAAAGTGAAAAGAAACCTTACTGATATCAAAATAGACAATACACGAAACATGCTAATTTTTGATTTTGTTGGAAAAATCGATAACGATGTATTTGTAGTGTATCTTCCTCAAGAATTGATTAAGAATCCACAATCTGTTTGGGTAGGTGATAACCAAATAATGAATTATAATTCAGAACCTACTAAAAGTGGGACAACACTAACTATTCCTTTAGAGGGACATACATCACAGGTTAAAGTTGTTGGAACAGATGTGATAGGTGAATTTTCACAAAAACCATTTGTTTTGATTAACCAAATTATTACCATAACTGATAAACAAACATACCTTCCAGGAGATATTATTACAATTTCGGGGGAAATTAAAAACCCTAGTCAACTAGACAAAATCTTATCTGAAATTATCTCTCCAAGTGGAATTACAATATATTCTGAAAACATATTGTTGAAAGATTCTAGATTTACTATAGATGTAAGCACTGATGTCTTAATGGAATTTGGAGAGTATCAAATTGACATTAAAGGAAAGGATATCAATAGCTCGCCCATTTATTTTGATTTTGAATCTAAATACCCATCCCCCAAAAAACAGATGACTGAAATTGAGCCTGTAGATGTTACTTGCAATGAAGGACTAGAATTGCTAATGAAAAATAGTAACGGCAAAGCAATCTGTGTTACTCCGACTACTGCAGAAATCTTGATGAAAAGAGGCTGGGCAGATTATTTCTAATTAATCCAGAAATATGATTTTCATCTTTGAGAACCTAGAATTGGTTTAACTACCAAACCAACAAAGTCCAAAATATGAGTGTCAAAGGAATGTACATGCTAAACAGTCCAGAATATACCGAAGAAAAGATCCAAGAAGCACTAAAAATATTATACATTGATAGAAAAAATGAATTTCATGAGTTATCTCAAGTTTTTCTAGGAAAAAAGAAATTAAGTGAAACACCAAATTGGAAAGAATTTATTTTAAATTTTTGTTTGGATGTAGGTGATTCATTTAAAACATGGACAGGTCAAAAGCCACCTTCTGCAACTTCTCCACAAAAAGCTCTTACCATTTTACGACAGGTTGGTACTGGAATGAATTCGATGAACAAGCTAACTCACATGCTAAACATTTCTTACAATCTTTCAGCAGAATTCAAAGAGATCTATAAACGTCTAAAATAAAATCAGTTAAAGGACATGTGACATTGGCAAGATAATTTCTTAGTCAGATGTTTTAGAAATCATTTTCTGATCATTGAATGCATTGTTGATTACTTCCACTACCCGATTTAACTCAAATGGTTTCTGGAGAACATCGATTGCTCCAAGATCTGATAATTTTTTCTTGTTTTTTACATCTTCAATTGCAGTCATTATGATTACTTTGGCATTTTTGTTTAATGACAAAATTTTGTTTAGGGCATAATAGCCATCATAGGTAGGCATTGCCAAATCTATCAATATTATATCTGGATCAAATCTCTCATAGAGCTCAACTGCCTCTATGCCGTTACTTCCAGTCTCTACAACATCAATGTTTTTCAAACGCAAAAATTCGCAAACAACATCCAAATGTGATTGGACATCATCTACAACGATTACCCTGGGGACGATATTCATTGCTTTATGAAGACAATCACATTACATTACAGATTGTTTGTAATTATTTTACAACACCTCACATATGAGCAGTATCTATGTAAAATCGATAAAAATTAGTCACAAAGATGGGATATCTGTTAGTCAGAAAAGAAAATACTTCTTAGAGTGATTATTTAGACAATCTCCTGAGCAAAAACTTGAATTGTTTGCAACAAAGTCATCATCACAGTTTCTGCATTTTGGCATGCTTTTTCATACTAGAGTAACTTCATAAGAGATATTGTGTTCAATTATTACAACATTTTTGGTCAAAAATTATCCCTAGTGTTTCAAATCCTATCTTTAGATGTCATTTAGGATTGTCTTTTTTACTTTGACTCCCTCTTCTAATACTATATTCACAACTTGCGAAAAGGATATGCTCTCATTGGTGTTTTGAATCAGTTTTGACTGGATTGCTCTGAGACTTTTTGACATGTCTTTATCCAGCGTTATGGTTACTCTGGTATAGTTTGACATGTCCTTTCTTTCTAGTTCAGTGGAATAATATGTGTGGCAGTTTTTAGAACAAAAGATAGCATTTTTTGCAGTGATGTTTTTTCCACAGTATTTGCATTTCATAGTTACTCGGAATCATCTGAACCTGAATATATTCTATCTTTTGTCTGATTTCCTAGTATTGAGATGATGATTTGCATCTTGAATTAAAAATAAAATTATTTCAAAATATCAGTTAGTACTTCACTTATCACTCTGGAGAAACTTACAGATCCTGAAGTCTCTTTGATCATTTTTGCCTGCCTCTCTCGTAATTTCTTTATGAGATTATCCTCGATAACTATTGTTATTCTTTTGGTCATGATGTCTCAGTTGATGGGGATTTTGTGTGATCAGCAATTCTCTTTTCACTTGGTTTGTGTTTTCCTGTAACGATATAGTTGATGGCATCGCTCATGAATACTGCATGGTCTCCGATTCTTTCAAGATATCGTAATAGTAATGCTTCAGCTAAAGCGCATTTGGTATTATTTGATTCGATTAGTTTTGGTAGTCTCTCTTTGTACATTTTATCAATGAATGCTTCATCTTCTTGAATTTTTACAGCCTTTCTAACATCTAGTTCTGCAAATGACATGACTGCCTCTTTTATCATATGTTTTACTTTTTTTGTAATTTCAAGTAATGATGCATTTGTGCACTCTGAAATATCTCCAAACAAATCCCTGACTTGAGTAATGTCATATGCGTATCTACCAAATCTTGAGAACGCATATGATATTTCAGTTGAAGAGCGAATCATTCTAAAGTCATCTGCAACTGGTTGATACTTTAGCAACATGTCAAAAATCAAATCCTCAACTTCGAAATACTTGTTGCGAATTGAATCTGATAAATCATAAACTTGGTCATTGGTGTTTTTTCCTTCAAGATATGAGTCAACTGCTAGCGATACGCATTCTATGGCCATATCCCCCATCTCAGACATTATCCGAGAGAGTTTCTCTAGTGATGGATCAATTAATCTGGTCATTATCCGAATTGTCCTTGTACATATTTTGCAGTAAGCTCATTTTTTGGGTCAGTAAATAGTTTCTTTGTTTCTCTAAACTCAATTAGTTCTCCAAGATACATAAATCCAGTATAATCTGAAACTCGAACTGCCTGCTGCATGTTGTGGGTAACTATGATGATTGTGTATTCTTTTTTTAGCTCAGTGATGGTTTCTTCGATTTTTTGTGTTGCTATTGGATCAAGTGCTGATGCCGGCTCGTCCATGAGTAGCACTTCTGGTTGTATTGCCAAGGCTCTTGCAATACAGAGTCTTTGCTGCTGACCTCCAGATAACTCGATTGCAGATTTTTTCAAATCACTTTTGACTTCATCCCAAAGATATGCCATCTTCAGAGAGTCCTCTACGATTTCATCAAGAATTTTCTTATCTCTAACTCCGTTAAGTTTTAGTCCAGCAGTTACATTGTCATAAATCGACATTGTTGGAAATGGATTGGGTTTTTGGAAAACCATTCCAACTTTTCTTCTGTGATAAATAGGATCAATTGACTTGTCATAAAGATCAATCTCGTCAATCATTACTCTTCCTTCAACTTTTGCATTTTTTGTCATATCGTGCATTCTGTTTAGACATCTAAGAAAAGTAGTCTTGCCACATCCAGAAGGACCAATTAATGCAGTGACTGATTTTTCTGGGAATTTCATTGTGATGTTTTTTACTCCAATAAAATCCCCGTAGCGAATTGTAACATCTTCAGCAATCATTTTGTATTTCTTCTCTACTTCGGGAGGAGACGATGAATTATCAGAATCTAAAGAACTTGTAATTTTTGGTGTAGGTATGCTCAATGCAGTCATTTTTGTCTTGTAACTCCTGCTTTAATTAATCTCCCGATGATCCCGTTTCCTTTTTTATTTGCAAAATAGTATCTCACTCCCAAATTGATTCCCAAAATAATTATTATCAAAACTAGAGCTGATCCCCAACCCTGAAGCTGTGCACTATCATATGGAAGTAAAGATAGTCTCCAGATTCTCAAGGGTAATGCGTCCATTGGAACATCCATGCTGCTGAAGAATTGACTACTTCCAAGAATTGTCATGATTAATGGCGCAGTTTCACCACCAATTCTGGAGATAGAAAGTAAAATCCCTGTAATCATGCCACTTTTTGCAGCAGATATTACTATTCTAAATGTAATAATCCATTTTTTCAAGCCTAGAGCAGTTCCTGCTTCACGATAAGTTATTGGGACCATCTTCAAGGATTCTTCTGTGGTTCTAGCTACAATTGGAAACATTATCAAAGATAACGCAAAAGCTCCTGCCCATACTGAGAAATGTCCAAGAATTAAAACAATTACTAAAAATGCAAATATTCCAAGTACGATTGATGGGAATTCCATAAAGACATCATTGAAGAATCTAATGGAACGGGCAAGTTTGTTATCCCCATATTCTGCCAAATAGATACCTGACATCACACCAATCGGGACTCCAATCAGACTTGCAAGTCCGATAATTATCAGAGTACCTTGAATTGCAGGACCAATCCCTCCCTCACCAGAACCAATTGCACCTGGAGTTTCAGTCAAAAACTCAAAACTTATTGCAGCTATTCCATTTTTGAAAACTTCGACTAGGATACTTCCAAGTGGAATAATTGCAATGATTACACATGCAAAAACAATTATTCTTACAACTTTATCGACTACAAGTCTCTTTGCTACATTTGACTTGAATAAGGCACGATACTCTTGTCTTCGTTCTAGAGTAGTTGTCAATTGTTAATTGCACCTTCCTTAACTTTGAGCATTCTAGTTACAAGAATATGTGCAATAACATTAATCACAATTGCAACTAACAACAAGACCAGTGCAACTCCAATTAATGCCGGAAGATGCAGTGATGCAGGAGAAGCTTCTACAAACTCATTTGCAATAATGCTTGACATTGTTTGACTTGGTTTGAAAAACGAAGAAGGAATTGCTGCAATTCCTGTTGCATTTCCAATTAACATTGTTACTGCCATGGTTTCGCCAACTGCTCTTCCCAATCCAAGTATTGATGCACCAATCAAACCCGTTTTGGAATATGGAAATACCGCAAGTCTGAACATTTCCCATTTTGTTGCACCCAGCATATATGCTGCTTCTTTTTGTTGTTGAGGAACTGCCTTCATTACTTCGCGAGAAACAGCTGAAACTGTTGGGATGATCATAATTGCCAATATTACACTTGCAGTGATAATGTCTAATCCAAATGGCTTTCCAGAAAATAACCATATGGAATCCCCAAAGGTATTGTGTAGTGGGATTTCAATCCAATCTTTGAAATAAATCCTAAAAACAAAAAGACCCCAAAGCCCATAAATCACACTTGGAACTGCGGCCAACAATTCCACTAAAAATCCTAGCGGTCCGCCAATCTTTGCAGGGGCATCTGAGATAAACATTGCAATTCCGAGGCTAAGGGGAACGCCAATTGCCATGGCAAGTGCTGCAGTAACTAAAGTTCCCAAGATGTAGGGCAAAGCACCAAAGGACTCACGATCCTCAACAGCGTTCCAGTCAGTACCAACAATAAAGGAAAGACCTTCTTCTTCCCAAATTGGATAAGATTCAGAAACTAATTGAAAGACAAGCAATGCTATCATTAATAGAACATAGACCCCAGCAAGAGTTGCACCGATTTTGAAAACTTTGTCTGAAATTGGAAGTCTTCTGTGTTTTTTTGGTTCAAGTTTTGGCCTGGCCATAAATTTTGATGATAAAGTTATGATATCTAAAAAATGATCATAAAATATGTAGAGTATGATATGGATTTAGATCTATATAGAATATGATCATTAGCAGTATATGACTAAAAAATAAAGACATGGTATTGTTAGATAGATTGACTGACATTAAACAGATTAGACGCTTACAGGTTACCGGCGGCTCAACATATACTGTTTCATTACCAAAAACATGGATTGATGAATTAAAACTACAGAAAAATTCCAATATCACACTAATAAAAAATCGTAATAATTCAATTACATTATTTCAAGAAGAACAAAATAAAAAAACCAACGCTATTGCATTTATTGGAAAAAGTGATTTAAAAGAATCCATAAGAAGAAAGATTATTGCAATGTATCTATCAGGTTACAAAACCATAGAGATCAAAACAAAAGGAATGGAAATTCCTAGTATGCATAGAGGGGCAATTAGGGATTTGGTTAGAACCACACTTATGGGAACTGAAATAATTGAGACAAGCTCTGAGAGAATTGTCCTTCAAGTTCTTACACAACTCGCACAATTGTCATTTGATGTTGCGCTAAAAAGAATGTACATTACTGCCACAAACATGCATCAGGACGCAATTGAGGCATTAAAGGAACTGGATTCAGAGTTTGCCGAAGAAGTACTCAAAATGGATGATGAGGTGGACAGATTCAGTCTATATTTATTGAGAAATCTGAATTTGTCGCTAGAAAATGTGCAAGTTTTGATTGATTCTGGCCTCGAAAAACCATCTGATTGTCTAGGTTATAGAACTGTAGTAAAATGTGTAGAAAGAATTGCCGATCATGCAGGACTGATTGCAAAAAAAATAAAATATCTGGATTCTGCAATCGAGAAAAAAGTCCTCAAAGAAATAGAGCAAATAAGCAAAGATTCCCTTACTGTTTTTGAAAATTCCATAACTGCCCTATCTGAAAGAGATTATGAGATGGCAGAAAAGGTTGCGACAAGTGTTACCAAAGTAATTGAAAAAGAGAAAAAATTAATGGATTCACTCAAACAAAACAACAACACTGCAATTATCAAACTAATTTTAGAAGATATCCGAAGAACTGCAGAATATTCCAGAGATATATCTGAAATTGCAATAGATGAAACAGTGCAAAGTGTCATTGCAGAGTCTTAAAAAAATAAAAAAAGAAAAAAATTATACTTTGAGAATGCCTTGTTGGATTAGATATTGTAATCCGTTAATATAGTCTTGATCGGATATCATTCCTTCAGACCACCACTTTGCATTATCTTTAATCCATTGTGGGATTCCCAAATCTACAGCAGCTTCTGCCTCATAATTCCAAATAGTTTCTCCATCATAGGTTATTTTTGATAAACCTTGTTTACCAAGTTCTACCACTTTATCGGCTAGTGGGACATATAGTAAACTTGCAGAGTGTTGTTGACCATCAGTAATCATCCAATAAATCATATGGATTACGGCTTTTGCTTGTTCTTTGTTATCAGTTACTGATTTTAGATCATCATACAATAGCAAGTAAGTAAAACTAGCTATGGGATATGAATCCGGTCCTGGTGCATTGACTAGTGATACATCAACCCAGCTCTCTTCGGCTGCAGGTAACGTATCTGCTACTCCACTAGATGCAGCAGAAATACTGTCTAATGTAGGCTCGATAAATGCAGTTTTGTCTCCATTTTGAATTGATGCAAAAGTCATTCCAGTTTGAAATGCATATGCAAGTTCAATGTAGCCAATAGAGTATTCAGTAGATTTTACAATGCCTGCAACTCCTTCATTTCCTGCAGCTGCAAGACCTGAAGGCCATGGCACAGATTTTCCTTTACCTATCTGCTCATCCCATGTTGGACTAACAGTAGCTAAATAGTCTGTAAATATGAAAGTGGTTCCAGATCCATCTGATCTATGTGCTGTGACAATTTCATGATCAGGAAGATTCAATCCTGGATTGTCTTTGGCAATTAAAGGATCATCCCATCTCGTAATTTCCCCTAAGAAAATCTTTGAAACAGTTTCGCCTGTTAATTTTAGACCTTTGTTTGGAATTTCTGGGACATTGTATACTACAGTTACGCCCCCGATTGATTCTGGAATGTGTAGCGTTCCTACTGCAATGTCTCTTTCTTTTTGACTCATGGGTTTATCTGATGCTGCAAAATTCACAGTTTTTTCTATGTGCTGTTTAATTCCGCCACCACTTCCAATTGATTGGTAATTTAGATTTACATTGTTGAATTCCTTATTGTATTCAACTCTCCATAAATCAATTAGTGGATATGGGAATGTTGCTCCTGCTCCTGTCAAGGTAAACTCTTGGTTTGGATCAGGTACATCAGGTGATGTTGCTGCGTCTGCGTACATTGGAGTGATTATAGCTCCAAGTGCAGTCAATAAAATCAGTAACGATGTTGTTGTCTTCATTGATAAAATTGGTTTGAAAATTCTATTTACAAATACTAGGCATAGATTATGATAGTTCCATATTCTATATAGAAATCATTCTGATCGAGTATGTCTTGATTAAAATCGCCCATAATATTTGACAAACATACATTATGGCATATCTTAATATCTGAAAAAATTATGTGTCTAGTATGATAAATAACATCCTAGTTCCTTATGATTTTACAAATTTTGGTGATCTTGCATTTGAAAAAGCAATGGAGATTGCAAAAAAATTTGATTCAAAACTAACTCTGATTTCAGTTATTGGAAGTGATATTGATACATCTGGAATGTCCTTGTCTCGTGCTGAGGAGGCACATGATGAATCTGAGAATAAAGCAAAAGAAGATTTGAATAAACTAAAAAATTCAAACATTGTTGAAAATGTGCCAATCTCAGTTGAAATAGTTCACAATTCTTCAAGTTCTGATGGAATTCTTTTATTTGCAGAGAAGCACAATACAGATTTGATTGTAATGGGTTCTCATGGTAGGTCTGGTTTTAAAAAAGTGGTACTGGGCAGTGTGGCATCAAATGTTGTGGCAAAAGCCCAATGTCCTGTGATGATAGTCAAGCCTCCAAAATCATAAATTAATTTATTCTGACAAAAAATTTGTTCCTGAAAATGTACTAAGGTTTGAACAATAAAAATCCTAATAGAATACTCAAACCAATGAACACTGATATTGTGATAATCATGTGTCGCTGAGCTTTTTCTTTTTCGTAAAACTTTCTTGGAGATACTCCTCCTATGAAAAATACTATCATCATTCCAAGAACCAATCCTATGATGTTTGCCGCAGTGAGTGTCAAAGCGCTTGAAAAAATCTCAAAATCCCATAATGCAATTCCAATGCCTGCAACAGTTGCTGGTGGGACTAACGCTGCTGCAATTGCCACTCCTACTAAAATTCCTGGAATGTTGGTTGACATTGCAATTCCTCCTGCAAATCCCAGCGCAATTGCCACTCCCAAAAACACGGGAGATATTTCAGTTCTTGATAAAATCTCATTTGTTAATGGTAACTCCATGAATTGAGCTCCGATAAATGTCAAAAGAGCACCTGTAAGAATAACTGATACTAATAGAATGGAACCTGAAATAAGTGATTTGTACATTTTTTCGGTTTTACCAACTGCGGTATTGAATGAAAATGCAGAAATCGGTCCTAGCAATGGCGATATCAACATAGCACCAATTACCAAAGACGCATTGTTTGCAAACAGCCCAACTGCTGCAACTCCTGCAGCTATTACAATCATGAAAAGGAGATTCTTGTTGAAATTTACATTGGGGCTTATTATGGAATCGTACTCTTCGATTAGTTTTTTCTTTTTTACTTTGACTTGTTTTGATTCAAGCTCTTTGACATAGTTTGACAAGTAATCTGATAATGTGGCCTCAATTGCAAAACTAGTCACATACAGCTCTTTTGTTCTAGTGTCAATGATTTTGTTTAATTCATTTGATAGTGCATTTGCTAATGAATCAGGACATATTCCTGTGTATCTGAGCAGTTTCTGGTCGTCTGCCATAGTTAATTCTGAGTGAAAAGGAATCTTGTATTTCTTGAATGAATATTCTATGCTTTTACTTTGCTGCTCATAGCAGATAACCTCAATTTTTCTCAATGTCCTATTAATCTGATTTTGTTAATTTGACCTATTTATTCATTGAATCAAGATTCTCAAATATGAAATATACAAAATTAGAACAATGTGTTTAATGAAAATTATTTTTGCAACAAAGAATCGTTTTCTTTAATCTCGGAAATTACTTTGGGAATCCCTTCTTTGTAACTAGGATACTTGAATGAATATATCTCTGAAATCTTCTTGTTTGATACTTTCATTGATGTTGTTAGCAGTTTTACTAAATCAGAACCTAAAACTGCTTTTGCAAGAAATGTTGGAACATTTCCTGGATGCTTTACCCCGATTTGGTCTGCAGTAAAGTTCACAAAGTCTTTGAAAAGAGCAGGCTCTGAATCTGCAACAATGAAGGACTCTCCAAATACCTGCTTTTCTAAAACTGCAATCATACTTCCTACTGCATCATCTACATTGACAAATCCCTTGAAGTACTTGCCTCCATTTGGGAGCCTGAATGATTTTTTTTCCAATCTTTTAACTAGAATATCATAAAACCAGCCCTTTGAGCCATATACATCTCCAAAATATACCACGGAAAAATCAATTCCATTCTCGCGACATTTTTTTCCAAGATATTTTTCAGCCTCTAATCTGATACTGACAAATTTTGTATTTGGATTACGTGGAGCCGATTCGTCAATTACCTTGTCTCCGGGTTCACCAAACACTCCTAACCCTGAAATGTATATGATTGACTTTGTCTTTCCATTAATTGCCTCAAAAAGATTTTTGGTTCCAGTAAGATTGACCTTTTCTAAAACTTTAGAGTTTTTTTCTAGCGGTGTGCAAGATGCCAAATGAAAGACACAGTCAAAGCTTTTTCCTTCAAAATCCAAATCTGAATCGGTAAGATCGCCTGTTATTTTATCGGCTTTTGCATCTGTATTTTTCCCTGGTCTGATAAGAGTGGATACAGAATAATTTTTTTCAAGCAATGCTGAAACAAGTCTAGAACCAATAAAACCAGTTGCACCTGTGACAAGAACTGATTTCATAACTGTATGAACAACATAACTGCATTTAATGTTTCAAAAAATGATTCCATGGTGCCAATCCACTCAAAATTGTTGGCATTAGCTTGCAGAATAATCTTTCTTTAAATACAGTTTTACTCTATTTTCATTATGAGTCAACAATCCACAATTGAGGGACACTTTAGATTATTTCTAAATAATGTAATGAACTCGCATCCAACAATTGATCCTGAGCTTATCGTTAGAATTATGCTCTTTGAATTAAATCTCAAACGATATGTTGGTCCAGATATTCCTCATGTGCATCTAGATGTTACATACAAAGATGGAGTTGACATTCACAAGAAGCAAGAAGAGGGCAGAGACAAGTATCCTATTGAAATTACTACCAACAAATGGGGTGATGCCGTAATATTTTCTGGTCTTATGGGTGTCAGACATGTTGAAAAGATTGCGTCTGATCCTGACATCGTTAGGATTACTGGAAAAGCAACTCCAAGACACAATTAATTATCACAACTAATTTTCTTTTTTTCAAATATGTTCTTTTAATTTTGATTTTTATTTTTTCCAAAAATGATAACATCCTCTAAATACAGTAAGGTCTTAACAAAATTATGCAAGTCAGTGAAAAATTCCTTGATTCAATTTATCAAGAGTTTGACGTAATACAAAAAACTGAACAAACTGACATTACTGTTCAAAATAAATTTGCAACCTTAGAAGATCACATCAAAGCCAAACTCATTACGTTTGATAATGTAAAGAGACCTGACCTTTACAGACTAAGTAAATTAATTGAAGACCATGCCCAACGTGCATATGAGCCGCTAATTGCAACATTTGAAGCTGAGCACCTTTACAAATATGTAGAAAAACATTACCTTGAACTAATGAAAAATATTCCAATGACTTGGGTAATTGGGGGATTTGACAATCCGTTCTTTGCACCACAAACACCTCCTGAAAAAGCAGAAGTTCTTACTTGTGCAGGCACAAATCTTCAAAATATGTGGATAGTTATCTCCAAAGGACCAGACGGCTTGTTTGGTTTAGTTGCCGAAGATGTTGGCGGTGTTCAAAAAGGAGATCACTTTAGGGGATTTTTTACATCAAAACAGGACATAATTAAAAAAGTAATTGAAAAGATTAACGAATCATTGATGACGCACATTGATTTTTTTGAACTTGAAAAATAGTTTTTTCATATAGAATAATTCTAACATTTATGATTCTTTGATATTCTACAATCAATCTATGGATCAATGATCTGAACAAATGATTCATGAATATTATAAACAATTATTGCGTAACATGTATCATGAAAGAAAATAATATTGATTCAAATCTATCTTGGGAAGAAGTTAGAGGTTTAACTTGGATATTCACTGAAGAATAATCCTATGGTTTAATGTCTGGAAGTGTAGTGAAAGCTGAATTGACATGATTGATGATTTCTTGAGCGTTAGCATCTCTTTCAGAAGAAATTAAGACCAGATATTCTTTAGTTGGAATGCTAATCATTGTTAAGTTACTTCTCCTAGAGACGATATAATCTATTTTGCCTAATTGTTTGTCAAAGTCTTTTCTCATCATGTATTCCAACATTAATTGAACATACATCCTCTGATTGTCTTTGTCTTGAAGAAAAGACTTGACACCATCTTTGAAGCCACCTGCAATTTTTTTGCCCATTGGGTTTAGAACTCCTACAAATCGAATTTTTGGTAATTTCAAAACTTTTTTACAAGCTTGCTCTAGATTTTGCTTTTCATCTGAATCCATTTACCTCATTATACAAGTAGCAGATAAAAACAGTTCCCCATATCATAACATATTCATACAAATAGACAGATATCAATTAAGAAACATGTTTGATATTTTGAATAATACATATCTCCAATTCATCTCGATTCCAATAGAGATTCCTGTTTTGGCAGTAATGATTAGTTCTGTAACTATGACAATATTTGCAATTACTTTGTGGATTACCTGGAGGACTACAAAAGAAAACACCAGGGCAACATATTCTCAACTGTTGCGTTCATTTCATGAAGATTTGACTAAAAGACTAGAAAAAAATACCGTTTTACAAACAACAGAGGACTGTGAAAGATATGCAAATGATTATCTGAATACGCTTGATGAAATTGCATTTCTAACACTGAATAACAAAATCCCAACTGAGATTGGAACGTATCTTCGCCGTTTCTTTGGGTATGGTATTATAATAATTGATTGGTATGATAAAATGGTCAGTGCTGATTTTGGAAGAATTGCCAAAACAAACTGGCCAAATCATTTTGAGTTTTGCAAAAAATATAACATACAAAAAAACCCTGATGACAAATTACCAAAAATTATGCAGGATTTCAATAAAAAATAAAACTTGTATTATTGATGAACTAACTATGCTATCTAGATGATTTTTGATGCACTACCAACTTTTGATAGTGCATCATTTGCTCATCTGAAATTATTTGTCTCTCTTTAGAGATTCTTTGGCTTTGCGATATTCTTCATTTGCTGTATCTATTGCGTCGTTGTATGTCTGTTTTATTCCATTGAGTGTTTTTTCATAATCTTCCTCTAATTCTTTGATTTCATGCTCGCTTGTTGCATCAGACAAAGATTTTTCATGTGCAATTTTTGCATCTTGCAGCTGTTTTTCATATTCTATTTTTGCATCATTGATTTTTTTGGTAAATGCATCTCTTGCTTGTTTTGGATCATTTACTTGAGTAGTTGATGAATGTTGGTATGTTTCCCAGGCTTGGGCAATTTTTTCATCTCGTATTTTCTTTGCATCTTCAACTATTTTGTCGTAATTTTCCTCAGCTATTTTTTTACTTTCAGAATCTGTGGTTGGTTTCTCAGATATTGCTTTTAATTCGGCTTTTGCTTTTTGAATTGTTTCACTAAACTCTAATTCTGCAGCCAATTTTGCTTGATTGTAAACATCCTTTGCATCTACAGCATATGCTGCTGTTGAAAAAACAGATACAAACAGTAATGCTACTAAAGGTACTACTAGCCTTTTGTTTTTCAAATTTACTTTTTTCATTTTCGTTCACTTTTCGGTGAAAACGTAATGAAACAACTATCAGGATTCGATGCATCCATTTGATATGTCAAACCTCTAACGTTTTCGCCAGATGCAATATGTCAAATGTGTTATATCAAAATATTCTGTAACTTGCGGTATGCCTTGATTATATCAAAACTCCATAATAGAATTAGAATAAATAGTAAAACATCTCAAGTAATTCATGGCCGAAAAGATTACTGCAAATGAGTTAAAATCAAAAAAAGATGATTTTGTAATTGTTGATGTAAGGGAACTTGATGAGCTTGCCTCAGGTAAAATTGATGGATCCAGGCACATGCCTCTTGGATTAGTAATAAGAAATGCAAAAAAGAAGCAGATTGAGGATTTGAAAAGTAAGAAAATTTGCACATACTGTGGTACCGGATATCGAGGAAATATTGCAGCTGATGAGCTAAACAAAGAGGGATTTAGTGCTGTAACACTAGATGGTGGCTATCCTTCATGGAATTCCGATTAGCAGACAGAAATTAGTGCTAGTTATGACAGATGAGTCTTGATAGTACTTTATCCTCAAAACGATTGCCATGTTTGAAAGTCATTGATGAAAAATGTCTTATTTATTTTAAAGTAAAATTAAGAATATTACCATATGAATAAAACTATTGAAAATTTAGGAATTACTCCAGAGGAGTTACACGATGATTTAGTTCAACAAAAGCCAATTCTTTTGTTTGACATTCGAGAAAAAGACAATTTTGTAAAATCTCACATTGAAGGCTCAGTCCATGCAGTATGTGATGCACAGGCCAAAGAAAAGATCATGCCCAAAATTCCAAAAAATATCAAAATTGTACTGATTTCTGAGCCTGAAGATTTTGCTAAAGAAACTGCATCTATGATGAAGTCATTTGGATTAAACGCTCATTATCTTGAAGGTGGATTTTCTACATGGGCTGGAAAAATATCCTCAGGTCAAACTGGAAAAATAATAACGCCTGATAAACTTGCTCAAAAATTAGACTCTGTATTTCTATTAGATGTTAGAAACAGCGACGAGTTTATAGAATTTCAAATTCCTGGAAGTGTAAACATTCCTTTAGAGAAACTGTTTGATGCAAAAACTACCTCAAATATTCCAAAAGATAAAGAAATCATAACTATTTGTCCACATGGAAATCGTGCAATGATTGCAAGTTTTGCTCTCTCAAGAGCAGGAATCGATTCTCAAACACTTGCAGGTGGATTGGTAGCATGGAACCAATTCCTCAAAGACGTAACTGTTGTAAATGAACCGATAAAAATCATCCAAATTCAAAAAGTTGGAAAAGGCTGTCTCTCCCATATTGTAGAATCTAATGGAGAGGCTGTTGTAGTTGATCCGTTGCATCCTTTTGAAAAATACCTTGATGTCTCCAAGCAAGAAGGATTTCAAATAACTGCGGTTTTTGATACTCACCTGCATGCAGATCATGTCTCTGCTGCAAGAGACCTTGCAAAAGCTACTGGTGCAAAATTGCATCTTTCAAAATATGAGGGATATGATTATGATGCAAACTTTGTTGAAGATTCAGATGAAGTGTCATTTGGCAAAATAAAACTCAGAGTAATTCATACTCCCGGTCACACACCTGGAAGTCTAAGCTATGTAGTTGATGAAAAATATGTCTTTACTGGTGATATCTTATTTGTAGAGTCAATTGGAAGACCTGATTTGAGGGATAATGCAGAAGAGTTCACAGAAGATCTTCACAATACGCTACATAACAAACTACTCAGGCTTTCAGATGATACTATGGTATTCCCAACTCATCATGGGGATGTAGAACCTAGAGATGATGCATTTTATTCTACCATACAGCAAGCAAAAAAACTCCCATGGTTAGATATCTCAAAACAAGAGTTTATCAAAAAAGTAGTTGCCATTACACGTCCACGGCCAATGAATTATAGGAAAATCATTAGCGTCAACAAAGGAGAATTAGAACTAGTGCATTCACAGATTCCTGATTTGGAGATTGGTCCAAACAGATGTGCAATAGATACCAGTTGAGGATTTCTTAAATTATTCTAATGTCTATTTTATTTCCACAAAATATCTAGAGTCCGCCGCCAGATACTTCACTGAGTTCAATGTCATACCCGCTAGGATCTTTAATGTAAACAGATCTTGATTTTTCAAACTCTACAGGACCGTCATAGAGAACTTCGACATTGAATTCCTTGCATTTGTCAATTATGTCATCAAAGTTTGCAACATGAAAACCAAAGTGAGATATTCCTCCAGCAGTAGATGTTTGAGGATCTTCATATAGACATAGCTTGATAGAGTCATTGCCAATAATTTTTGATGGTGCATCTAGTTTGTTTGGGGAATTGTCATCTTTTCTAATCTCAAATCCGAAAAGTTTTTTGTAAAATTCTACAGTTTTCTCTAAATCTTTGACGTTCATATTTATATGATCCATTGATGTCGCATGCAAAAAATCACTCATACAATATAATATTGATTCTTGTATTAGTTTGTTATTCGTAGACAGGCAATTGGATTGTAAATGTTGTGGGATTGTTCTTTGCAGAAATTGTCCCTCCGTGTAAATCTACGATGGATTTTGCAAGTGAAGTGCCAAGACCTGTACCGAATTGCTTTGTTGTAGTATGAGCTACAAAAAGTTGCTTCATCATCTCTTCTGGTATTCCATTACCTGTGTCTTCTACCTCAATTCTTACTTGCTTGTTTGACTCAAATGCTCTAATTGTGATTTTTCCTTTCTTATCCATAGCTTGAATTGAGTTTCTAATCAAACTTGAAAATAGAATGACTAATTTTTTTTTAATGCCTTTAATTGCAAAATCATGTCTTGGAAGATTGATGAATATCTCTGAGGGAATGTTTGCAGGTATGGATTGCTTTAGTATCTCAAATAATGAGACATAAGACATTTCTTCTGTGTGATTATTTTGTGGTCTTGAAAAGGGTTTTTTTGTTTCCTCAAAGAGACCCTGCAAATTAATTATTGCCTCTTCAATTTTTTGGAAATTATCCAACACATCTTGATTTACTACTGATTCAAGAGATTTTCTAGTCATAGAATTTGTATTTTTTATGATGGCCACACTATCTACTATTGATGAGAATTCTTCTGTATCTGATAGTTGAGCAAGGATTTGCTTGCCATCCTTTTTTGTAATCATATCAAAAATCTGCATAATGTAACTATGAACAGTTGTTAGTTCGTTTTAAAAAAACACAGATTAACTGTTTCTGGTTAAATCACTCTAATTCTGCACTACCAAACAAGACACCAAATGCTTTGCACCAAATCAAAACTTTGTTGTATTTGTTAAGATCTACATCTTCTGGAATTTGATAATTCTGATTTCCCTTGTTTGCCTTTAATTCTCCTAGATTGATAAACTCTGAAGCATTATCGTCTGTTGCCAAGTAAACATAAAGATCAGGTCCGTTTGTTGATTGGAAATTCTCCAGTCTTAGAACATTACTTTCATCTTTTAATGGTATTGTGTATGCATCACCTTGTGCATCATGGATTCCATCACCAACTCCGATAAATGTTCCAGCATATGAAATTGGAATAGTTTCTTCCATATCTGATTCTTCCATCATAGTTTCTTCCATAGATGATTCAATAATGGCACCTGTAGGTATTGCCTCGTCTACTGTTGATTCAGTAAAATATGGAGATATGGCATATGCTGATACAATTCCGACTATGATTATCGCAATAATTGGTATGATGGTTTTCTTCACGATTTGATCTGAGTGCTTTTTGTATTAAACAAATTATCCAAATTATGTCCTATTGTTTTGGCAACTCAATTGAAAATGTAGTTGAGTTATTTGAAATTAGATTTGAAATCCTACCTCTAAGATTCTTTTCCATCCCATACCACTCTTTGTGGGAATGGAATTTCAATGCCTTCTTCATCTAATGCATTTTTAATTACTTTGAGTAAATTGGGCATAACTTCAAGCAGATCATCTCGTGGATACCATACGCGAATTAGAATGTTTACACTGTTATCTCCAAGCTCTGAAATAGAAAATTGTGGTTCCGGCTCCATTAGTGAGTAGACTACATTTTTTTCAATTGCATTTTTAATTACCTTGATTGCTTTGTCGATATTCTCCCCATAACCAATGCCAACTGTAACTTCACTTCTTCTTACTTCTGATAAATTAAATGAACGAAGATTTGACGTAAACATTTTTTCGTTCGGAATTCTAACAACTGTCCCATCAAATTGCTGAATTTTAGACGAGAATGTGCTAATGTCGATTAGTTTGCCCAATACATTAGAGTCTACTACGTCTACAGTGTCTCCTTGTTTTACCGGCTTTTCAATTAGCAGGAATACTCCTGATATCATGTTTGATACTACTGACTGTGCTGCAAAACCAATTACGATTCCCATGAATCCTGCTCCTACTACTAGCCCGCCAAGATCAATTCCCTGGCTTGCAGTTGCAGCCATTAGGAAGATGACGATTATTCCATAGTAGATTAACTTGTTCATAGTTTTTACAGTATGAATTGGCATGTTTGGTGCAAATTTTTTGTTAAATATCATACGAACTATTCTTGCAACAATTACTCCGACAAAAACTACAATTCCAGTAATTAGCAAACTCCAAATTGTAACTCCTTCCATAAGTTGAGTGTCTAAAATTTCAAAAACCATCTAATCAAACCCCTTTTCCATCGTAAATGATTTGTTTTCCTTGCTGCTGGAATATGAGACTAGTTTCAAATCTTTGTCTTTTTTGGCATACTCTTCTCTATTAATCTCGATTACTTCGTTATTTACTGACGGTTTTATCACTCCTTTAATGTCATCAATGTGAACTTCAGAAGACATTTCTGCATAGTAAATTATGTGCTCTGCAATTGGGAATACTAATTTTTTTACAAATACTCCGTGGTCTAGTTCGTTATTCAAAGTAACTCTCATTTTAGCAAAGACATAAGGATCTGAATCAATCTCTTCTAGTAGTTTGACTTTGGAGTACATGCATAGATTTCCGTTCTCCGGAGTACCATACAATGCAAATCTTGAGTGCATTGGCTCACATGTAAAACAATCAAAGAGCTCCTTTGAGCCATCACTTGAGTTTATCACAAAGACTCCTATCTCCATGGGGAATTGAATTACAAAGCTTGCCTTAGAGTTTTTTTCTAGAAAGATAGACTCTGCTAAACGCAAAAAGATGAGATCGTGTGTTTTTTTAGCAGGAAGATGAAGTGGCAAGACTGGACACAGCTCAAGTGAAACATTTTTGCTTGAATTGGGAAATGATTTTCTAACTTCTTCGTCTTCGGCATTCTTTCGATAGTATGATAGTGTGTCATTGGATTTTCTTTCTATCTTGATTTCTGTTTTTGGCAGGCTCAATTCTAATTTGTCTGAAACATCGTATTTACCATATCCTGAATAATTGCCTTTTTCGGAACTCATTACTTGATTCAACAATATCTCGTTTCTACTAGTAATAATACTATTGGAGTAAAATACGGATTTGACACCATATTTCAAATTAAAATTAAAAAAATAAAAAAGATGGAGATAATCTAGATTGATTCTAGATTATCTGTTGGTGTGTTAATCACCTTGAAGATTTTGACATTATAGTCGCCTTCAAAAAAAGGAGTGATTTTACCATCATCTATTGACAGCAATCGGAACTTGTACTCAAAGGAATGATCGCCTTTCAAGTTAACCTGTGCAACATGAATAGGAACGGACTCATCGGATTTGAAAATTTGAATAATCACAGGATGTCCTTGTGAAGGGTCATTCACTTTGCCTTTGATTGTTCCCCAAGGAAGTGTATTTGTTTCAGGGATGTTCATGTTGAGCGTTGTCTTTTCAAGACTTGTCTCATCATCAAGTCTTATCACTGACGTTTGAGTCGATTCTGCAAAAACAGAATCATCAAACATTGTAAGAGAAAGACTCAACACCATTCCAAAAATACATGATGTTGCCAAACTTCTTGTCTTACTCTTCCTCGGTATGCTTTGAACTGAAACTATGCTCATGCTGATGCACCACATCTCCTAAAATGGCTTGTTTGTTTGTGATGGCGTACAAACAAATCAAACTCATCTAGCATTATTTCATTCTCGTATTGAGAATCTATGCTGTCTGAATTTTCGATTTGTTCTGTGTGCATCAGCAGCGAAGATGAAAATCCACCACTAGGGAAAATTTTGTTGGTTGGTCTCATTTCTTCATCTCCTCCATACATTTTTGGCTCTGCAATGCAACAAAATGGGTCGGCATTTTGCTGCACACAATCCTGGCATTTGGGAAAAAATATTGTGCTTGCATTTTAGTATCTCTCCTCAAACAATGCCCAGGAAAGCCCCATCAAATCCTCGCTGGAGAAGGTAGGTGTCTTGGATTGGCGCAAGGATTTTGACACTGCTTTTACAGGAATACTTGCAACCTGAGTTTTTGAAGGCGAGTGTTGCCAGTTGTGTACGGTTTGCTGCTTCATGCAATCATTGAGGCTGAGTTATATATAACAAGAGATACCGGATTACGGTATGCCTTCTGAATCAGAATCTGTATTGGGCAACTTGCAAAACTACAAAATGTACTTGCGTCCCAACGCACATCTTCATTATGGAAAGCCCGGTGAAAAAAAATCAAAACTAACAAAGCACCAGCAAAATGTTCAATCTCTTTTGAAAGTAATGTCAAAAAATGAACCGCTAACAACATGGGACCTGGCAAAAATATCCATTCCAAATGACATGGCAAAACTACGTGAACGAGAAAAAATCTACAGAAGACTTCTTGTTGGAAGAAGAGACAAAGGAAAGCATTCCGATGGAATTTTAAATCTAGGGTTGGTAGTAAAAGATGGAAAGAGTCTCAAAACAGGAATAGCTGACAAGTATAGATTATCTTTGTATGGAATTTTGTATTGCATTGATGTGTTGGATTTTTCAAATAACGAAATTGATAAGGTTGCACAAAAATACTCTAGTGTATTACCCAAAGTTTTTGGCAAATGGGATTATCTCAAATCAAAAATAGGTAACAGAATTTACGGAATAAAATTATTGGCAAATGGATTGCTTGCAGACAATCCGCAAATCCAAGTGCAGCCAGGAATTCCATTTTATGAGTTAATGTCTTATGTGCACATCAAATACCAAAGAAACTTTGAATCAATTTCAGAAGAAGAACTCGCAGAGCAGATTTCGTATTGGTTTTACACTAATTTGTTGTACAATCCACTTGGACAAACCGATTCAAAAACAAATGGAATAAAAAGTTTGGATGTTGTATTTGAGGAAGATGCAAAACTAAAAAAATGGTTTTTGATTTTTTTTAGAAGTGCAATAAAATATTATCAGCAGAGATATACTATTTTAAAAAAATCCGACACAAAATAAAATTCTACTTTTTTGATTCAATCAAACTGTTTAACTCATTTAGATCAAATGGCTTTGTTAGCAGTCCATACAATCCAGATTTTTTTGCTTTTGCAAATTCCTCATTATTTATGGTATATGCTGATGTGAATACTATTTTTGCATCAGGATTGTCTTTTTTTATTTTAAAAAACGCATCATAGCCATTCATTACTGGCATCTTCAAGTCCATTAGAACGATATCTGGGATTGATTCCTTGTATTTTTTGATGGCCTCCTCCCCGTTTTTAGCCGTAATTACGTCATAATTTTCATATTTTAGCATGTATTCTGTGGCCTCTAGGAACTGAATATCATCATCTACCAAAAGAATACGGGAATTTACCAATTTTTTCGCCTTTTTCCATTACTCGTTGATATTATTTGAATGGTCATTTTGGTAACTTTATTGAGAATTTTACAGGATTGGTATGCGCTGTTATCTCTCCCTTGTGTTGCTCTATGATGTTTTTACAGCTAGAAAGACCAAGACCTGTTCCTTCCAGTTTGGTTGTGTATAGGGTATCGAAGACACGTTTTAGATCTTTTGATGGGATGTTAGGGCCTGAATTCTCAAACTCTATTGTAACATGAGTTTCAGTTTCATCAATACTGATATTGATCTTTCCTTTTGCATCTCCAATTGATTGAATTGCATTTAGTATGATATTTACAAATACGATTAGTATTTTTTCGTGATCAATTTTTATGGTTGCATCCTTTTTTGGAGTGTCAATTGTAATGTTCTCAGGTACGGTCAGTGTATCAATTGCCTCTTGAATTATTTGATTTAATGAATATAATTTCAAAATTAGAGGGGTTGTTCTAACATAGTTTAGCACCTCCTCGATTTGGTGAGATATTCTTCTAACTGATAGATTGATTCTGTCAATCTCCCTTGAAATGATTCCATTACCGTCCTTGTTTTCTTTTTGAATTATTACTCCGGCATTTTTTATCGTACCTAATGGATTTCGTATATCATGTGCTATGTTTGATGATAATTGTCCAATCACTGTCAGTTTCTCTTTCTTGAAGCTTTGAGAGCGTTTTACTAGCAATGCTAAAAGCACAACTATTGTAGATAACAACAAAAAGATACTTTGAACCTGAGTAACGAAAATTATATCATCAATCTCTTTGTTAATTGATTGTGTTGGCGTAACTACTGCAAATAAAAACTCAATTTTGTCATTAATAATAACTGGAATCCCTGTACTTATTCTCTCCCCAATATCATCATCTAGAGAAAAAATTGCAGTAGACAGATTACCTTCCAAAATAAGCTGCATGTGTGTATTTAGTATTGGATCATTGTCATATTCAGGGTCATATCCTAACTGATTCTCTTCAAAATTTTCATTGTTTGGATAAATTAATCGCACATGATTTTCATCAGTTACTGTCAGAAATTGGGATTCTACATCGTAAATATTCCCATGTCTCTTGAAAAATTCACTTGATGCGAATGTAACTAGCAGTGTCCCTGTTTGCTCTTTTGTCTCCTCGCTGATTATTGGATATGTAATTGCAATTTCTGGCTCATCAAAGAGAAGGGTGTTGATGGATAAAATTTTAGGATCTGCGGGGAGACTGTTTTTTTCCAAATCAATTAGTTCTGATAATCCCTTTACTTTTGCGCCAACAAATGACTCGTGATTTTTGCTTGCTTGGGATAAAACTATGAACTCTTCATCAAGTGCAAGAATTTGAGCAGTAGGAGAAATAGAGTTTATTCGCAAAAATGTTTGTGCAATCAATTTACTTGATTCAGCTGTCCCCGTGTCTTTTTGCAATTCATTTGCTTTTGCCAAATTCTCCAATTCAAAAATTATCAACTCCATTTCTGAGGTGATATTTTTTGCAATTGATTTTGCAATGACTTCCTGAATCTCTATTTGATTTTCAGTAATTGATGTCTTGATGTTTTGCTCTTCTATGCTGTAAATCTGAATGGTGGCAATTACTAGTGATATGATCACTGCAAAAATTATTGCATACCATGCCCATTTTTTTTTATTCATGCTTTAGACCCCTTGATTGTTTTTATCAAAACTGATTCGTGTCTGAATTAAAAACTAAAACTAATTAGGTTTATGCTGGAGTGTAGTCTTTTGCCTTGCTGGCAACTGATCTTGCTTGTGCATCTGCTTTTTGCAAGATTTGCTCCTTTGTCTCATCTGTCATGAATCCTGACTCTACTGATAGTGAGCGGGCATATTGTGATGCTTTGCTGAGAATCTGTGAGATGTTTTCTGGGGTTATGTATGCCGCCTCTATTGATAGTGAAACTGCTTCTTGATGTGCTTGTCCAAATTCTGCTCTAATCTTCTCGACATCAATTACCATCTCGTCTGCTGCATACGTGCTGCCTTCTTCAAGTGCTGTGAATAATGAAATTCCTGCCTCTACTGGTTTGATGTCTAGTTTACCTAAAATTGATGCTAGTTTTTCATTGATGGCTTCTCCTTTGAGAACTGGTGTGCTGTCTTTTGCAATCCAAATTGTTCCTTGATCAATCTTTGTTGGAATTCCAGCTTCCTTGAATTCTGTTAGCATTGGACCTGGTGCAATTCCTGTGTTCTTTGCTGGTACCACAATATCGATACTTGCAATGTCGCCTCCTCTTGCTGCCATCATTACTTTGTTTTTAGCTAAAAGAACATTGAGCTTGAATGGTGACATGTTTGTAAATAAGAACATGCATTGACCTTCAAGCTGGTCTGCAATTTCTTTGATTCCTGGAATGTCAAGTGAATTGAGTGCTTTTTGTGCAACCTTGTCTTTGATTGCAACAAACTCTACTTCATCTTTGAGAACTTTTCTTAATGGTAAAATCTGTGTAGAACGAACTTTGTTTAATTTGATTACTGATACTACTTTGTATTTTTTTGGCAACTCTTGTAATTGCTGATACATCTGAGTTTTTCTTTTAGGATAGGTGGTTCTATTTTCATGCAAATTTCTTTCTAACCTCTTGTACTTGTTTTACTGGCTTTCCCATTGTAGTTTTAATCATAATTCTTTTCATATTCTTCTCACCGTTTGGCAATTTCTTCTCTATTGCATTAAGGACAGCATGTGCGTTAATTGCTAAATCTGCATCCTCCATAGTTTCATCTCCAATTTTACATGAAACAGATAGTGATGCTCTTGTTCTAACTTTAATCGATGATCTAAATCTTGACAAAAATGAATCAATTGGTGCATCAAAAGGAACTGGTGTTGGCATCTTTCCTCTAGGACCTAATAGTTGACCCAATGTTTTACCTACTGTTGGCATTACTTTGGTATCTGCCAAAAAGAAATCATATTTGTTAATGAATTTTCTGGACTCTCTTTTGTTTGTTCCAAATCTGTTTAATTCTTCGGTTCCAATTACAGAATCGGCCTTTGCCTCTTTTGCTTTCTGGCCCATCTCACCTGTTGCCATGACGCAAACAGTTGCTGGTGAACTGGTCTTTGGAAGCTGAACTACTTCATTTAATGCAAATCCTTTCTTCACATCAATATCTTTGAAATTTACAATTAGCTCAATTGACTGCGTAAACTTTTTCTTTTTTGTGGCAGCCTTTGCCTCTTTGATCATATCTACTAGCTGAGACTCTGTAATCATTACGAACATTTTCAAAAAAGCCTACTTAAAATCGTTTAGGGATTGAGGTTTATTGATATCGGAATTTTTAGAAAAATTACAGATTTTCAATTAAATCTTGTAAATCTAGCCAAATTATTTGTAAAAACCTACATATATTAAATCAGAAAATCTTTTTTCGAATACGTTGCATCGTTTTGACGACCTAGATATGAAATTGCTATTTGAATTGACCAAGGATGGATCAATTTCTGTACCTACATTATCTAAAAAACTCGGAATCAATGCCTCAGTGCTCTATAGCAGAATTAAGCGACTGATGAAGAAAAAACTAATCAAAAAATTCACAGTAGAGATAGATGATTCTCTTTTGGGAATCGGTGTAAAGGCATCAGTTGGAATTAATCGAGATCCAAAACTCAAAGACGATATACACAAAACATTCATGAATATCCCTGAAGTCGTATCTATCTCAGAAGTCACTGGCAGATTCGATATCATCATCAAAGTTTATGCAAAAAATCTTGAGGCTCTTCATAGTATCGTTATTGAAAAGATAGGTAAAGTTCCAGGCGTTCAAAACTCTGAAACCTTTGTGGAACTACAAAAAACCGACAAGGATCCGGTATATCTTACTGAAACAGTTTAGCTTTTTATTTTCTAGATACTAATTAAAAAAATTCATCTTTAGTTCCAAAAAGGCATACCGCAATTCAATAATCAATCCCATATAATACTCGACTCAAAAGATTGCATGTCGACCATATTGATTCACAAGCAATCTGAAACAAATCAGATTCAGACTATGAAAATAAAACACACCAAAGTACCTGCAGTTGAGAATGCCAAAAAATTCTGCTGTGAAGATGTTGCAGGCCTATCTTGGATTCTGCTGGATGAGGAGGATTACTAAATGGAAATAAAGCAAATGTGTCTGTATGATGAAATCTGTAAAAATATGTGTGAAATACCTGGAATTAATTTTGCAGTGATGATTAATAATCGTGGACGAAAGGTTTCTGAATGCAAATCGCAGACATTTCCTTTGGAGACAGATGCAAAAAAACTAGAGATGCTCTTTATGGAGACTACCCTTGACATGTCAATGAGAAAAGAATTTGACAATTCATTTGGGAAGATATCTGCTATTGTTTCATTTAGGGAAAACACTACAATGATTACAATTCCATCTGGAGATGATCTAATGCTATTATCCGTACAGCCTGAATTTAACCCCTATCCGATAATTCAAACTGCATACAGGTTTCTTGCAACTAAAGACACATCACCATTAAAAATTCTACAGGTGGCATAACTGCCTTATAGTTTGAGGTGTAGCGTTGCCTGATGAGTCATGCAGGAAATGTGGGGGATTGCTCTTTGAATATTCCTTGTGCGGTAAATGCAAAGCTCCTACACGATTTATCTGTAGAATTTGTGGAATGCTCACCGATGAACGCTTTCATGTATCTGTCTGCTTTAAGGTAACAGAGCATGATAAGAAGATAACTTCATTTCAATTCCCTGAAACATGTCCAAACCCAATAAGCAATTAGTTTGGATTTTTATTTTAAATTTCATAATTGCTGTCATTTAACAAAACATGATTTCTTGAATAATCCACATCAATTGCAATAATTACTGGCTTGTCTTTGATTTGTTTTGCCTCCTCCATAGTCTTTGAAAATTCTTTTGTTGATTTTACTACAAACCCTACTGCTCCAAAGCTCTCAGCCAATTTGATAAAATCAGGATTGGTAAACTTTGTAAAGACACTTTTGCCAAATTCGTTTTTTTGCTTCATTGAAATCATTCCCAAGTCCAGATCACACCAGACTACTGTAATGAATCCCAATTTTAGACGGACTGCCGTCTCAAGTTCTTGAATGTTCATTAAAAATCCCGCATCCCCACACATAGCTACTATGTTTTTCTCAGGATAGACAATCTTTGCTGCAATTGCACCTGGAAATGCAAATCCCATTGAGCAAAATCCGTTTGGGATGATGCATGTATTTGGTTGATATGTTTTGTAAATTTTAGAAATCCAAAGCTTGTGGGCACCAACGTCTGATAGTACGATATCATCTTCGCCCAAAGCATTTCGAACATCAATTACTAATTTTTCAGGCTTTATTGGAAATGACTCATCATCATTAAATGAATCTCGTCTTTCATCTACTTCTTTCATAATTTTTTTAAATAATTCTGGAATCTCTTTAATTGGAAATACGTCTAATTCTGGATGTGTTTTTTTCTGCTGTTCTAATTCGTCGAGAATTGCATCAATTGCATATTCGATATCTGAAACTATTTCCACTTCTGGTCTGTAATAGGTGTAGACTTCAGATGGTGTGAAATCAATGTGGATTATTTTTTTATCTAATTTTTTATTCCAATTTTTAGGACTGTATTCTACCAGATCAACTCCTACCGCAATTACAACATCAGCTGATTCTATTGCAAGCAAAGCATGATCTGCATCTTTGATGCCTATTGTATGAAGATGGAGTGGAGAATCATCTGAGACAACTCCTTTTCCCATAAATGTATTCATCGCTATGATTCCTGTTTTCTCTACTAATTTTCTGATGTGTTGACTTGCATTCTCTCTAACACAACCGTTTCCTAGAAAAATTACTGGATGTTTTGCTTCAAGAATAATTTTGGCAGCTTGTTTTATCAATTCCTCATTTGCCCCTGATCTAAAGACAGGCTGAGGATTTATTGGGGGTATGTCTGCTTCTTTTTTTGCAATGTCCTGGGGCAATTCAATGTGTACAGCACCAGGCTTTTCCTCGAGTGCAATTTTGAATGCCCTTCTTACAATTTCTGGAATATTTTGTGGATTGCGTATTGACCAATTCCATTTTGTAATTGGTTTGAACATTGTTATTGCATCCATGTTTTGATGAGATTCCTTGTGTAAGAGATGTGAATCTGTCTGACCAGTAATGGCAAGTAGTCGGGATCTGTCCATGTTTGCATTTGCAACTCCAGTTACCAGGTTTGTTGCACCAGGCCCTAGGGTAGCAAGGCATACGCCAACTTTGCCTGTTAACCTTCCGTAGACATCTGCCATAAAGGCTGCCCCCTGTTCATGACGAGTCAAAATGAATTTTATTTTAGATTGAGATAATGACATTACAAAATCTGCATTTTCTTCTCCTGGTATTCCAAAAATGTACTCGACACCTTCATTTTCAAGACATTTTACAAATAAATCGGATGCTTTCAAGCTGTTAATCAATTTCCAAATTCTAGATAATAAACAATTCTCTTATTGCAAATCCAATTTATGTGAAAAAATAATTATGTAAACTCAATGATGAAAATACTGTTTTGATTTTCTTTAATCTGATGATGAAATTTTTAGTTCTAGCTCATTTTCAAGAATATGTAAAAGTGTAATTATTTCATATGGCTTGTGGATAACTGCTGATGGTTTTAATTTTTCCATTAATTGCTCGGTTTCCTCTGAGGTATCTGCTGTAACCATTACAACTTTGGATGATGGATTTATCTTTCGGATTTGCTCTAATGCATAAACCCCGTCAACTTCAGGCATCATTACATCCAAAAACACTACATCGGGATTAAATGCTTCAAAAGATGCTACTGCCTCTTTTCCATTAGTTACTTTGTCTAAAACAGAAATTCCGTTTATTTCAAGTAATTCTGAGAATAATTTTAAATTAATTGGATCGTCTTCTGCAATTATACAACTTATACTCATACGACAAGTACCGACAGCTATTTTTAATATCTTATGAGTTTAGCAGTAAAAGTTGAAACTTTACATAATTTTGGGAATAATTGGTATTGTAATTGTGTCAGGAATGATTGGATATCAGTCATTATATTCAGATAATAATGCTGTTGAAAATAACGATACTGAAAATATCAGTACTGTAGGTTCAGATTATGAATTTTTTACAATTGGTACAATCCATAGGGATTCTGCAAAGATGGTGAAAAGATATCAGCCATTAGCTGATTATATTGCAGAGAAAATTAGTGATGAAAATAAAGTGTTCATGGGTAAAGTGTCAATACTTCCAAACCCAGAAAAAATGATTGAATCAATAAACAATCATGAGATGGATCTGTATTTTGATAGTCCTTTAATTGGAATAAAAATCATGCAGGATGCCGACATTGAGCCTTTTCTTTTATCCTGGAAGGAGGGGCATCGTGAATATCATACAGTGTTCATAACACCAATTGACTCTGAAATCACATTTGATAATCTATTCAATAAAACATTGGTTTTTGAGGATATGGAATCCACATCAGGGTATTTTTTACCTGTAATTCATCTTCAGAATGCTGGATACAGTATTGATCTTGATGGAACTGATGATTTTTCGTTTGTCTTTAGTAAAGATGATGAGAATACTCCGATTTGGATTCTTGAGGGAAGAGGTGATGTGGGGACTACATCAAATTTAGATTTTGAAGACATTCCAACGAACATCAAAGAAAGAGTAAAAATAATTGAATCAACTAAATCACTTCCAAGACAAATGGTGTTTGTTGGCAACCATGTGGAACAAAAGGATGCACTCAAAGAGATTCTTTTAGATATGGATAATCATCCCAGTACACTGGAAATTCTTGGTAAAATATCTGACACTTCAAAGTTTTCAGAAATAAATTGGGATGAAGATTTTAAAATTTCAGAAAAATTAATGGAATTATTAGAGTAAGATGAATCTTAATTCCAAATTAGTACTCATTACAATTATTCCTGTACTGATTGCTACATCCTTGACTTCGATTATTATTGCAGAGTTTACAACTAGGGATTTATTCGATTCATCAATTTCAAAAATTAAAGCATTATGTGATCTAACTGAAAGTGAAATGAGAAATCCAATGAATAACTTGGATGTTGATGCATTAAATGAACTCATTGATAATCTGGAGAAAGAAAAAAATGTTCTCCAGGTTCTTGTTTTGTTTCCTGACGGGCGTTTATTTACTGATGGGAGTGATGCTGACTATAATTTTGGCAGAGTGCTTGAGGATGAATTCATTCAAACCTCAATTTTAGAAGACAAAGAGATGATGTTGGTGGAAGATGATGTAATTCATGCCTCAAAACCAATAACGCTGACTGAAAAAATTGGCATTCTAGTCATAGAGTATTCTACCAAAGAAATCAATTCTACAATACAAAATTCAATCATAAGCATTACTGTAACTGCGTTAATCATTTTGGGAATTTCTGGAGTTGTAGCATTTCAATTGGGTAGATCTATCAGTGGACCGATTTTAAAACTTAAAGAAAATATATTCCGAATTTCTGATGGAAATTTAGAAAATCCTCAAGTCTTTTCAAATATTTCTGAAATTGATCAACTGTCTAAACAAATCTTTGAGATGGGTGAAAAATTAGAAAAGTATCAAAAAGAGATGATCAAAACTGAAAGATTAGCCGCAATTGGTGAATTGTCTTCAAGAATTACCCATGATTTGAGAAATCCATTGAATTCATTAAAAATGGCAATTGACATCTTGAAAACAAAAAAACCTGAGATGATTAAAGAAAACCAAGAATATTTTGATATGATGCAATATGCAGTCCTGAGAATGAATCATCAAATTGACGAGGTCCTTGGGTTTATCAAAAAAAGTCCTCCTAAAAGAGCGAATGTAAAATTTTCTGAAATCATCTCAAAATCATTAGAATCATTTCAATTTCCAAAAAACATCAAAATTTCAGTGTCTGAAAATGATGGGATGATTTGGTGCGATAAAAATCAAATTCAAAATGTAATTGTGAATTTAATTTCAAATTCCATTCATGCTATTGGGAAAAAAGATGGAAAAATAATTATAAATTTCCAAAAGGAAAAAAAGTTTGATAAAATAACTGTAGAGGATAATGGTGATGGAATTCCAGCTGATTCTTTGGATGCAATATTTGAACCGCTATTCACTACCAAACAAACTGGAACTGGATTGGGGTTGGTTAGCTGCAAGAATACTGTAGAGGCACATAAGGGTGAAATTTATGTTAAAAATTTACCAACAGGAGGAGTAATCTTTACTATTTTACTTCCAAAAGCAGACGTTGAGTAGTTTTTTTCAATAATTATTATTTGAAATTTTGTTTGTCTTTTGAGAATTAAACTACAGCTGCATTTTGAATACTATAGTTTGTTCTTTGAATGCTGCACTCTGTGTGAATTTGTTCATCAGTTGTAAAGCCACATCTGTGACAGAAAAACTGATTTACTTTTCTGCAAACATCACACTTTTTGTTTTTTTCTAATTCGATTCCACATTTTCTACATGAATCAATTCTCATAGTAACATGTAGGTAGTTTTTTAATTTAAAGTCTATGAAAATTAGATATGACTAATTAGATTCAGCTAATATTCCCATTCTATAGAACTAGAATGAAAACAAACCTGAATAGAAAAGTAATTCAAATGCTGTTAATCCTACTATTCCTAAGATAATGTAAATAATTTTTTTATTCATACAAACTATTCCATTCTTTCAATACTTAAAAATTACAAATAAAATATAACTTTTAGAAAATTACCTGCGTGACATTTTACGTCCAAGAAATACAAAAATCCAACCAATTCCTATTAGTACTGTTCCAAATAGAATGTTCCATTCGTAATATTTTACGTACTCTTCTTCAAACCTAGAATCGTCTAGGAATTGCTCTTGTGGAATATCCGTTAGATATAGTGCCCAAAATGAAAACACAACAAACAACGTCCCTAATGCAAAAAATGCTACCATGATGTATTTTGGAGCTCCTCGGATCATACACATAATATGAAATCCCCCTATAAGGATGGTTTACTCAAAATTTAATTTTGATTTTTATCAACTACTGAATATTTTTTTTTCAAAAATAAAAAAAGTATTAGCAGGTTCCAATTGTCTGCCAAATACCAATTACATTACCTTCAGTGTCTGAAATTCTGGCATACATTCCAAAATCACCTATCTTCATTACAGGCATTACAGTTTTGCCGCCAGCAGATTCCACCTTTTTGATGTGGTCCTCAATATCAGGTACATCGATTACTATCATTGGATGTCTCCCTGTTGGATTCTTTGGAAGTAAACCTCCATTGATTGCACCTGCCTCATTAGGTTTCATCTTCTCATCACTAGGGGTAGTTATTGCCATGTGATAATCCCTGTCTGCAAATTGCGCTATCTGCCATCCAAACACGTCTTGATAGAACTTTTGCGCTCTGCCTTGATCATCATATGGAATTTCAAAGTGTGATACTTTGTTCATAGATTCTAAAAACTGTGATTATTGATAATATTTTTTCCAGAAATTATTGGAATTTTGAATCCCATTTGCCTTCATTGATTTCAGCAGTAATCTCTTTTGGTGTCTTTCCCTCTACTTTGACTCCTAGTGCAAGGCATGTTCCAATGATTGTCTTTGCAACTGATTTCAATGATGTGGCATAAGATTTCTCAAGTTTAGTGTTTGCAACTTTGATCACAGAATCAAGTGATACATCTCCAGCCCATTCAGTGCCAGATGCACCGGAGCCTTTCTGGATTCCGGCCTCTTTCATGATTAGTGCAGCAGCTGAAGGGATGCCAATTTCAATTTCATATTTTTTTGTCTCAGAATCAACAACTACTGTAACTGGAACTTTCATTCCCTCAAAGTCTTTGGTTTTTTCATTGATTGAATTGATTACTTCCATGATGTTGACGCCTAGTGGTCCCAGTGCAGGACCTAATGGTGGACCTGCTGATGCTGCTCCGCCTGTTACAAGTGATGATACTTTTTGTTCTCCCATGTTAAATCAAACTCTAAATGAAAATTTAATCCTTCCTAAGCCTCACTTGAGAGTTTCAGGTAGTTTGCGTCTACTGTTACTGGCAATTGGTATGATGCATCAAGTAAAACTACAGTTGCTTCTTCCTTGTCAACATCAATTCTTGTGATTGTTGCCTTCATTCCCTTGAATGGACCTCCTGTAATTTCTACGACATTATCTACTGCTAATTGTGAAACTGTTGATTTCTTGATTAGGTATCCTTCGATATCTTTGAATTCTAATTCTCCTCTTAATTGACCGCGAATGTGTCTTACACCTTCAACTGCCATGTATGCATCACTAGGATTGATTGCCTCGATTACGACATATCCCTTGAGATTGTCAACTAGTAATACTGATTGAATGTTAATTTGATTGGCGTTAGCTTTTGCTTCTAATAATCTCATGACCACTTTTTCCTGTCCCCCAGTGGTTCTGATTGCAAACAAATGTGATTTTATTTCCTCTGACAATTTTACCGTCCAAATGTAATTACCGAAAAGACAAACTGTATGGTAAATCCAACTAATCCGACTCCTCCAATTCCCAATAATACGAGTCTAAGGTGCTGCTGGTACTCATCTTTGTCAGGTTTTTTCGCCATTTTCATGGTATTTGCCATATTCTTCAAAGTCTGCCTAGGGTTCATTGGTGGAAATTAATATGGTGTCCTTATATTCCTTATCTCATGGAACTACTAATTGCGTATCAAGATGACCCAGCTGGTCACAATATGGCAAAATTTCTTTCAAAGAGGATGACCAAAGACGGTGATGTTTTTCGTGGAAAAAATTATGACTTGCTAATCATTCCCACCCCTGCAATTTCAGCTGATTGGCTGGAAGAAAAATATGATTATGATGGATTTGTGTTTCTCTCAAAACATGCAGCAGAGTCCGGACAGCTGGCTTTGACATGTCATAGTACGGGAAATTTCTCAGAGGCAAAGTTTGGAGGAAATGACAGACAAGTTGCAATTCCCCATCCTGATCTCCAAAAGGCTTATCTTAAAAAATTAAAGAAAAACAAATTAAAGTTTTCAGATTTTCAAATTACCATAGAGGCCACACACCACGGTCCTACTGCATTGAAAAAACCATCAATCTTCATAGAGATTGGTACAACTGAAAAACAGTGGACTGATGAATCTCTTTGCCATTCTGTTGCATTATTGGTAAATGATGTGATGTCTAATCCAATTCCTAAAAACCCAGTAGCTATCTGCTTTGGTGGTACCCACTATCCCTCAAAGTTTACAGATGAGCTCCTTGATGGAAAGTATGCACTTGGAACTGTCATTCCAAAGCATGCACTTGAGAGTCTTGATTCAGAACTGTTTTCCCATATTTTATCGCAAAACAAAATGGCAACTGCTGCACTATTGGACTGGAAAGGCTTGGGTTCAGATAAACAAAAAGTACTTGATTTACTTGAATCAACAGATCTTGAGGTAATCAAACTTTGAATCTCGAACAAAAGATTTACAAAAAATTACTCCAGGTTCCCAAAGGCCAAATCACAACTTATGGTGAGCTGGCAAAAGCAGTTGGACTAAAAAATGGACAGAGAGTTGTTGGAAGAATAATGAACAAGAACCCATACCCTGTAATTATTCCATGTCATAGAGTTGTAATGTCTACAGGAAAAGTTGGGGGCTATGCATATGGGGAGCACATTAAAACAAAGATGCTAAGTGATGAAGGTATTGAGATAAAAAATGGTAAAATTATGAATTTAGAAAATACAGTTTATCTGTTCTAGTCTTTTCTCTTTTCTCTGATTTCATCCATGAGCAGTCTGAGGTGTGCTTTATTTCTAACAGTATTACCGCCTACTTTTTTGTAGAGTTCCCAGAATTCCGGATTTGTCAAGTCCTTTCTGTCCTTTGCAATCTTTAGTAATCTTCTTAATGAACGAACTTTAGCAACATAAACTTCTTTTTTACCAACTCTTGCACCTTTTCTTCCTTGTTTTGAACCTTGAGTTGTACCTCTCTTCTTTCTCTGTTCTTTTTTGAATTGTGCTCTTCCTCTAGATGTTCCGACAAATGGTTTTATCTTGATTGTATTTGCAGTGATAAGACTACGGATGTTTTCTCTAGTAATTGCATCTGCAATGTCATCGAGATGATCAGTATCGAATTTGATTCTGTGAATTCCGACTCCTGTGACTCTAGATGCGAGTCTCTTCTTTGCGTTAAGATTTACTACCACTTGCACTCACTCTCGCATTAAAAATTTTAAATTTATTTTCAATTGCTTTTACGATGATTTCCTTTCTCTTTCTAGTTCCAACACTGTGTCCGAATCTAACTCCGTCTTTTTTTGGATCTAGTTTTTCCAAGTCTGATAAATTGAATACTAAATTATCTGTATATCCTGATGGGTGCAATCCTCTTGCTTCTTTTGGTCCTCCATATCCTACTTTTACAAGTCCTGGACGGCCTCTACTCTTTTGTTTTCTCTGATGATGATCGATACCTTTTGGTTTTCTCCAGTTAGTCTGTAGTCTAACATAACGCCAGCTTTCTGGTCTTACAAAGTCTGGATTGTGTTCCTTTACTTCCTGTCTCTTTGCAATCTTGTCCTTATTGATAGGCATCAATTTGAGTCTTGAATTTTGGAATAAATACGTTCCTAGACAAAAAGATAATTCCCTATAAGAAAAAGATAATAAGGAAACTTTAGGCGGATCGATATCTCATGAACCAGCCTGGGATTGATAAAATTACTTTTGGAGGCCAAATCCTCTGACCCAAGTAGTAGGTAATTCAGTAACTGACAAATTTTCTTCCCAGCTAAAGGAGTTTGGAATCAATCCATCAAAAGTACATAGAAATCTCAGTGTTGAGGAGATGGTCTCAATTGCAGTTGAGAGAAAAGAGGGCGTAGTAAATTCCACAGGCTCCCTTTCAGTCAATACTGGAAAATATACGGGCCGTTCACCTGATGACCGATTTATTGTATTTGATGATAAAACTCATGATACTATTGATTGGGGCAAAATCAATCATCAGTTCCCAACTGGCAAATTTGAAAAACTCTTAGAGAAAATGAAAAACTTTGTTGATAACAAGGAGCTTTATGTCTTTGATGGATTTGTTGGGGCAGACCCTAATACCCGTTTACCAATTAGAGTCATAAATGATCATGTGTGGCAAAGCATGTTCTCAAGGAATCTATTCATCAGACCAACAAAAGAAGAACTTGAAAATCACGAACCAGAATTTACAATTTTATGTATTAACGACTTTGAAGCAAATCCCGAAATTGATGGAACAAGAACTGATGTCTTTATCCTAATTGACTTGACTAGAAAAATTGTTTTGATTGGCGGAACAGAGTATGCAGGAGAAATGAAAAAGTCAATGTTTGGTGTGATGAATTACTTGTTGCCTGACCGCGGTATCTTCCCAATGCATTGCTCTGCAAACATTGGAGAAAAAGGTGACACTGCGTTGTTCTTTGGATTGTCCGGTACTGGAAAGACTACTCTCTCGGCAGATCCTAATAGAAGATTAATTGGTGATGATGAACACGGTTGGTCTGATAATGGAACGTTTAACTTTGAAGGTGGATGCTATGCAAAGTGCATCAATCTAAGTCAAGAAGCAGAACCTGAAATTTGGAATGCTATCAAGCCCGGTGCAGTTTTAGAAAACGTAGTACTCAAAGACAATGTTCCTGATTATGATGATAACACATTAACTGAAAACACCAGAGTTGCATATCCTTTGGACTTTATTCCAGGAGCTGTGATTCCAAGTGTTGGGGGAAATCCCAGAGTTATTGTATTTTTGACAGCTGATGCACTGGGTGTTTTACCACCAGTTTCTAGATTGACAAAGGAGGGGGCAATGTTTCATTTCATGTCCGGTTACACAAGCAAGCTTGCAGGAACTGAGCGAGGTATCAAAGAGCCAAAGTCTGTGTTCTCTGAGTGTTTTGGGGCACCATTCATGCCTAGACCGGCCTCAGTTTACGCCAAATTATTGGGTGATAAAATTAATCAGCATAATACCGTAGTTTATCTTGTAAACACTGGATGGTCTGGCGGACCTTATGGTGTTGGAAAAAGAATCAAGATAAAGTACAGTCGCGCAATGGTTACTGCTGCACTATCTGGTGCACTTGATATTGTAAAGTATCGTCATGATGATCTGTTTAACTTGGATATTCCAACTGAAGTAGAGGGAGTTCCATCAGAAATTTTAGATCCAAAAAACACATGGACTGACAAGGATTCTTATGATTTGTCTGCAAAGAAACTAGCCCAGATGTTCACTGAGAATTTCAAAAAGTTCGATGGTGTCTCACCTGAAATTATTGAGGCAGGTCCAAAAGCTCCACTTTAGAGTATCTTTTTTTAATTAATCCAAAAATTCCAATAGCTGCAACTACTATTGCAATGATTCCAATCTGTTTTCCTGGAATGTCAATGTCAAATCTCTGAATGTCATCTGGAATTGTACTGATCCGAATTGTATTGTATGCACTAGTAGAGTTTTGGTCTGTTCTAATTTTAGCTTCAATCCAATATTCTGCATTCTCAAAAACATCTATTGATGCTTTTTTGTTTGGCAGCATAGTAGTAGTATCAACTTTGCCGTCTTTGCTATTTGTAATTGAGATTTTTGCAAAGTTCCATTTCTCTGGATGATAAATATCAAAGATGAGTTTTTGATTCTGTTGAATTACAGATACTGAACCTTCAGTGTAATGAATTAGTATTGGAATTGTATAACGAGTGCCATCATGGTGAATAATTATTCTTCCCTCATGGTCACCAAAGTTATCTCCGGTCATACTAAGTTTGAATCTCAAATTATCTTTTTCAAGATTATATCCAAACTGAATAAATTCTGGCCCTTCAAACTTTACATCCAAATCTTCTAGGGTTCCCTCGATGAGTTTTAGTTGCAATTGTCTTTCTGCAACGGTACTATCTGATGAGATGCCAATTACAAAATTTGGTGGCATGATTATTAGGTTGGCCTCAAATGCCTTTTCGATATCAAGTCTTCCAGCACCTGAGTCATTTAGAGCAAATTGCTGCCCGTAGGCATCAGATACAGGCTCAACTGTAGTAAGTAATAGTGATTTTATCTCGTGGTGGTGCAGTGTTGGGTTTTTCTGGAGTAATAGCGCTGCTGCCCCACTAACATGTGGTGCCGCATAACTTGTTCCGCTGGTGAAATTGTACCCTGCATTGTTTTGAGTGGTATTGATGTATGCACCAGGTGCAACCAGTTCGGGCTTTATGTAAAATGGTGAGACAGGACCGCGGGAACTAAAATGCGCCACAAAGTCTGGATTGTAAAACAGATGCATTGATGCATGATTTTTGTCTTTGATTGATTCAATTATTTGCAGACCTTCCTCTCTGTCAATTGATACAACTGGAATTCGTGGATAGTAGTCTGAATCCATAAACTCATGAATCAACTCCCCAAGAAAAATTCCTCCAACATTATTGTAAACTATCAGTGCCTTTGCCCCTGCATTTGCAGCATTGTTTTCTTTGATTGAAAAATATAGCATCTCTCCTTCCACATCACTTCCTCTCTCGACAATTACAATTGAATCTTTGACATCAACTCCCTCAAAGTCCTTTAGTTTCCCATACCCTGCAAAAATTATTTTTCCAGTAATTGGTTCTTCTAATTTTGTAGAGCCGACCATCGGAATTACAGTAAATGGTTTTTCATTTACTTCCAGTGTTGCAACAAGACTTGATGTGAGATTGTTGTATGTTGCACCAACTGTAACTGAACCGTAATTTCTTCCAGGACTTCCAATGGTTTTCAACCCTGGACCGTCATTTCCAGCTGCAGTTACAACAAAAATCTCTTTTTCTAATGCAAGATTAACTGCACGGTCAATCTTTGTGTTTGTTTTGTTGACTCCCAAACTAATGTTGATAATGTCTGCATCGTCTTCAACTGCTTTTTCAATTGCTCGAATTATTAGATCAGATGACACACCTTCACCGTTTTCTGAAACTTTGTATGCAAGAATTTTGGCCTTTGGCGCAACACCTTTTACTTGCCCATCAGCTGCAATTACCCCTGCAACTTGAGTGCCATGTCCGTTGGTATCCAGTGGTGGCTTGCTTTCGTTGATGAAATTGTACCCTCCTATGACTTTGCCCTCAGGTCCCCAACCAAGCAAGTCTGGATGGTTAAAATCAACTCCGGTATCTATTACTGCAATTTTAATTCCTGTCCCGTCTATCCCATCCATTCTGGGAACATCAGTTCCAATGTATGGAACGCTTTTGTCAAGGTAAACTTGGATTTCATCTTCAGCAAAAAAGAACTCAGAGAAAACAAATCCTGTACCAAAAACAAATATTAATGAAAATATTAGAAATTTCACAAATTTTTTAAGCATTTTTACAAGTAAAAATGAATTGCTTCATAAACCAATAAATTGAATTAGGATCTCTTTGATTCTATGGGAAAATACACTCTTCCTGAAATGCCATATGCATATGATGCACTTGAACCTCACATTGACGCAAGAACAATGGAGATTCATCATACAAAACATCATCAAGCATACACTGACAAACTAAATGCAGCTCTTGAAGCATGTCCTGCTGATATTCAATCAAAAGACATACTTGAGATTCTAGCTGATATCAATTCAGTACCAGAAGCTCAAAGAGGTGCAGTTAATTTCAATGGTGGTGGCTTTGATAACCACAGGCTATTTTGGAACAACATGAAAGCAAACGGAGGCGGTGAACCAGGAGGATCAATTGCTGATGCAATTAACAGTTCTTTTGGAAGCTTCGCTGAGTTTAAAGAGAAATTTTCATCCACCACAGCAGTAATTCAAGGTAGTGGTTGGGGATGGTTAGTTTACAATCCTACATCAAGTAAGGTTGAATACAAATCAATGCCAAACCAAACCAGTCCAAGAACTGAAGGACTAGTACCATTGTTGGGCTGTGATGTTTGGGAACATGCATACTATCTAAACTACCAAAACAAAAGACCAGACTATATCGCTGCATGGTGGAATGTAGTAAACTGGGATGAGGTAGAATCTAGATTCTCTAAAGCAAAATAAAGTTCAATCTTTATTTTTTTCTTCATTTTCTATTTTTAATTTCATTTTACCTATGAATGAATTTATAACCTTCTGAGGGAGGTTGGTTGTAAATGAGTGAAGAACAGGCAGAGCAATTAATGCAGCAGATGCAAATGCTAGAGACATATTTTTCTGATTTATCTCAAAGAGAAGGAACTTTCTACAGTATTTTGAGGGAAGCTACTGCAGCAATTGAATCAATCCAGTCACTTGGTAAAATCCCTGAATCAGAAACTCTAGTTCCAATTGGAATGGGTACCTTTATCCCAACAAAGATTTCATCAAATAGCAAAATTATTTTGAATATTGGAGCAGGAGTTGCAGTTGAAAAAGATTTCCCTTCTGCAATTAATTATCTTGAAGCAAGAATTAAAGAAATCGAAGTTGCTTTGCAAGATACCGCTGCAAAGAAACAAGATGCAGCAAGTAGATTAGAGCAAGGAAAAGCACAAATGAATCAAATGATGCAGGCAATGCAACAACCAAAATCGGGATAAGCCATGTTTGATAAACTTCGTAGTGCATTCTCAAATGCAGCGAAAAGTCTTGGTGAGAAGGAACTTAATGATAAAGACATTGAAGATATTTTATTTGAATTAGAAATTTCTCTTATGGAGTCAGACGTTGCAACTGAAGTAATTGAATCAATCAAAGATGATCTCAAAACAAAACTGATTGGCTCTAAAGTTGATAAAAAAGAAATTGAAAAATTTGTAAAAGACAGTCTGATTTCCAGCATCTCTTCACTGTTTGATATCGCAGGAAGCTATGATCTATTTGCAAAAATTGATGAAAAAAAGAAACAAGGAAAACCCTTTTTGATTTTATTTGTTGGAATTAATGGAACTGGGAAAACTACGTCATTGGCAAAAATTGCACATCTGTTGCAACAAGCAAAATATTCTGTAGTTATAGCAGCAGCTGATACATTTAGAGCCGGAGCAATTGAGCAATTACGAGAACACACCAATCGACTTAATCTAAAACTTGTTGCCCAGAACTATGAGTCAGATCCTGCTGCTGTTGCACGAGATGCAGTTCTTTATGCAAATTCACACAGAACAGATTGCGTACTAATTGATACTGCAGGAAGAATGCAAACAAGCAAAAACTTGATGGAGCAAATTGCAAAAATCACCAAAGTTGTAAACCCTGACATGAAAATTTTTGTCGGTGACTCTTTGGCAGGAAATGATACAGTAAATCAAGCACGAGAGTTTTATGAACATGTAAAATTTGATGCGTCAATTTTGACCAAGAGTGATGCAGATGCCAAAGGCGGAGCTGCACTATCTATTGTCAAAATAACTTCAACTCCAGTAATTTACGTTGGAACTGGACAGGAATACTCTGATCTCAAGGAATTTGACAAGAAAACTTTTCTTGAAACTGTCTTTGGCTCTTTAGATAATGTTGAGATAAAAAAAGACCAAGAACCTGAACCAACACCAGAACCTGAACCAACACCAGAACCTGAACCAACACCAGAACCTGA